>CBINKC010000001.1:0-124198 GCA_966251135.1 uncultured Burkholderiaceae bacterium
GTCGGCTCAGGCTCAGCGCGTGGGTCGGCTCAGGCTCAGCGCGTGGGTCGGCTCAACCGCAGCGCGTGGGGTGGATCAGCGGCCCAGCGCTGGGGGCGGTTCAGCCCAGCGGGTGGAGGCGGTTCAGAACGGCGACTCGATGGGCCCGTGCGGTACTCAGTGCGTCGGCGATGTAGACAGCAACCGCGCCAGATCGGCGAGCACGCGTGGCACGTCGATGGGCTTCGTCCAGTACTCGTCGAAGCCGGCGGCGAGCGCTGCGTCGATCTGCTCGCGCATGGCATCGGCCGACAGCGCGATGCAACGCAGGGCGCGCGTTCTCGGATCGCGACGCAAGGTCTCGATCAAGGTCAGGCCGTGCATGTCGGGCAGGTTCATGTCGATGAGGACGAGGTCGGGTGTCGATTCCCGGGCCATGCGCGTGCCGGTGGCCCCGTCGTCCGCGACGAGCAGCGTCCACTGCGGCTGGTTGCGGAAGACCTCCTCCATCAACACCATGTTGAGCGGCTCGTCCTCGATGTAGAGAACCTCGCGGGGGCCGGTGCACAGGGCCGGGCGGGAGATTTCGACGGGCCGCGACATGGCTGGCAACTGGGGCCGTGGCGTACTGGCCGGCAGATCCACGCTGAAGGTCGAGCCCTTGCCCTTCGCGCTTTGAACGCCGATGGCGCCGCCCATGCCCTCGACCAGGCGCCGGCAGATCACGAGCCCGAGGCCGCTGCCTTCCGTGCGGCTGAGCTCGGCGCCGAGGCGGTTGAAGGGCTGGAACAGTGAGCCCTGTTGCTCCTTGGCGATGCCCCGGCCCTCGTCGCGAATGGCGATGCGATATCGCGCAGGCTGCGTGCCGGCGATGGGCTGCACCGTGATCTCCACGCGGCCTGCTGGCCGGTTGTACTTGATGGCGTTGGACAGCAGGTTCATCAGCACCTGCTCCAGTGCGCGCGGGTCGGCCATCACCCAGCAGGGCGGCCGGTCCGCGGGCAGCTCGGGCAGCTTCACGCCGGCTTCGTCGGCCAGGGGCTGGATGAGTGCCAGGCACTCCGATACGGCAGCCCACACGTCCACGCAGGCTGGCTGCAGTGAAAAGTCCTCGCTCTCGATGCGGGTGACATCGAGCACGTCGTTGATGAGATTGAGCAAATGCCTGCCGGCGCGTGCGACGCTGTCGAGCCGGCGCTGCTGCTCGGGGGCGAGCGGGGCGGCGCGGTCGAGCGCCATGAGTTGCGCAAAGCCGAGGATGCCGTTGAGCGGTGTTCGCAGTTCGTGGCTGACGCGCGACAGGAATTCGCTCTTGGCGCGATTGGCGCGCTCTGCGGCCTCCTTGTCGCGCTGCAGGCGCTCCAGCTCACGCTGGGTCGTGACGTCGCGGCAGGTGCCCACCACGCCCACGGGCCTGCTGGCCTCGTCGTAGCGGCCGCGCGCGGTGATCTCCACGGCCACCTCGCGGCCGTCCGGGCGCACCAGACGGTAGCGTGCCTCCAGTGTGCTGCGCGTATCGAGGGCCTGCATGAGGCCCAGGCGCGTGCTGTCGCGGTCGTCGGGGTGGATGGCGGCCATCCACCGCTCGAGTGTGAGCGCAGCCGCGGGATGGGGCAGGCCATGGATGATGCAGGCGCGCCGGTCCATGGTGAGTGCGCCGGTAGCGACGTCGATTTCGGCGATGCCCAGGCCGCCGGCGTCGGCCGCCATTTCCCAGCGCTCCTCGGAGCGCCGTAGCGCAAGCTCGGTCTCCTTGCGCTCCGTCACGTCGGTGGTGAAGCCGTGCCAGAGCGTGCCGCCCTCGGGCAGCCTCTCGGGCATGGCACGCGTTTCCAGCCAACGCACGTGGTGATCGCCGCGTACGACGCGGTACTCGCGGTGCCAGGGCTCGAGTGCGTCCGCGGAGCGGTAGATGCTCTGCGCGAAGCCGGCGACGTCGTCGGGGTGGATGATGCTCAGCGGCATCGCCGGCTTGGTGCCGTGCGGGTCGAGCCGCATCGGGCGGCCGAGCATGTTGCGCATCCCTCGGCTGGCGTAGGTGAAGTGGCAGCTGCCGTCGGCATTGAGCTGGAACTGGAAGATCACCCCGGGCACCTGGGCGGTGAGCTTGCGCAGCAGGGCGTCCTGCCCGCGCGAGCGCCGGGTGGCGGCCACCTGGGTCGTCACGTCGCGCGCGGTGCCACGGTAGCCGCGAAAGCGGCCGTCCTCCCCGAAGACCGGGACGGCGCTGCGCGACACGTACAGCAGGCCGCGAGGCGTGTGCTTCTGCATGACCGCACGCGAGAACGGCTGGCAACGGCGCATGAGGTCGAGCAGGCAGCCCAGCTCCGGTTTCGCATCGCCGAGTTCGTCGAGCAGCGGCTGGTCCTGGACGGGGCGCCCGACGACGTGCTCGGCAGCCAGGCCTGTCACTGTGGCGAAGGCCTCGGAGACCCAGGTCGTGCGCAGGGTCTCGTCGGTTTCCCACATCCAGTCGCCGGAGGCTCGCCCAAAGTCGATCAGGCGGCGATGCTCCGCATCGACGGCGTTCATGCGCTGGTGGCTGCGCAGCAGTTCCGTGGCCACGCGCGCCAGGCCGTGCAGCGCTTCGCGTTCCTCGACGCTCAGCCGGCGCGAACGGCGATCCATGACGCACAGGGTGCCGAGCCTGGCTGCGCGGAACATGAGCGGCACGCCCGCATAGAAGCGCAGCGGCTGTTCGCTCTGGAGCAATGGATTGCTGGCGAAGCTGGCATCGGCCTGCAGGTCCGCGATCTCCAGCAGTTCGTCGCCGAGGATGGTGCGAGCGCAGGGCGAGGTGGCGCGGGGGATCTCGGTGTATGCGGTGCCGCGGGTCGCCTTGAACCACTGCCGGTGTTCGTCGACCAGGCTCACCAGCGCGACCGGGCAGCCGGTGAGCGAGGCGGCGGCATGGACCAGGGCATCGAAGCCGCTGTCGGGCTCGCTGTCGAGCAGGCCCAGCTCACGCAGTACCGCGAGCCGGCGCGCTTCGTTGGGGAGGGGGGCCTTGCGCATGGTGATTGGAGCTGGCGCCATTGTGTGGCAAGGCCCACGGCCTGTCGCCGCGAGTGCGTGGACTTCGGCGAGTGCGCCACGTGCAGATGTCGCGCCGCAGCCGCGGGCGCCCGGCCGGCCTGCGCTACAGCAACGGCTTCAGGTACCGGCCCGTGAAGCTGGCTGGGTTCGCCACCACGTCTTCCGGCGTGCCACTGGCGACGACGGTGCCCCCACCTGCACCGCCTTCGGGCCCCATGTCGATGAGCCAGTCGGCGGTCTTGATGACGTCGAGGTTGTGCTCGATCACCACGATCGTGTTGCCCGCGTCGCGCAACTGGTGCAAGACCCGCAGCAGCAGGTCGATGTCGGCGAAGTGCAGGCCGGTGGTGGGCTCGTCGAGGATGTACAGGGTGCGCCCGGTGTCGCGCTTGGACAGCTCCAGGGCGAGCTTCACGCGTTGCGCCTCGCCGCCCGAGAGGGTGGTCGCGCTTTGGCCCAGGCGGATGTAGCCCAGGCCCACGTCCAGCAGGGTCTGCAGCTTGCGCGCGATGGCGGGTACGGCGCTGAAGAACGCGCGCGCGTCCTCGACCGTCATGTCGAGGACCTCGGTGATGTTGCGGCCCTTGTAGAGGACCTCCAGCGTTTCGCGGTTGTAGCGCCGGCCGTGGCACACGTCGCAAGGTACGTAGACATCGGGCAGGAAGTGCATCTCCACCTTGAGCACACCATCGCCCTGGCACGACTCGCAGCGGCCGCCCGCCACGTTGAAGCTGAAGCGCCCAGGCCCGTAGCCGCGCTCTCGGGCAGCGGGTACCTCGGCGAACAGCTCGCGGATGGGCGTGAACAGGCCCGTGTAGGTGGCGGGGTTGCTGCGCGGTGTGCGGCCGATGGGACTCTGGTCGACGTTGATGACCTTGTCGAATGCCTCCAGGCCGTCGATGGCGTCGTGTGCCGCGGGCTCGGCATGGCTGCCGTAAAGCTTGCGGGCCACGGCGGCGTAGAGCGTGTCGTTGACCAGCGTGCTCTTGCCGGAGCCCGACACGCCGGTCACGCAGGTGAACAGACCCACGGGGATCTCGGCGGTGACGCTCTTCAGGTTGTTGCCGCGAGCGTTCACGATGCGCAGGCTCGCCGGCTCGCTGTTCTGCGCGTCGTGCACGGCGGGGCGCCAGCCACGGCGGTGCTGGGGCAGTGCGATGCGCAGCGTGCGCGCGAGGTAGCGGCCGGTGAGCGAGGCTTGGTTGGCTGCCACCTCCTCGGCCGTGCCCTGGGCCACCACCTGGCCGCCGTGCACGCCGGCACCCGGGCCCATGTCGACCACGTAATCAGCGGCGCGGATGGCGTCTTCGTCGTGCTCGACCACCAGTACGCTGTTGCCCAGGTCGCGCAGGTGCTTGAGCGTGGCGATGAGGCGGTCGTTGTCGCGCTGATGCAGGCCGATGCTGGGTTCGTCCAGCACGTACATCACGCCCGTGAGGCCCGAGCCGATCTGCGAGGCGAGGCGGATGCGCTGCGCTTCGCCACCCGACAGGGTGTCGGCGCTGCGGTCCAGGCTGAGGTAGTTCAGGCCCACGTCGTTCAGGAAGCTGAGCCGCGAGCGAATCTCGCGCACGATCTTGTCGGCGATCTCGGCCTTGGCCCCTTGCAGCCGCAGGCTTTCGAAGTAGTCGAGGCACTCGCGCAGCGTGAAGTGCTCGACGCGGTAGATCGGCTCGCCGGTGCCGCCCTTGGCCTCGTTGCGCTCGTCCAGGAGGAACACGTGCCGCGCTTCGCGGCGCAGCCGGGTGCCGCGGCATTCCGGGCACGGCTTGGCGCTTTGGTAACGCACCAGGTCCTCGCGCACCGCGGCGGAGTCGGTCTCCTTGTAGCGGCGGGCGAAGTTCGGAATGACTCCTTCGAAGGGATGCCGGCGCTTGACGCTGCGTGCCTTGCCCTTGGGGCCTTCGGCCTGGTAGGTGAAGGAGATCTCCTCCTCGCCCGAGCCGTACAGGAGCACCTGCCGCACCGGTTCGGGCAGCTCTTCGTACGGGGTGTCGACGTCGAAGCCGTAATGCTTGGCCAGGCTTTCCAGCAGCGAGAAGGTGTAGGGGTTGCGGCGGTCCCAGCCCTTGATCGCTCCGCTGGCCAGGCTGAGCGTGGGAAAGCCGACCACGCGCTCCGGGTCGAACACGGTGACCAGCCCCAGGCCGTCGCAGTGCGGGCAGGCGCCTACGGGCGAGTTGAAGGAGAACAGGCGCGGTTCCAGCTCGGCCAGCGAATAGCTGCAGACCGGACACGCGAACTTGCTGGAAAACAGGTGCTCGCGGCCGCCGTCCATCTCCAGTGCGATGGCGCGACCATCGGCGATGCGCAGCGCGGCCTCGAAACTCTCGGCCACACGCTGGCGCAGGCCGGTGTCCGTGGTGGCGTGGACCTTGATGCGGTCGATGACCACATCGATGTCGTGCTTCTCGCCCTTCTTGAGCTTGGGTGCCTCGGCCGCTTCGTACGTGGTCCCGTCGATGCGAAAGCGCACGTAGCCTTTCGACTGCATCTCGGCCAGCAACTCGCCGAACTCGCCCTTGCGGTCGCGCACCACGGGCGCGAGCACCATCAGCTTGGTGTCCTCGGGCAGGGCCAGGACGGCATCGACCATCTGGCTCACGCTCTGCGCGCGCAGCGGCTTGGCATGCTCCGGGCAAAAGGGCGTGCCGGCGCGCGCATACAGCAGGCGCAGGTAGTCGTGGATCTCGGTCACCGTGCCCACGGTGGAGCGCGGGTTGTGTGAAGTGGCCTTCTGCTCGATGGAGATCGCGGGGCTCAGGCCCTCGATGACATCCACGTCGGGCTTGTCCATCAGCTCCAGGAACTGCCGGGCGTAGGCCGACAGGCTTTCCACGTAGCGGCGCTGCCCCTCCGCGTAGAGCGTGTCGAAGGCGAGGCTGGACTTGCCCGACCCCGACAACCCGGTGATCACCACCAGCTTGTTGCGCGGGATGTCGAGGTCGATGTTCTTGAGGTTGTGCGTGCGCGCGCCGCGAATGCGCAGCATGGGCGCCTCGACGGCCGGCTGGGCGTCGACGGCGGGTTCGGAGCGCGGATGTTCGGAAGGAACGGCGGACATTCGGGGACGCAGCACGAAACCGTCGATCATAGTCTTCGCGTCGTTTGCGGCCCTGCCCATCGAGGCCGGTCCGCGTGAGGCGGTTCTCGCACCGGGCCCCCGGAATCCCTCTCGGCGTAGCATCGCGCCATGTGCTGCGCCGGTGTCCGTTTCCTCGCGCGTCTGGTTGCCGTAGGGCGCTGGGCCGTGCTGGGCACCGTGTGGCTGGTGCTGGGTGCGTGCGGTGGCGGGGTGTTCCTGTCGATCGGGGATATCGACGGCTTCGATCCGTCGGTGAGTCTGACCAGCGCCGCCGACAGCGTGCGCGCCGGGCAGACGGTGCGCTTTGCCGCCGCAGCCGCCGACGAAAGCGGCATCGACCACGTCGCGTTCTACCGGATCGAACCGAACGGGGGCACGGTCCTGCTGGGCACCGATACGCGCGAACCCTACGAGTGGGTGGCCACCGCGCCGGATGATGGCCGGGCGGCGCTTCAGGTCTTCGCGCGGGCACGCGACGGCAGCGGGCGGGAGGCCGACAGCCACATCGTGAGCGTGACCATCATTCCCTGACGTGCACGCCTGTGCCGGCGATCAGTCGGCGGCGAGTACCCGCAGCAGCTCGTGCCCGTAGGCCTCCAGCTTCTTGGCGCCCACACCGGTGACCTGCGCCAGGTCATCGAGCGAGCGCGGGCGCAGGCGGGCCATCTCGGCCAGCGTGGCGTCATGGAACACCACGTAGGCGGGCAGGTTGTGCTCGCGGGCCACTTCGCCGCGCCAGGCCTTGAGCGCGGCGAAGAGGGCTGTTCCCTGGGCGTCCAGCGGCATGGGCGGCAGCTTTTCGCGGGTGCCGCGCGTGGCGCGTGCCGCCTTGCCCCGGCGGGTCTCGCTGGGCAACCGCAGCAACAGCTGGACTTCGCCGCGCAGCACCGCGCGCGCCGACGGTGTGAGTTCCAGCGTGTTGAACTCCCCTTCGGTGCGCAGGTGGCCCAGTGCGATCAGCTGGCGCAGCACCGCGCGCCACTGCGTCTCGCTCACGCTGGCCCCGATGCCGAAGGTGGACAGCTGCTCGTGGCGAAACTGCTTTACCTTGTCGGTGACCTTGCCGCGCAGCACGTCGATGAGGTGCCCGGCGCCGAAGCGCTGGCCGCCGTGCTGATGGAAGCGGTAGATGCACGACAGCGCCTTGCGGGCGGCCTCGGTCGCGTCCCAGGTGGCCGGCGGGTTGAGGCAGTTGTCGCAGTTGCCGCACGGCGAACTCTGCTCGCCGAAGTAGGCCAGCAGGCGCACGCGCCGGCAGTCATGCGCCTCGGCCAGCGCGAGCAGGGCGTCGAGCTTGGCGCGCTGGCCGCGCTTGAACTCCTCGCCGGCCGGGCTCTCGTCGATCATGCGGCGCTGGTTCACCACGTCGGCCAGGCCGTAGGTCATCCAGGCATTGGCGGGCAGGCCATCGCGGCCCGCACGGCCTGTCTCCTGGTAGTAGCTCTCGATGTTCTTGGGCAGGTCCAGGTGCGCCACGAATCGCACATCGGGCTTGTCGATCCCCATGCCGAAGGCGATGGTCGCCACCATCACCAGCCCTTCCTCGCGCAGGAAGCGGTCCTGGTGGCGCTTGCGCACCTCGGCTTCGAGGCCGGCGTGATAGGGCAGCGCGGCGATGCCCTCCGACTTGAGCCAGTCGGCCGTCTCTTCCACCTTCTTGCGCGACTGGCAGTACACGACGCCGGCGTCGCCTTCGTGCTCGTCCTGGATGAAGCGCAGCAGCTGCGCGCGGGCGTTGTCCTTCTCGACGATGGCGTAGCGGATGTTCGGCCGGTCGAAGCTGCTGATGAACACCCGCGCGGACTGCAGCTGCAGCCGCTGCACCATGTCGGCACGCGTGAGGTCGTCGGCGGTGGCGGTGAGTGCGATGCGCGGCACGCCCGGAAAGCGCGTGTGGAGCACATCGAGGCCGAGATAGTCCTCGCGGAAGTCGTGGCCCCACTGGCTCACGCAGTGCGCTTCGTCGATGGCGAAGAGGCTGAGCAGCCCGCGCTCGTTCAGCGAATCGAGCTGGGCCAGGAAGCGCGCGGTGGTCACACGCTCGGGCGCGGCGTAGAGCAGGACCAGCCGCCCGCTCATCATCGCGCGCTCGACGCGCTGCGTTTCCTCGAACGACAGGGTGGAGTTGAGGAAGGCGGCGTGCACGCCGGCTTCTTCCAGCGCACCCACCTGGTCGTGCATGAGCGCGATGAGGGGGCTCACGACCACGGCCACGCCCTGCCCGGCGCGATGGCGCACGATGGCCGGCACCTGGTAGCACAGGCTCTTGCCGCCGCCGGTAGGCATGAGCACCAGCGCGTCGCCTCCATGCGTTACATGGTCGACGATGTCCGCCTGTGCTCCACGGAAGGAGGGGTAGCCGAACACCTCCTGGAGGACCGCGAGCGGGCTGTGGGCGGAAGTGGCGACGGCGGAGTTCACGAATGGGCGGGTGGCAGTACAGCGCGCATGGTACGGGAGCCCGGCGGCGCAGCCGCTTCGGCCCTTTCGGGGGGACATGCCGCCGGGCGTCCCCACTCCGAATGGGGCTGGGGCCCAAGGACCGGCAGGCGATAATCCGGGGCATTCATTGCTCGGAGTCCCAGTCCCCATGGCCTCGGTCAACAAAGTCATTCTCATTGGCAACCTCGGCCGCGACCCCGAGGTCCGCTACACGCCCAGCGGCAGCGCGGTATGCAACCTGCGCATCGCCACCACCCGCACCTGGAAGAGCCGCGACAGCGGCGAGCGCCAGGAAGAGACCGAATGGCATTCGGTGGTGCTGTACGACCGCCAGGCCGAGGTGGCCGGCGAGTACCTGAAGAAGGGTCGCTCGGTCTACATCGAAGGCCGCCTCAAGACCCGCAAGTGGCAGGACAAGGACGGCAACGACCGCTACACCACCGAAGTGGTGGCGGAGGAAATGAAGATGCTCGGCGGCCGTGAAGGCATGGGCGGCGGCGACGAGAGCGGCGGCGGCTACGCCCGCGAGGAGCGCAGCGCCCCGGCGCCCAAGCCGCCGGCCAGCCGGCCTGCGTCGAAGCCGGCGACCGGCTTCGACGACATGGACGACGACATCCCCTTCTGAGCGCCCCCAGGGCTGGGCTGCGCCCCGAGGGGGCACAAGGAAACTTGAGGAGCGCCCGAGGCCCCGCAGTTTCCCTGCGGCCTTCGCCGGTCCTGCGACCGACTCAAGGGTTATCGATGATGGCCCGGCTGCCAGCGAGGCGCCGGGCTGTTGTTCGTCGGCATAACATGCACCTTCGGCGATTGTCGGCAGGTGCAGGATCATGCTGGATGGAGCCATCGGACCGCGAGGCGGGTTCATCGCGGGTGCGGCGCCCGGGGCGCTCACCGCCACGCAGGCGCGACCTGCCGGCAAGCCGTGATGCTGCGCGGCACCAGCCTGCGCCAGCGGCTGTTCCTGCTGGCTGCCGCGGGCATCCTGCCCCTGGCGCTCATGTCGGGCATCGGCCTGTATGTCCTGGCCCAGCAGCAGCGCGCGCAGGCCGAGCGGGCGAGCCTGGAACTGGCGCGCGCACTGGCGAGCGCCGTGGATGCCGAGCTGCACGGCGTCAGCCATGTGCTGGATGCGCTCGCGACCTCCAGTGCCCTGGACACCGGCGACCCCGTCACGTTCTATCGCGTGGCGCAGCCCGTGGCCGCCGCGCGCTCCCATTGGCGGGCCATCCTGCTCACCCAGCCCGACGGCAAGGTGCTTGTGCACACCGGGTATCCGCCGGGGCGCAGCGACATGGCCATCGCGGAGCCTGAGAGCTTCGAGCATCTGGTGCAGAGGGGTCCTGTGGTGGGCGCGCTGCGCCGAGGCGCGCGGGGTGAGTACGGCGTGCCGGTGCGTGTGCCGGTGATCCGCGACGGCAAGCTGCGTTTCGTCATCACCGGGGTGATCGATCCCGAGGCGTTCCTCGACGTGATCCAGCGCCAGCGGGTGCCATAGGAGTGGGTGGTGTCGGTGTTCGATGCCAAGGGTGTGCGGGTGGCGCGGTCGCGGGCCCATGCCAAGTACATCGGCACGCCGCCCGCGCCCAGCCTGCAAAGCCTCATGGCCGAGGCCGGCGACGAGGGCGTCGGCGTGACTCAGGCGCTGGAGGGCGATCGGATCCTCACTGCCTACTCGCGCCTGCCGGTCAGCGGCTGGTCGGTCGCCATGGGCATTCCCATGACCGCCGTCGAGGCGGGGCCCTGGCGTTCCTCGCTGGCCTTCGGCGGAGGCATTGTGCTGTCGGTGTTGCTGGGCGGTCTGGTTGCTCTGGTCATTGCACGCAGCGTCAACCGCCCCATCGGCGCGCTGCGGCGTGCCGCGCAGGCGCTGGGCCGCGGTGAACGGCCGGTCATGCCGGCCACGGACATCCGCGAGATCCAGGAGGTGGCCGATGCACTGGGGGCGGCGGCCGAGCAGCGCGGGCGGGACGAGGCCGAGCGCGAACGCTTGCTGGCTGCGGAGCGCACCGCGCGTGCCGGTGCCGAGGTGGCCAGGCGCCGCCTGGAGCAGCTTGCCAGCGCGGGAGCGGTGCTGTCGCGCTCATTGCACCCGCATGCCACGCTGGAGGCCATCGTGTCGGTTGTCGTGCCCGGCGTTGCGGACTGGTGCCGTGTCGATCTGGTGGATGCCGAAGGCCGCCTGCAGCACGCGCTCACGCATCACGCCGATCGACACAAGTCGCGGATGGCAGGCGAACTGGTCCAGCGCCTGGAGGCGGGCGCAGGCACGCCGGGTTCGATGGCTTGGACGGTGGCCACCGGCCGCAGCCACCTGGCGCAGTTCGACCCGTCGCGCAGTGAGGTCGACGAGCCCGAGGCTGCGCCGTTGGCCGGCGCAGCAGGGGCGATCGGGCCGAGCGCCTGCTTCATCGTGCCGCTGGTGGCCCGCGGCCGCACGCTGGGGGCGATGGCGGCGGTGCATGCCGAATCGCACCGCGGGTTCACCGACGATGACTGCGCGTTGCTGGTGGAGCTGGCGCAGCGCGCGGCGCTCGCGCTGGACAACGCGCGGCTGTATGCCGATGCGCAGGCAGCGCGCAGCCAGGCCGAGCGTGCCAATCGGGCAAAGGACGAGTTCCTCGCCATGCTGGGCCATGAGCTGCGCAATCCGCTGGCACCCATCGTGACGGCCCTGCACCTGATGGCACGGCGCGCTGGCGATACGTCGGCCGAGCGGCACATCATCGAGCGCCAGGTGGAGCATCTTTCACGCCTGGTCGATGACCTGCTCGACGTTTCGCGCATCGCACGCGGGAAGATCCAGATCGAGCGCGAAGCGATGGACATGCGGGCCGTGGTGGAGCGCGCGATGGAGCTGGCGCAACCCGCGCTGGAGCGTCGCGCCCGGCCGGTGGAACTGCATCTGCCGGCCGAGCCTGTGATCGTCGAGGGCGATGCAGTGCGCCTCGCGCAGGTGGTGTCGAACCTGCTGCACAACGCGGCCAAGTTCACCGGGCCCGAGGAGCCGATCGCGCTGACCCTGGCGCAGCAGGGCGGCATCGTCGAGCTGGCGGTGGAAGACCACGGCACGGGCATCGCGCCCGAGTTGCTGCCGCGCGTGTTCGACCTGTTCACGCAGGGCGAGCAGGGCATGGACCGGCATGCCGGCGGCCTGGGGCTGGGCTTGGCCATCGTCAAGACGCTGGTGCAGCTGCACGGCGGGACGGTGCATGCCGAGAGCGAGGGCCCGGGGCGAGGCAGCCGCTTCATCGTGCGCCTGCCCTCGGCGGCACCGGCTGCCGCGCCACGGGCACGCCAGGAGGCCGCGGCGCTGCCCGTGCGCCGCGGCGCGCGGGTGCTGGTGGTCGACGACAACGCCGACGCAGCCGACATGCTGGCGGAGCTGCTGCGGCATGCCGGTTACGAGGTGCGCGTCGCCTCCGACGGCCCGGCTGCCATGGAGGCGCTCGACAGCTTCGCGCCGGAGCTGGCGCTGCTGGACATCGGCTTGCCGGGCATGGACGGCTACGAGCTGGCGGGCCACCTGCGCTTCGATCCACGGCTGCCGCGACTGCGCCTGGTGGCGCTCACGGGTTATGGCCGCGATCCGGACCGGGCTCGCGCGCTCGCCACGCACTTCGACGAACACCTCGTCAAGCCGGTCACGGCGGAGCGCGTGCTGGAAGTCGCCGCGCGGCTGCTGGGCGAAGCGGTGGAATAGCGATCGGGATGATGGCGCGGGAAGCGGCCGCGAACTAGTGCAGTGTTTCACACTCCGTGGAACTTAAGAAAACCGATGGATTTGTCGCCCTGGCTAGGCGCGAACCGCAGCGATACCCGCAGGTATCGCGAGGATTTGCAACGACGCCAGGACGGCAACGACGCGGTTTTATGTTCCACGGAGTGTGAAACACTGCACTAACTACGTCTGCTCGGCCGTCACCCGCGCGATCGCCGCGGCCAGTGCCTTCGAGCTGATGGGCTTGGACACGTAGTCGTCCATGCCGCTGGCCAGATAGGCCTCGCGGTGCTCGACCATCGCGTTGGCGGTCATCGCAATGATCGGGATCGAGGCCACGCCGTTGGGCAGCGAGCGGATGGCGCGCGTGGCGGCTTCGCCGTCCATCTCGGGCATCTGGATGTCCATCAGCACGAGGTCGTACCGGCCGGCCTGCACCTGGCTCACCGCTTCGATGCCGTTGCCCACGATGTCGCTGTAGTGGCCCATCTGGTCGAGGATGGCCTTGATGAGGATCTGGTTCACGCCGTTGTCCTCGGCCACCAGGATGCGCAGCCCGCCGATGTCGGAGCTGGCATGCAGGGTCGATTCTGCCCTGGCCAGGCGCTCGGCGTCGCCGCGCGACATGGCCACGACCACGCGGAACGTGCTGCCCGCGCCCACCGCGCTGTCCACCTCGATGCGCCCGCCCATGAGGTCGACGATTTCGCGGCTGATGGCCAGGCCGAGCCCGGTGCCGCCGTAGCGCCTGGCCGTCCGGGCATCGGCCTGCATGAAGCGGTCGAAAAGCTTGGGCATGGCTTCGGGCGCGATGCCGATACCGGTGTCGCGCACGGCGATCGTCAGCTCCACCCGGTCGTCCGGCAGCGGCCGGTGCGCGACGTCGATATTCACGCTGCCGTGCTCGGTGAACTTGAGCGCGTTGCCGATCAGGTTGAACAGGACCTGGCGCAGCCGGCTCGCGTCGCCCCGCAGCGCACCCGGCAGGTCGGGCGGCATGCACAGGTGCATGGACAGCCCCTTGGCCTGCGCGCGCACTGACAGCAGTGAGACGACTTCGTCCAGCGTGGCGGCCGGGTCGAACTCCGCGATCTCCAGCTCCATGCGGCCGGCCTCGATCTTGGCCAGGTCGAGGATGTCGTTGATCACCGCGAGCAAGGTCTGGCCCGAGCTGCGGATGAGCTCGGCATAGCGCCGCTGTTCCGGGGTGAGCGAGGTGTTGAGCAGCAGGCCGTTCATGCCCAGCACGCCGTTGAGCGGCGTGCGGATCTCGTGGCTCATGGCGGCCAGGAACTGCGACTTCGATTCGTTGGCCGCTTCCGCCGCCGCCTTGGCGCGCGCCAGGGCGCGCTCGGCCGCCGTGATGTCGCGGGTGACGCTGACCACGCCGCCGTCGGGCGTGCGCCGCTCGATGGCGTGGATCACCATGCCGTGCGCCAGCTCCTGCTCGTACATGCCGTTGCCGCTGTTGTGGATGGCGATGCGCCGCTCGACCCAGGCCTGGTGCTCGGTCTTGCTGCCTTCGGGCATGAGGGCTGGTGCCACGGCCTCGGCCAGCCGGCGGAACGGAACGCCCGGGGCGATGATGTTGCGCACCCACGGGAAGATCTCGATGTAGCGGCGATTCCATGCCGTCACCCGGTCTTCGGCGTCGCACAGCAGGAAGCCGTCGGCCATGGACTGCAGCGCCTGGTCCAGCGTGGATTTCGCGCGCGAGACTTCGACACGCGCGCTCGCCAGCCGCGACATCTGCCACTGAGTGAACACGCCCGCGCCCAGCATCATGAGCACAAAGGCGCCGGCCACGGCGAGGATGTCGTTGCGCTCGCTGCGCCAGCGCGCGAGCGCGTCGTCGAGCGGGATGCTGGCGGCGATCATCACCGAGCGGTACAGCGTGGGCCGCGCCACCACGATGGCCGGCGCGCTGCCCAGGCGGCTGGCGGCGCGCAATGGCTTGCCGGTGGCGTCCTCCCGTGCGAGCGGCGGGCTGAGTTTCTGGCCCATCATCCGCTCGTCCGGCGGCAAGCTGGTGAGCAGTTGGCCGTCCTCGCGCTCGAAGGTCACGACGAGCCCGTGGATCTCCACTGCCTGGGACAGGATGTTCCCAAGCAGGGACACCGGCACTTCGCCCACCACGAGCACGGGCGCGCCCGATCCCAGGCGCAGCGGCCGGGCGAAGTAGAGGACGCGTTCGGAAGTGGCGAAGTTGACCACCGGCGCACTGATGGCCAGGTGCGGTGCGGTTTGCCCCAGCACCCCGGAGGCGAACTCCTTGGGCAGGTCGATGCCCATGCGCTGGCTGCTGGGCTGCGCGGCACCGAGCACGGTACCGTCGATCGCGAGGACCGCCACGTCGCGTACGAGCAGGTTGCGGCTGGTCATCTCCAGCAGCAGCCGGCTGGCAAGCGCGCCGTCCAGGGAGCCGTTGGGGCGCACGGCCGGACGCAGGAGCACGTCCACCCCGGCCAGCAGCACATCCACCCCGAGCAGCGTGCGGTTGAGTGCCGCTTCCGCGCCGCTCACGAAGCGTTCCGCCTTGCCCTCGCTGTCGGCCAGCGTGGCCGTCTCGGCCCGGGAGATGAGGCTGGCCGCGACGGCCAGCGTGGCCCCCACGAACAGCGTTACCACTCCCCAGATCGTGAAGCGCACACGGCGAGGCAGCGGCATGGCTCAGTGCGACTTGGCCTCGAAGCCCGCCACTGGCGCGATCGTGCTGTTCCACACTTTCGCGCACGAGGGGCCGCAGCGATGGACCCAGCGGGCCAGCACGGTGCCCATGACGATGGCGCGGCGCCGGGCGTCGTCGGTGGGCGACGCCTTCACTTCCACCATCGTTCCCCTGCGGCCCTCGCGGCAGTTGGGCTGCCCCGTGTTGCAGGCGATGCCCTGCCCCGTTTCACGCTCCGCCTCGTCCCAGATCGCTTCCTCCAGCTTGGGCAACTGCTCCTTCAGCAGCCGACGCGCGTCGGGCGGCAAGGCCTGCCATGCAGCGGCATTCGCGCCGAAGATCGACAGGCCCCAGTTGATCGCCATCGCGTGCACATGCGTGGTCACCTCATGCAGCCCGATGGTGTTGCCCGACATGGTTCCGGTGATCACGCATTCGATGTTGCCGCTCTTCATGTTGGCCATGATGTCGGCGAAGCTCGTTTGCACAGGCACGCCGCCCAGCGCTTCGATGAGGTCGGCCTGGGAGGCGCTGGAAGTTCGGATGCGCCGCGTGGCCAGATCGGCCAGGCTCGCGAAGGGCTTGTTGCACCAGATGACCTGCGCCGGATAGGCGTAGACCGCCAGCAACTCGATGTCGCGCTCGCGCAGGACCTTCTGGAGGTAGGGGCGGAACGCCGCCACGGTGCGGCGCACCGACGGCATGTCGGGGTTGAGGCCGGCCAGATCGGGGGCACCGAACACGGGCTCCTGCGTGGCCGACAGGTTCAGCAAGGCGGTGCCGAAAGGCACGACCCCGAGCTGCATCAGGCGCAGCATCTCCTGCCCGCGTATGCCGGCGCGGTCGAACGGAACGATCTCCGCGCTGACCCGGCCGCCGGTCAGGCGCGGCAGTGTCTGTGTCCAGAAGGGCGCCTCCTGGCGGGTGTACTGGTTGACGCCCGCCAGCCCGCCGACGATGCGCAGCCGCTGCACGGGCTCGGCCCGTGACGGTGCGCACAGCGTCAGCAGGAACAGGACCGCGGCGATGAAGGGCACGGCGGTCCCGCGCATGAACGTGATCATCGTTTTCCTATGAGGGCGATGCCTCGGCTCGGCCGTGATGATGCAGCACAGCAATGAACGTTGCCAGTGCTTACTCGGCACTCGTTCGTGAAGCGTCACCGGGCGGGTGCGCTTTTCGCCGGAGCGAGGCCATCCGAATACCTGAGTTTCCCGAGTCCGCGCTACGGTAGGCGCCATGCATGCGCATCCAACGTCGAGCCGTCACTTCAGCCTTGTGGCCGCAGCCCAGCTCGCCGCAATGCTCGCCGCCTGCGGGGGCGGCGGGGGCGGTGGGGGCGAGGGCGATGACCGCGACGATCGGCCCAACAACGACGTCGAGGTGGCCGACTGCAACTTGCCCGACTTCCGTGCCGCCGCGCTGGCCCGCGTGAACGAAGCGCGGGCTGCTGGGGCGCAATGCGGCGAGGCTGGCACGTTCGACCCGGCCGGTGCCGTGGCCTGGAACGATCTGCTCGCGCAGGCGGCCGCCGGGCATGCGCAGGACATGGCGAGGCTCAACTTCTTCTCGCACACCAGCCCGGAGGGCGGCACCCTGACCGACCGGGTCAATGCCACTGGGTATGCCTGGCAGCGGCTCGGAGAAAACCTGGCCGCCGGTCACACCAGCGTGGCGGCGGTGGTCGACGCCTGGTTGGCCAGCCCGGACCACTGCGCGAACATGATGAATCCGCTCTTCACCGAGATGGGCGTTTCCTGCGTACCCGGCAGTGCGTCCACCACCTACCAGACGTACTGGACGATGGAACTGGCCCAGCCGCGCTGATGACGATCAATCCCTGCGGCCCGCGATGATCCCTCCGCCCAAGCACACCTCGCCGTCGTACAGCACCGCCGACTGGCCCGGCGTCACCGCCCATTGGGGCTCGTCGAAGCGCAGCTCGAATCCGTCCTCCAGCGGGGCGTAGTCGCACGGCGCGTCGGCCTGCCGGTAGCGCGTCTTGGCGGCATGGCGGCTCGCGGCCGGCGGGGTGCCCGCCACCCAGCTGGTCTCGTCGGCCACCAGGGTTGCGGCGAGCAGCCAGGGGTGATCGTGGCCCTGCACCACGTACAGCGTGTTGGTGGCCAGATCCTTGCGCGCCACGAACCACGGCGCGTGGTCGCTCCCGCCCTTGGCGTGGCGATGTTCCTTCACGCCGCCGATGCCGATGCCCTTGCGCTGGCCGAGCGTGTAGAAGCTCAGTCCCACGTGTTCGCCGACCACACGCCCCCGGTCGTCCTCGATGGGCCCGGGCGTGCGGGCGAGGTAGCGGTTGAGGAATTCGCGGAATGGGCGCTCGCCGATGAAGCAGATGCCGGTGGAATCCTTCTTCCGCGCGTTGGGCAGGCCGATCTCCGTGGCAATGCGGCGCACCTCGGACTTCTTCAGCTCGCCCACCGGGAACAGCGTGCGCGACAGCTGCGCCTGGTTGAGCCGATGCAGGAAGTAGCTCTGGTCCTTGGAGGGGTCCAGGCCCTTGAGCAACTCATGAACCCCGCCGCGTTCGCGCACGCGGGCGTAGTGGCCGGTGGCGATCTTCTCGGCGCCCAGGCGCAGGGCGTGGTCCAGGAAAGCCTTGAACTTGATCTCGGCGTTGCACAGGACGTCGGGGTTGGGCGTGCGGCCGGCCTGGTACTCGCGCAGGAACTCGGCGAAGACGCGGTCCTTGTACTCCGCCGCGAAGTTCACGTGCTCGATCTCGATGCCCAGCACGTCGGCCACGCTGGCGGCGTCGAGGAAGTCCTGGCGTGACGAGCAGTATTCGCTGTCGTCGTCGTCTTCCCAGTTCTTCATGAAGATCGCGACCACCTCGTGGCCCTGCTGCTTGAGCAGGTGGGCAGAGACGGCAGAATCCACGCCACCCGACAGGCCGACGACGATTCGATGCAGGCGGGGACCGGGCATGGCGCTACTTGATCTCGGGCTCGTAGACGGTGGGGTCGGTCGCCACGGTGTCCAGCGGGTAGTGACGCCCGGAGGTGAAATCCTCGATACAGCGCAAGACCAGTGTGCTGCGATGGCGTTCCCGGCTGGCACGCACCTCGTCGAGCGTCATCCATAACGTGCCCGTGATGCCGGTGTCCAGCTCGCGTAAGGGGTCGCGCTCGCCGGCGCGGCCTCCGAACGCCAGGCGCAGGTAGGTCACGTCTTCCACCTGCCCGGGCTTGGAGCGGTGCGGCCGGCGAAAGCGGGCCAGGTACACGCCCAGGAAACGATCGGGCACGAACAGCCGTCCCGTTTCCTCCAGGGCTTCGCGCACGGCGCCCTCCTGAGGCGATTCGCCGGGATCGAGGTGCCCGGCCGGAGTGTTCAGCTTCAGCCCCTCGGGGGTGTGCTCCTCGATCAGCAGGAAGCGGCCGTCCTGCTCGATGACGGCCGCGACGGTGACGTTCGGTTTCCAGCGTGCGCTCATGGGCGCGAATGCTAAGGCCGCTGAGCCTGATATCGACCGCGATCGACCGCGCTTGTTTGTGTAAGCTCTCGCCGCTCTCGATCTCTCGTGGCTCGTGCAGTGTCTAGTGCAGTGTCGCCGCGGGTCCCAACCCAAGCGCCGAGGAGGCTTTCATGTTGATAGGGGTTCCGCTCGAAGCGGCGGCCGGGGAAACGCGTGTGGCGGTCACCCCCGAGACCGCCAAGAAACTGACGGCGCAGGGCCATGTGCTGCGCATCCAGTCGGGGGCCGGCCTCGCCGCCGCGGCCACCGACGAAGCCTATGCGGGCGCCGGGGCGGAGATCACCGATGCGGTCGGCGCCTTCGGTTGCGACCTCGTGCTCAAGGTGCGTGCCCCGCTGCACAGCGAGCTGCAACTGATGCAGACCGGCGCGGTGCTGGCCGGCATGCTCAATCCCTTCGATCGAGACAACCTGCACCGCATGGCGGGCGCCGGCCTCACCGCCTTCGCCCTTGAGGCCGCCCCGCGCACCACGCGCGCACAGAGCATGGATGTGCTGTCCAGCCAAGCCAACGTGGCAGGCTACAAGGCGGTCATCATGGCCGCCGACAAGTACCAGCGTTTCATGCCCATGCTCATGACGGCCGCCGGCACGGTGAAGGCTGCGCGAGTGGTGGTGCTGGGCGTGGGCGTGGCCGGCCTCCAGGCCATTGCCACGGCCAAGCGGCTGGGGGCGGTGATCGAGGCGAGCGACGTGCGGCCCAGCGTCAAGGAGCAGGTCGAGTCGCTGGGCGCCAGGTTCATCGACGTGCCCTACGAGACGGCCGAGGAGAAGGAGGCGGCCGAGGGCGTGGGCGGGTACGCGCGGCCCATGCCGCAAAGCTGGCTGGACCGGCAGAAGGTGGAGGTGGGCAAGCGCGTCGCGCAGGCCGACATCGTCATCACCACCGCGCTCATCCCCGGCCGGCCCGCGCCCGTGCTCGTGTCCGAGGAAATGGTCAGGGCCATGAAGCCCGGCGCGGTGCTGGTGGACCTGGCCGCAGCCAACGGCGGCAACTGCCCGCTCACGGAGCCCGGCAAGACGGTGGTCAAGCACAACGTCACGCTGATCGGCGAGACCAACCTGCCCGCGCTGGTGGCCGCCGACGCCTCCGCGCTGTACGCGCGCAACGTGCTCGACTTCCTCAAGCTCATCATCACCAAGGAGGGGACGCTGCACATCCCGATGGACGACGACATCGTTGCCGCGTGCCTCATGACTCGCGACGGCACCGTACTGAGGAAGTGACCATGGAAGCCATCTCTCCGACCATCATCAACCTGATCATCTTCGTGCTGGCGATCTACGTGGGCTACCACGTGGTGTGGGGTGTCACGCCGGCACTGCACACGCCGCTCATGGCGGTGACCAACGCCATTTCGGCCATCGTCGTGGTGGGTGCCATGCTGGCTGCCGCGCTCACGGACACCGGGCTGGGCAAAACCATGGGCGTGCTCGCCGTGGCGCTGGCGGCGGTGAACATCTTCGGGGGCTTCCTGGTCACGCGCCGCATGCTCGAAATGTTCAGGAAGAAGGAAAAGAAGGCCGACAAGCCGGTGGCCGCGCTTGCCGACAAGCCGGAGGCGCGGGCATGAGTCTCAACGTCGTCACCCTGCTGTACCTCGTGGCCAGCGTGTGTTTCATCCAGGCCTTGAAGGGTCTGAGCCACCCGACCACCTCCATCCGCGGCAACGTCTTCGGCATGGCGGGCATGGGCATCGCGGTCTTCACCACGGCTGCACTTATCGTCCGGCTGGCCGACAGCGGCCTCGGCCTGATCTGGGTGCTGCTGGGTCTGGTGGCCGGGGGAGCCTATGGCGCCTGGCGCGCCCGCACGGTCGAGATGACCAAGATGCCCGAACTCGTGGCCTTCTTCCACAGCATGATCGGTATGTCGGCGGTGTTCATTGCCGTGGCGGCAGTGGCCGAACCGCATGCCTTCGGCATCGCGGCACGGGGCGACCCCATCCCGGCGGGCAACCGGCTGGAGCTCTTCCTGGGCGCGGCGATCGGCGCCATCACTTTCAGCGGCTCGGTGATCGCTTTTGGCAAGCTCTCGGGCACCTACAAGTTCCGGCTGTTCAAAGGCGCCCCGGTGGTCTTCGCCGGCCAGCACCTGCTCAACCTGGTTCTGGGTCTGTCGACCATCGCGCTCGGGTTGCTGTTCATGGCCACCGGGAGCTGGCCGGCCTTCTACGCCATGCTCGCGCTGAGCTTCGTGCTGGGCGTGCTCCTCATCATCCCCATCGGCGGCGCCGACATGCCGGTGGTGGTGTCCATGCTCAACAGCTACTCGGGCTGGGCGGCAGCGGGCATCGGCTTCAGCCTGAACAACTCGATGCTCATCATCGCCGGCTCGCTGGTGGGCAGCTCGGGCGCCATCCTCTCGTACATCATGTGCAAGGCGATGAACCGCTCGTTCTTCAACGTGATCCTCGGCGGCTTCGGCGGTGACAGTAGCGCGGGCGCGCAGGGCGAGCAGGTGCAGCGCACGGTCAAGAGCGGCAGTCCCGACGATGCGGCCTTCATCCTGGGCAACGCGGAGACGGTGATCATCGTGCCCGGCTACGGCCTGGCGGTGGCGCGTGCACAGCACGCCGTCAAGGAACTCGCCGAGAAGCTCACCGAGAAGGGCGTGACGGTGAAGTACGCCATCCATCCCGTGGCTGGGCGCATGCCCGGCCACATGAATGTGCTGCTGGCCGAGGCCGAGGTGCCCTACGACCAGGTGTTCGAGATGGAGGACATCAACCCCGAGTTCGGCCAGGCCGACGTGGCGGTGATCCTGGGCGCCAACGATGTCGTCAACCCCGCCGCCTTGCAGAAGGGCACGCCCATCTACGGCATGCCCATCCTGGAGGCCTACAAGGCCAAGACCGTGATCGTGAACAAGCGGTCCATGGCCGCGGGTTATGCCGGCCTGGACAACGAACTGTTCTACATGGACAAGACCATGATGGTCTTCGGTGACGCGAAGAAGGTGGTTGAGGAGATGGTCAAGGCGGTCGAGTAGGCCGCCCTCCCGCGTCCTACGACCTCAGCAGCTCGTTGATGCTCGTCTTGGCGCGGCTTTGCGCATCGACCTTCTTCACGATCACCGCGCAGGCCGTGCTGTAGGTGCCATCGGGCCCGGGCAGCGTGCCGGGGATGACCACCGAACCGGCGCGGACGTGGCCATAGCTGATCTCGCGCGTCTCGCGGTCGTAGATCTTGGTGCTCTGGCCCAGGTGTACGCCCATGGCGATGACCGAGTTCTCCTCGACGATCACGCCTTCGACCACCGACGAGTGCGCGCCGATGAAGCAGTTGTCCTCGACGATGGTGGGATGCGCCTGCATGGGCTCCAGCACCCCGCCGATGCAAACCCCCACGCTCAGGTGCACGTTCTTGCCGATCTGGGCGCACGAGCCCACGTTCGCCCAGCCGTCGACCATGGTGCCCTCGTCGACGTAGGCGCCGATGTTCACGAAGCTCGGCATCATCACCACGTTGTGCCCGAGGTAGGCGCCGCGCCGCGCGACCGCCGGGGGCACCATGCGCACGCCGCTTGCGCGCATGTGCGCCTCGTCGAGGCCGGCGAACTTCGAGTCGACCTTGTCGTAGAAGGACAGGTCGCCGGCGCGCAGCAGCTTGTTGTCGTGTAGCCGGAACGACAGCAGCACCGCCTTCTTGATCCATTGGTTGACAGTCCACTCGCCCGGCGCCAGGCGCTGCGCCACGCGCAGCCGGCCGTCGTCGAGCGCATCGATGACGGTGTCTACCGCCTCGTGCACCTTCGATCCGTACACCGCGCCCGGTCCGGCTGCCCAGGCCAGTTCGATGGCCGTTTCCAGCTCATGCAAGCTCCAGCCGTTGAAGGCCACGTCGAAGCGGTCGAACTGGGCCGCAGTGGTGATGGGGGACTCGTTCATGGGGCTTCCTTCCCTGGGGTCTCTATCTCTGGTGGGGGCTCGTGCAGGCCGGGGGACGTTTGCCTGGCACGATAGCAAGAGATGCATTCCGCCTGGTGCAGCGCTCCCCTTTCAATCGCTATCGAATTCCCCGATACGGGTGGGGCCGCCATGCGCCAGAATCGAAGCAAGGAGCGAGCGAAGAATGGAAAAGACTTGGCTGAAGCACTATCCAAAAGGGGTGCCAGCGACGATAGATGTCGAGCAGTACACCTCCTTGGTGGCGCTCCTGGAGGACAGCTTCCGCAGGTACCGCGATCTTCCGGCCTATCGCTTCATGGGCTCGTCGTTCAGCTTCGCGAAGGTGGACGAGGCGTCGCGCTCGCTCGCCGCGTACCTTCAGGCCCAGGGTTTCGAGCGGGGCGACCGTATCGCCGTCATGATGCCCAACGCACCGCAGTACCCGGTGGCCGTGGCCGCCATCCTGCGTGCGGGCTACGTGGTCGTGAACGTGAACCCGCTGTACACGCCTCGTGAACTGGAGCACCAGCTCAAAGACTCTGGTGCCAAGGGCATCCTCCTGTTCGAGAACTTCGCGCACACGCTGCAGCAGGTCCTGGCCTCCGTGCCGACCCGCAAGGTGATCTTGACCGGGCTGGGTGACATGCTGGGCTTCCCCAAGGCCATGATCGTCAACTACGTCGTGCGCAGGCTCAAGAAGATGGTGCCTGCCTACGACATTCCGGGAGCGGTGCGCTTCAACGATGCGCTGGCGCAAGGCCGTTTCAAGCCCCTCGCGCCGGTGCAAGCCGGGCCCGACGACATCGCGGTGCTGCAGTACACGGGCGGCACCACGGGTGTGAGCAAGGGGGCGGTGCTGCTGCATCGCAACCTCGTGGCCAACATCCTGCAGTCCGAGGCGTGGTACCAGCCCGCGCTCAAGAAGGTGCCCGCGGGCGAGCAGATCGTGACCATCTGCGCGCTGCCGATCTATCACATCTTCGGCTTCAACATCAACATGATGCTGGGGATGCGCATGGGCGGCTGCAACATCCTCATCCCCAACCCGCGCGACCTGCCGGCCGTGTTCAAGGAACTGAAGGGCCAGAAGTTCCACAGCTTCCCGGCGGTGAACACGCTGTTCAACGGGATGGCCAACCACGGCCACTTCAACACGGTCGATTGGAGCCACCTGGTACTGTCCGTGGGCGGCGGCATGGCGGTGCAAAGCGCGACTGCCAGGATGTGGCTGGAGAAGACGGGGTGCCCCATCGTTGAAGGCTACGGCCTGTCTGAAACCTCGCCTTCGGCCACATGCAACCCCGTGGACAGCGCGGCCTACAGCGGCAACATCGGCATGCCCTTGCCGAACACCGAGATCAAGCTGCTCGACGATGACGGCAACGAGGTGCCCGTCGGTACACCGGGCGAGATCGCGATCAAAGGCCCACAGGTGATGGCGGGCTACTGGCAGCGCCCCGACGAGACCGCCAAGGTCATGACGAGCGACGGTTTCTTCCGCAGCGGCGACGTCGGCGTGGTGGACGAGCGGGGCTACTTCCGCATCGTGGATCGCAAGAAGGACATGATCCTGGTGAGCGGCTTCAACGTGTACCCCAACGAGGTCGAGGACGTGGTCACGCAGATGCCCGGTGTGCGGGAGTGCGCGGCGGTCGGCGTGAGCGATGCCAAGGCCGGCGAGGCCGTCAAGCTCTGCATCGTGCGCAGCGACCCGGGCGTGACCGAGCAGCAGGTGCGGGCCTACTGCGAAGCCAACCTCACTGGCTACAAGCGGCCCAAGGTGATCGAGTTCCGCAACGAGCTGCCCAAGACGCCAGTCGGCAAGGTCCTGCGCCGGGAGCTGCGCGAGAAGGGTTGATCGCCAAGCCCCGAGTTCACATGCCGCCCGGCCCACCTCAGCCGACGCCTCGCCTGGCCATCGTCAGCGCGATGCACGAGGAACTGCGTGCTTTGCTGCCCGCCCTGGTTGCGCCTGACGTGCACGAGATCGCCGGGCGCCGGTTCCACCTTGGCACCATGGAGGGCCACGACGTCGTGTTGGTGCTGTCGGGCATCGGCAAGGTGGCTGCGGCAACCACGGCCGCGCTGTTGTTCACCGAGTTCCATGCGAAGGCCATCGTGTTGACGGGCGTGGCCGGCGGCATCGGTGACGGTGTCCGCGTGGGCGATGTCGTCGTGGCGCGCGAGCTCTTGCAGCACGACATGGATGCGTCGCCACTCTTTCCGCGCTATGAGGTGCCGCTCACCGGTCGCGCCCGCTTCGGCGCGCATGCCGGGCTCAGCGAGGCGCTCGCTGCCTCAGCCTCGCGCTGCATGTCGCGGGCCGCGCAAGTGCTGGGCGGGGCCCACATGGCCAGCTTCGACATCACCGCGCCGCGCGTGCATCGAGGGCTCGTCGCCAGCGGCGACCGTTTTGTCGCGACAGCGGGCGAGAGCCGGGCCCTGGCGCTTGCCCTGCCGGATGCGCTGGCCGTCGAGATGGAAGGCGCGGCGCTGGCCCAGGTGTGCCACGACTTCGGACGTCCCTTTGCCGTACTGAGAACCGTGTCGGACCGCGCCGACGATGAGGCCCATGCGGATTTCGCGCGCTTCATCGTCGAAGTCGCCAGCGTCTACACGCAGGTCATCGTGCGAGACTGGCTGCACCACCTCGATCGCGATCGGGTCGCCATCGCGGCGTGAAGCGGGGTGACGCGGCGGGAGGCGACGACAGCGCCCGCTCCTACACTCCTGGCGATGATCGCCCGCCTGTACGTTCCCGACACGCTCCACGCCGATCGCGTCTTCGAGCTGCCCTCCGGTGCCGCGCGCCATGTCCAGGTGCTGCGCCTGCAGCCGGGCCACGAGCTCACGCTGTTCAGTGGCGAAGGTGGGGAATGGCGCGCCCAAGTGGTGCGCATGGCGCGCGATTCGGTGCAGGTGCAGGTGCTGGCACACGAGTCCGCCGATCGGGAGCTGCCTTGCCTGGCCACGCTGGCGGTGGGGATGCCGGCCAACGAGCGCATGGACCTGCTGGTCGAGAAGGCAACCGAACTCGGTGTGGCCCGCATCCAGCCCTTGCTCTGCGAGCGCTCCGTGCTGCGCCTGCAGGGCGAGCGGGCCGAGCGACGTGTGGCCCACTGGCAGGGCGTCGCCGTGGCGGCGAGCGAGCAGTCCGGCCGCACGCGGGTGCCGGAGGTGGCGCAGGTCAGGACGCTGCGCGAGTGGCTGGCCACGCTCGGATCGCCGGCGGCGCATGAGTCACGGTTCGTGCTCAGCCTGCGCAGCCGGGCTGCCTTCGATCCCGCGCAGGCAGGCGCGGCGGCCGTCATCCTGAGTGGTCCCGAAGGCGGGCTCACCGAAGCCGAGGAGGCGGTGGCCCTGGCGGAGGGTTTTACTGCCGTGTCGCTCGGGGCACGAACCTTGCGAGCAGACACGGCACCGCTGGCCGTTCAAGCCGCGATCTCCATGCATTGCATGACCTGAAGACCGCGGGCGCCGGCGGCGTCGTTTGCACGGCGTTGCATGATGCCCTGCAACACGACTCCGGTTTGGGTCCAGGTCGCGCCGTCGCCACCACAATGAGTAGCGGGGGAGGCCTTCACGGAGGTCATCATGGGTTTGCTCGATTCGGTGATCGGCGCACTGTCGGGCGTTGGCGCTGCCGCGGGCAGCGGCGACATGCTCCATGTCGTGTTGGACATGCTGGCCAACGACGGTGACGGTCCCGGCGTCCATGGGCTGATCGAGGCGTTCGAGCACAGCGGCCGGGCGCACCTCGTCGGCTCCTGGATCGCAATCGGCCCCAACCATGCCATCACGCCCGATGTCCTGTGCACCGTCATCGGACCCGAGACCGTGGCGCGCATCGCCGACGAAATGGGGCTGTCGGAGCGGGCCACGGCGGAACGGCTCGCGCGCATGCTCCCCTACGTGCTGGACAAGCTCACGCCCGCCGGCTACGTGCCGGCCGGAGGATTGGGTGACATCGGCGAACTGCTGGGGAGGATTGGCCGGGGCTAGTGCTCTGCGCGGGACAAAGCGTCAGCGACGTGTCCGAAGCGAGCCGACGGTTCGAAGACCGCAGCACGGGTCGCCTGACTAGGCGCGCCGCGCAGCTCAGGGTGGACCCCTGCGCAAGCGGCGCAACAACGGCAGGCGACCCGTGCTGCGGTCTTCATGACGCTTTGTTCCGCGCAGAGCACTAGGGCGACTCGCGCATCGACCCCGCCACCAGGTCGAACCGGAAGAGCCGGCACTCGATCGGGCCGTTCCACATCGGGATGCGCCGTGTCTCCTTGAGTCGCATCTTGCCCGGCAGCTTCATGTCCGGGCTCAGCACCCAGGCCGTCCACCCTGCAGAGTGGGCCGTGTAGGCCCGCTTCCAATGTGCCGCCAGCCGCGCGTAGAAGTCTTCCGGCAACGCCCGGTTGTCACTCCCGGGCGCTGCTGATGAAGCGGAAGCGCGTGCCTTGCCGCGCACCTCGATGCGCTCACCGTACGGCGGGTTGAGCATCAGCGTGCCGGGCAGGTCGGCGGCCAGGGCGGGGGCTGGCCGCTCCAGCGCGTCGCCGCCGTGGAATTCGATGTAGCGCTCCACACCGGCACGGTGCGCATTGCGCCGGGCGAAGTCGACCATCCGGAAGGAGACGTCGCTGGCGATGATGGGCACGGCGCTCGGATGCACGCGTGCCTCGGCCCGGCTTCTGAGCTGCTGCCACTGTGCGCGCATCGCCCCGCTGGAAAACGGCAGCAGACGCTCGAAAGCGAAGCGGCGCCGCAAGCCCGGGGCAATGCCGCAGGCGATCTGCGCCGCCTCGATGGCGATCGTGCCGGAGCCGCAGCAGGGGTCGTGCAGCGCGCCTCCGTGATCGGGCGTACCCCGCCAGCCTGCCGCCGCGAGCATGGCGGCGGCCAGCGTTTCCTTCAGGGGCGCGTCGCCCTTGTCTTCGCGCCAGCCGCGCTTGAAGAGCGGCTCGCCCGAGCTGTCGACGTACAGCGCGGCACGCTCGGGGCCCAGGTGCAGCACGAGCTGCAGGTCGGGCCGCTGCGTGTCGACGTCGGGGCGCGCACCCGTGGCCTCGCGCATGGCGTCGCACACGGCATCCTTGATGCGCAGCGCAGCGAAGTTGAGGCTGCGCAGCGGGCTGCGCTGCGCCGTGGTGTCCACGCGCAGCGTGTGGCGCGGCGAGATCCACCGGGTCCAGTCCACGCGGCGGCCCAGGGTGTAGAGGTCGTCCTCGCTGCGGTAGGGACCCTCGGCCACTTCGATCAGCACGCGCTGCGGCAGCCGGCATTCGAGGTTGAGCGCCATGACGTCGGCCTCGCTGCCGAGCAGCGACACGCCGCCGCGCGCGGGCTGCACCTCGGCCTGCGGCAGCACCTCGCGCACTTCCTCGGCCAACCAGGCCTCCACGCCCGCGGCGCACGGCAGGAACAGGGGTAGCGACATCCGGGTCAGAGCGCGCGGCGCAGGTTGGCCGGCGCGATCCGCAGCGCCTCGCGGTACTTCGCCACTGTGCGGCGCGCCACCTGGATGCCTTGTTCCTCCAGCATCTGCGACAGCTGGCTGTCCGACAGTGGCTTGCTCGGGTCCTCGGCGCAGACGAGCTGCTTGATGAGCGCGCGCACGGCGGTGCTGGAGGCGTTGCCGCCCGCCTCGGTATTGAGCGAGGAGCCGAAAAAGTACTTCAGCTCGAAGGTGCCGAAAGGAGTGGCCATGTACTTGGCGGTGGTCACGCGTGAAATGGTGGATTCATGCAGGCCCAGCTCGTCGGCGATCTCGCGCAGCACGAGCGGCTTCATGGCGATCTCGCCGTGTGTGAAGAAGCTCTTCTGGCGCTCGACGATGGCCTGGGAGACGCGCTGGATGGTGTCGAAGCGCTGCTGGATGTTCTTCATGAACCAGCGCGCCTCCTGCAGCCGCGAGCTCAGGCCCGCCGCGCTGCCGTTGCCTGCGCCGCGGGCGCCGCGAATGGCCTGGGCGTACAGGTCGTTGATGCGCAGCTTGGGCATCACGTCCGGGTTGAGTACAACCTTCCAGCTGCGTCCTGTCTTCTGCACCAGCACATCGGGCACGATGATGTTCGCCTCGGCGCGGGCGAAGGGTCGCGCCGGCTTGGGCTCGAGCGAGGTGATGAGTCCCTGCGCCTCCTTGAGCATCGCCTCGTCGGCGCCGGTGGCGGCCATGAGCTTCTTCATGTCGCGCCGCGCCAGCAGCTCCAGGTGCTGCTTGCAGATGATGATGGCGATGGCCTGCGACTCGCTGCGCTCCCTGAGGCGCAGCTGCAGCGTCAGGCACTCGCCCAGCGAACGCGCACCCACCCCCGGCGGCTCCATGCTCTGCAGCCACTTGAGCGCGCATTGCAGACGCTCCAGCAGTTCCGTGCGCGCTTCCTCGTCCTCGCCAGCGAGCTGAGTGGCGATTTCCTCCAGTGGGTCGGCAAGGTAGCCGTCGTCGTCCAGCGACTCGATGAGCACGTGCAGGGCGGCGGCGTCCTCCGCCGACAGGCGCATCCCGGGCAACTGGGCTCGCAGGAAATCCTGCAGGGTCTGCCCGGCCGGATCTCGATCCTGCGGATCGAAATCATCGCTGTCGCCCCCGGCGGTGGCGCCGGTGCCGGGCGTTTCGCGGATGCCATCGAAGTCGTCACGCTCAGTGCCGTTTTCCCAGTCCTCGCGCTCGGTGGCGCCGAACTCGGCGCTGTCGACACCCGGCGCATCGTCGCCGCTGCCGGTGACCGCGTCGGCCGCGCTTTCTGCCTCGCGCTCGCCGGCCCGCTCGTTCGGGGTGATCCGCTCGGCCAGCGGGTCGAAGGCGGGTGCGCTCTCCTCCTCGGTTTCGAGGAAGGGGTTCTGCTCCAGCATCTGCTCGACTTCCTGGTGCAGTTCCAGCGTCGACAGCTGCAGCAGCCGAATGGACTGTTGCAGCTGCGGTGTGAGCGCCAAGTGCTGCGAGAGGCGGATCTGCAACGACGGTTTCATGGAGCCTGCCATATCAGCTCACCCCAGCGCCGGGCCACTCCCAAGTGGCGGCGCGACCTCCTCGGGGGGGCGGCCCACGGGACGTGGACCGGGGGTGGTCCGCGCCGCAGCGCCGGGCCGCTCCCAAGCGGCGGCGCGACCCCCTCGGGGGCGGCGGCCCACGGGACGTGGACCGGGGGTGGTCCGCGCCGCAGCGCCGGGCCGCTCCCAAGCGGCGGCGCGACCCCCTCGGGGGGTCGGACCACGGGACGTGGGCCGGGGGGGCGTCATCTCACATCCGGAAGTGCTCGCCGAGGTACACCTTGCGCACATCAGGGTTCTCCACAATCTCGGACGGCGTGCCCTCGGCCAGCACACGTCCTTCACTGATGATGTAGGCGCGGTCGCAGATACCCAGCGTCTCGCGTACGTTGTGGTCGGTGATCAGCACGCCGATGCCACGCGCCTTGAGGAAGCTGATGATGCGCTGGATCTCGATCACGGCGATCGGATCCACCCCGGCGAATGGCTCGTCGAGCAGGATGAATCGAGGCTGCGTGGCCAGTGCGCGGGCGATCTCCACCCGTCGCCGCTCGCCGCCCGACAGTGCGGGGGCCGGCGAATGGCGCAGCTTCTCGATCGACAGGTCGTGCAGCAGACCGTCGAGCAGTTCCTGGATGACCTTCGGTTTGAGCGGCTTGCCGTCGGTGTCCAGCTGCAGCTCCAGCACCGCGCGGATGTTCTCCTCGACGGTGAGCTTGCGGAATATCGACGCTTCCTGCGGCAGGTACGACAGGCCCAGCCGCGATCGCCGGTGTATGGGCAAACGCTCCACGCGCTGGCCCTCGATCGTGATTTCCCCCGCGTCAGCGCGGACCAGGCCCACGATCATGTAGAAGCTGGTGGTCTTGCCGGCGCCGTTGGGTCCGAGCAGCCCGACCACCTCGCCGGCATCGACCGCAAGGTGCACATCCTTGACCACCTTGCGCACCCCATAGGTCTTCTGCAGGCCGCTGGCCGCGAGGCGTCCGCTGGGCCGTGGTGCGGCGGCGATGCCGTGGGTGGCGAGGGCCGCGCTCATCGGCTGCCTTCCGCGCCGGGATCGAGCCGCAGGGGTGTGGCGGGTTGCGAGGCCGCAGTCGAAGCTGCCGTGCCGCTGCGGGGAGTCAGCACGGCGCGCACGCGGCTCCCGGGGCCGTCGGAGGGGGCGCCGGTCACGCTGAAGCGCTCCTGGGTGTTGTCGTAGGCGATGACGCTGCCCGTGATTTCGTCCGCCACGGCTTCGCCACGCAGCCGCCGCACCACCGCGTTGCCCGAGAGGCGCATCACGCCGCCCTTTTCCTCGTATTCCAGGCGGTCGCCCTGGCCCTCGATGTACTCGTCGACGTCGTCGCGCTTCTGACGGAAGGTGGCCGGCCGGCTGCGGCTGCCGAAGGCCACGGCGGTGTGATGGCCGTCCTCGCCCTCCCGCACTTCCACCCGGTCAGCCCGGATGACGATCGTCCCCTTGGTGATGACGACGTTGCCTTCGAACGCGATGACCTGGTTGTGCAGGTCGACGGTGCCCTGCCGGTCGGCCGCCACGTTCAGCGGCTTGGTGCGATCGGCCTTCTCAGCTTGCGCAGGCCAGGCGGCCGCCAGGGCGAGCAGAGCGCCGGCCAGTGCGCGGATCGTGGGGGACGACAAGAGGTGAATCATAAAGGCATGAAACTTGCAGACCATTCTAGCCTCGGCGTTTCAAGCCTTGGGAGAAAACCGCGCCGAGGGCGCGGTAGGCGCTGCGCTGGCCGCGCAGTTCAGCCCTTGCGCACCAGCCCGACGAGGTAATCGGTCACCGCCAGTGCCGCTTGAGGTGATCCGGCGAGGGTGCCCGAGGTGAAATACCGGCCTTGGATACCCAGCGCGGGCACGCCGTCGATCTTGTAGTCGGCGGCCAGCTTGGTCGCTTGCCGCACCTTGGTCAGCGTCGTGAAGGAATTGAAGTTCTCCATGAACTTCTGGCCGTCCACGTTGTGCTTGACCATGAACGCCTCGATGTCGGCCGGCTTGTCCAGACGCAGGCGCTCACCGTGGATGGCGTAGAAGACCTTGCGATGCATACTGGGCAGCAGGCCCATGGCTTCCAGCGCGTAATAGATCTTCTGGTGGCTGGTGAAGGGCTCGTCGCGGAACGCGACCGGCACGCGGCGGAACGCCACGTCTGCCGGCAGCCTGGGGATCCAGGTCTCCAGCAGGGGCTCGAAGGCGTTGCAATGCGGGCACCCATACCAGAAGAACTCCACGACCTCGATCTTGCCGGGGGGCACGGGCACCGGCTGCGCCAACTTCACGTAGTGGGTGCCTTCGACCGGCTTGCCCTGGGCACGTGCCCGGCCGGTGCCGCCCAGGGCGGTGAGGACCAGGCCGCCTGCGGCCAGGCGAGCGGAGAAGTGGCGTCGGTTCATCGATGAGCTTCCTGAGAAAAATGGAGGGTTGACCGGACTCCTGCCTCTAACGCTGCACGCGCACAAGGGACGACTCCATGCCTGACCCGTTCAGTCGGTCGCGGGCTGAATCTGCCTCGTCCTTGCGGTCGAACGGGCCGACCCGCACCCGGTACACGGTGCGCCCGCCACCCTGTTCACGCTCGGTGATGCGAGCGCTGAAACCCAGCATGGCCAAGCGGGCCCGCTGCTGCTCCGCATCTTCCATGCGGCCGAAGGCGCCTACCTGGACGAAGTACGAGAACGGGTCGCTGCCTTCGCGACCCGCGGGTGTGGCGGGGCCCGTGGGCCCCACCGGCGCAGCAGCGGCCGGCTCGGACGGCCGGTCGGCGAGGATGTCGGCCGGATCCCGCCGGGAAGTGGCGGGCGGCTCGTTGGGAATGCCGGATTCCGGTGGCCAGGCCGCTACCTGCGGTTCGCTGGCGGCGGGCGCCACGACCGCGCTGGCAGCACCGCCGGGGGGGCGAGGCATCTGGCCGGGACGGGCCGGGTTGCGGCCATACAGCGGGCTGTTGGGATCCCAGTTCCGGTTGCGCTCGCGCTCGGCGGCGTCTTGCTCGGCGGTGCGCTGCGGCACCTTGTTGACGAAGGGCACCGGCACCTTGGTCACGTACAGCGCCACGCCGAGCGCGAGGGCCAGCCCGACCATCAGGCCGATGATCATGCCCATCACGAAGCCGCCGCGTTGGAATCTCATGGGGTCTCCCGTATCGGCCCGCCGGGGCGGGTCATGGTGGTCACATCTTCTCCGGCGCGCTCACGCCCAGTACGGCGAGCGCATTGCGCAGCACCTGGCGCGTGGCGGCCAGCAGCGCCAGCCGTGCCCGTGTGAGGTCGGGGTCATCGACGAGGAACCGCTCGGCGGCGTAATAGCTGTGGAAGGCGCCCGCGACGTCGCGCAGGTAGAACGCCACGTCGTGCGGCGCCAGACCCGCCGCGGCGCCGGCCAGCATGGCAGGGTACTCGGCCAGCTTCAACATGAGCGCGGCCTCGGACGGTGCCACCAGCAGGGACAGGTCCGCATCGGCCAGTTTCGAGATGTCTGCGCCTTTGTCGGCGTACTGCTGGATCACCGAGCAGATTCGTGCATGGGCGTACTGCACGTAGAAGACCGGGTTCTCGTCGTTCTGCTTGAGCGCGAGGTCGACGTCGAACACGAACTCGGTGTCGCCCTTGCGGCTGATGAGGAAGAACCGGACCGCGTCGCGGCTCGTCCAGTCGATGAGATCGCGCAAAGTGACGTAGCTGCCGGCCCGCTTGGAGATCTTCACCTCCTGGCCGCCCTTCATCACCGTGACCATCTTGTGAAGCACGTAGTCCGGGTAGCCCGGCGGGATGCCGACACCCGCCGCCTGCAGACCTGCGCGCACCCGTGCGACGGTGCCGTGGTGGTCGCTGCCCTGGATGTTGATCGCCCGCGTGTAGCCGCGCTCGAACTTGTGGATGTGGTAGGCGACGTCCGGCACGAAGTAGGTGTACGTGCCGTCGGACTTGCGCATGACGCGGTCCTTGTCGTCGCCGTACTCGGTGGTGCGCAGCCACAGCGCGCCTTCGCTCTCGTAGGTCTTGCCCGCGGCCACTAGGCGCGCCACGGTGGCCTCGACGCGGCCGCTCGTGTACAGGCTCGACTCGAGGACGTACTGGTCGAATCGCAGACCGAAAGCCTGCAGGTCCAGGTCCTGCTCGTGGCGCAGGTAGGCGACGGCGAACTGGCGGATGCCGTCCAGGTCGTCGGGGTCGCCGGAGGCGGTGAACTCGCGGTCGTCGGCCTTGACCGTCTTGCGCGCCATGAAGTCGCCGGCAATGTCGGCGATGTAGTCGCCGTTGTAGGCGCTGTCGGGCCAGTCGGAGTCGCCCGGCTTGAGGCCGCGGACGCGCGCCTGCACCGACGCGGCAAGCGTGGCGATCTGCACGCCCGCGTCGTTGTAGTAGAACTCTCGCGTGACCTGCCACCCCTGGGTGTCGAACAGGTGACAGATGGCGTCGCCCAGGGCCGCCTGCCGGGCATGCCCGAGATGCAGGGGGCCGGTGGGGTTGGCGGAGACGAACTCGACCAGCACGCGCTGGTTGGCGGGGGCGGCGCGGCCGAAGGCATCGCGCGCGCGCAGCACCTCGGCCACCACTGCCTGCCGGGTGGCGGGCGTCAGGCGCAGGTTGATGAAGCCAGGGCCGGCGATTTCCATCGCCTGGACATGGCGCCGCGTGCTCTCGCGTCGGCCCAGCGCCTCGACGAGCGCCTGGGCCACTTCGCGTGGGTTCTTCTTCAGCGGCTTGGCGAGCTGCATGGCCGCCGTGATGGCCAGGTCGCCGTGGGCGGCCTGCTTGGGCGACTCGAAGGCGGCGGGAACGGCCGACCCGGGGCTCACTTCCTCGATGGCTTCGGCCAGTGCCGCGAGTAGCTCCTGTTTCGCTTGGATCATCGCGCTGATTCTACGGTTGACCCTGCACACGGGCGCAGCGCGCACGCCCCAGCAGGCGCCCCGCCTTGCCTGCGCCATGTCGCGTGCGTTCGCTGCAATGCCAACCACGGTCGACACCGACCCTAAGCCATGGAATCCGCTTGCCGATTCACATAAAGCTTTGTCAAGTGGGCGCAAGCAGGGCAGGATTGCGAGGTTTTCGTGCCCCTGTTCGGCCAACAGGCGGTGCGGGGCTTCGACCATGATGGGCAGCCCGGCCTCCTCTCTTGCCGGACGCCCATGTCAGTCGACGTTCTCCCCGCTGCCCCTTCGGCTGCCCTCGACATCTCGGGACTGCCTGTGCAGATCGGCAAGTACCGCGTGCTTCGCAAGCTCGGCGAAGGCGCGACCAGCGAAGTCTTCCTTTGCCATGACGAGTTCCACGACCGGGACGTGGCGGTCAAGCGCGTGCGCGTGGCCGCCAACGACCCGGCCGACGGCCGTTACTCGGAGCGTTTCTTCAATGCCGAGGCCGCGCTCGTCGGCCGGCTGCAGCACCCGAACGTCGTGCAGATCTACGACGCGGTGACCGAGTCGGACTGCGCCTACCTCGTGATGGAGTACGTGAACGGCTGCACGCTGCGGCCGTACTGCCGCCCCGACCAGCTGCTGTCGCTGGAGCTGATCGTGGAAATCGGCTTCAAGTGCGCCATGGCGCTGGGCTACGTGTACCGCCAGGGGCTGATCCACCGCGACGTGAAGCCGGCCAACCTGCTCACGGTGATGTCCAAGGGCGAGATCACCGACGTGAAGATCACCGACTTCGGCAGCGTGCTCAACCTCGAAGCCGACGTGACACAGGTCTACCGCGTGGGCTCGCTCGCCTACATGTCGCCCGAGCAGCTCGACGGCGGCACGCTCGATTGCCGTGCCGACATGTATTCGCTGGGCGCGGTGCTCTACCACCTCATCAGCGGCCGCCCGCCCTTCGACGCGCAAGCGCAGTCGACGATGATGCACCAGATCTACACGCAGCAGCCGGCGGCGCTGACGGAGCTGCGCTCGGGGGTCACCCCCGCGCTGGATGCCGTCGTGCAGCGCTCGCTGGCCAAAAACCCGGCGTCGCGCTACGCGAGCTGGGACGAGTTCGCGCAATCGTTGTCGGCGCTCATCACGAACCACGAGGTGCCGCGCGGGCAGCTCCAGGGAGTGCTCGATTCCGAGCGGTTCAACCTGCTGCGCAACCTCGACTTCTTCACCGGCTTCGGTGACGTGGAGCTGTGGGAGGTGGTGCATCGCGCGCGCTGGCAGCGTTTCGACTTCGGCCACGCGCTGTACCGCCGGGGCCAGGAGGGTCGCACCTTCCACATCATTGCCCAGGGCGAGGTGGAGGTGTTTCGCAACGGTACGAAGGTGGCGCAGCTGGGCGCTGGCACGTCGGTGGGAGAGATGGCCTACCTCGCGCCCAGCCCGGAATTGCGACGCCACAGCGCCGACATCGTCGTCACGCAGGCGGCCACGACGGTCTCGTTCACGCCGGACACGCTGGCACAGCTGAGCCCCAGCTGCCGGCACCACTTCGACGAGGCGTTCATCCGGGTGCTGGTGCGGCGCCTGCATGCAGCGCACGAGGCCCTGGCGCATCCGCGGCGCATCCTCTGATCCGAACCTGCCCGGAAACGATGTCGGCGGCGAGGGCCGTGCCTGCGTTGCAGACGTCGCCGGCCGGGCAGCCTGCCGGCGCTGCGGATGCGGCCAGCGCGCGCCAAGCGTTCATGAAGGAATGCCTGAGTGTCAAACACTGCACTAGGCCGAGCCCGCCCAGTAGGCGGCATCGCCATAGGTGTGCTTGAGGAAGTCGATCCATAGCCTCACCCGCAGCGGCAGGTGCTTGGCGTGGGGAAACAGCGCGTAGATGCCGCTGGGCGGGGCCGCGTAGTCGTCCAGCACGCTCACGAGACGCCCGGTCGCGATCTCGCGTTCCACTTCCCAGGTCGAGCGCCAGGCGATGCCCAGGCCGGCCAGGCACCAGTCGTGCAGTACCTGGCCGTCGCTGCAGTCGAGCCGGCCGCCGGGGCGCAGGTGGGTGACTTCGCCGTCGATCGTGAAGGCCCAGCCGCGCGTCTGGCTGTTGTCGCTGCTCAGCGTCAGGCATTCGTGCCGGGCGAGGTCGGCGGGATGTCGTGGCGTGCCGGCGTGCGCCAGGTACGCGGGTGTGACCACGCATAGCCGACGGTTCTCGGCCAGGCGCACGCTGACCAGCGAGGAATCCTGCAGCTCGCCCACGCGCACCGCGCAGTCCACGCCTTCGTTCACGATGTCCACCACCCGGTCGCTCAGATTGAGCGAGAGCGAGACCTCCGGATGGCGTCCTGCGAAGCTCGGCACGAGCGGGGCCACGTGCCGGCGACCGAATCCTGCCGGCGCCGTCACGCGCAGGTGGCCGCTGGCCTTCACGCCGCCCGCACTGACGCTCGCCTCCGCGCTCGCCAGGTCGGCGAGCAGGCGCTGGCAGTCTTCGAGGAAAGCGCTGCCCTCGTGGGTGAGCGTGATGCGTCGGGTGGTGCGCAGCAGCAGCTTCACGCCCAGGCGCTCCTCCAGCGCGTCTATGCGACGGCCGATGACCGCAGGCGCGACGCCTTCGGCATGAGCCGCGGCGGTGAGGCTGCCTTTGTGCGCCACCGCCACGAACGATTCGATCTGCCTCAGTCGGTCCACCGCGGCAGATTAGGTATCAAGCGGGCGGGAATCAATGGTCCCGGTCCTCGGTGACCTGCGCACCCACCACGCCGGCAGCGCGCAAATCGGCGATGTCCTGCGGCGTACAGCCCAGTTCGGCCAGCAGGGCATCGGTGTGCTCGCCCAGGGTCGGCGGGGCCGAGCGCAGCGGGGGACGTTGGCCTGCCAGCGTGATCGGCAGCAAGGGCATGCGGGTGTCGATCGCTTGCGTGGCGCTCGACGTGCCGGCCGGCAGGTGCACGGGTGCCAGCCCGCCGGTGGCCGTCAGGTGCGGGTCGTCGAACAGGTCCTCGGGCCGGGTGATGGGGGCGTAGGGCAGCCCAGCGGTCTCGAACACCTGGGCGATGTGTGCCGCGGTGCTGTGCGCCAGGTGCTCGCGCAACCGTGGCAGCAGCCAGTCGCGCGCCTGGACCCGCTGGTTGTTGGTCGCCAGCCGCGGGTCGGCCTTCAACGCGGTCAGCCCGAAGGCGTCGCAGAAGACCGCCCACTGGCTGTCGGAGACGACCGCCAGGAAGATCTGCTCGCCGTCCTTCACGGTAAAGACGTCGTAGATGCCCCAGGCGGAGATGCGGCTGGGCATCGGTGCGGCCGGCTGGCCCGTGACCGCGAACTGCATCATGTGCTGCGCCACGAGGAAGACGTTGTTTTCGAAGAGGGCGCTTTGCACCTCCTGGCCGCGGCCGGTGTGTGTGCGCTGCTGCAGGGCCGCCAGCGCGCCGATGGCGCCGAACATGCCGCCCATGATGTCGTTGACCGACGCGCCCGCGCGCAGCGGCCGCCCTTGCGGGCCGGTCATGTAGGCCAGGCCGCCCATCATCTGCACCACCTCGTCCAGCGCGGTGCGGTGCTCGTACGGGCCGGGCAGGAAGCCCTTGTGCGAGACGTAGACGAGCCCGGGGTGGATGGCCGACAGCTGGGCGTAGTCGAGGCCGAGCCGTTCCATCGCGCCGGGCTTGAAGTTTTCGCTGAAGACGTCGGCGGTGGCGACCAGCTTGCGCACCAGCTCGCATCCGCGTGGATCGCGGGTGTCGATCGCCAGGCTCTTCTTGTTCCGGTTGAACATGGGAAAGAAGCCGGCGCCCGAGCCCAGCAGCCGGCGCGTGTTGTCGCCGGCAGGCGGCTCGATCTTGATCACCTCGGCACCCAGGTCGCCGAGGATCAGGCCGCAGGTCGGGCCCATGACCATGTGGGTCATCTCGACGACGCGCAGGCCGGACAGGGGGAGCGTGCGAGGGGTGTCGTTCATGGGTGGCAGGTTGGTAAAGCGGGCCCGTGCCGGGTCGGCAGACCGTCTACGAGGGTGTGTATCGGTCGATTCCAACTCCAAAGTCACGAATCAACGCGATTTTCGGTACTTAATCGCGGGGGGCGGAGGCAATAGAGTAGCCGCCCATGGAAAAGAAAGCTTCGGTCCGCGCGGTCGTGTTCGATGCCTACGGCACCCTGTTCGATGTCTACAGCGTCGGGCTGCTGGCCGAGCAGCTGTTTCCCGGCCGCGGCGAGGCGCTGGCTGTGCTGTGGCGCGACAAGCAGCTCGAATACACGCGCATCTGCTCGATGAGCGGCCGGTACCGGCCGTTCTGGGATCTGACCCGCGCGGGCTTGCGCTTTGCTGCGCAGCGGCTCGGGCTGGGCCTGGACACCTCGGCCGAGGAACGGCTGATGAACCAGTACCGCCATCTCAGTGCCTACCCAGAGAACCTGGACGTGCTGCGCGCGCTCAAGTCGCGCGGCATCCCGGCAGCGGTGTTGAGCAACGGCGACCCCGAGATGCTGGGCGTGGCCGTCAAGAGCGCGGGGTTTTCCGGCTACCTCGCGCATGTGCTCAGCGTGCACGCCACGCGCCGCTACAAGACCGACCCGGCCGCCTACGCGCTGGCGCCGCAGGCGCTGAAGCTGCCGGCCAAGCAGATCCTGTTCGTGTCCGGCAACGGCTGGGATGTCATCGGCGCCACCTGGTTCGGCTACACCACGCTGTGGGTCAACCGCCAGGGGCTGCCGCTCGAACAACTCGATACCGAGCCCTCGCGCACAGGCAGCAGCCTGCGCGACGTGCTGGACTTCTTTCCAGAACCTTCCGAATCCTGAACACCTTTCGAGGCCACCCATGACTGCACGCACCCCCTGCTTCCGGCTCCAAGTCGCCAACGAACTGCACAGCTTCATCGAGGAGCAGGTGCTGCCCGCTGCCGGCGTGGGCAGCACCACGTTCTGGATGGGCTTCGACGCCATCGTGCACGACCTGGCGCCGAAGAACGCGGCGCTGCTGGCCGAGCGCGATCGCCTGCAGTCGCAGATCGACGCCTGGCACCAGGCCCACCCGGGGCCGATCTCTGACATGCCGGCCTACCGTGCCTTCCTGGAGGAGATCGGCTACCTGGTGCCTTACCCCGGCCGGGTGAAGGCCACCGCGGCGAACGTGGATGCCGAGCTGGCGGTGCAGGCGGGCCCGCAGCTGGTGGTGCCCATCCTGAACGCGCGCTATGCGCTCAATGCCGCGAACGCGCGCTGGGGCTCGCTGTATGACGCCCTGTACGGCACCGATGCGATCCCCGAGACCGGCGGCGCCGAGCGCGACGCGGCCGGTTACAACCCGGCGCGCGGCGCCAAGGTGATCGAGTACGCGCGCCACTTCCTCGACCAGGCCGTGCCGCTGGCCGGCGCCTCGCACAAGGACGCCACCGGCTACCGAGTCTCCGGCGGGCGCCTGGAGGTGTCGCTGAAGAACGGCAGCCGCACGGGCTTGGCAAACCCCGCGCAGTTCAAGGGCCATGGCGGCGACGCCGCCGAGCCCTCCTCGGTGCTGCTGGTCAACCATGGCTTGCACATCGACCTCCTCATCGACCGTCGCACCCCCATCGGCCGCGACGATCCGGCCGGCGTGAGCGACGTGGTGCTCGAAGCGGCGCTGTCCACCATCCTGGACCTCGAAGATTCCGTGGCGGCGGTCGATGCCGAGGACAAGGTGCTGGCCTACCGCAACTGGCTGGGCATGCTGCAGGGCACGCTTACCGAGCAGGTCAGCAAGGGCGGCAAGACCTTCACGCGCGGCCTCAACGCCGACCGCGAATACACCGGCGCCGACGGCCGCCCGCTCACGCTGCACGGCCGCTCGCTGCTGTTCGTGCGCAACGTGGGCCACCTCATGACCAACCCGGCCATCCTCATGGTCGACGGCCGCGAGATCCCGGAAGGCATCATGGACGCGGTCATCACCGTGACCACCGCGATGGTCGACCTCAAGCGCCGCGGCAACTCGCGCACGGGCTCGATCTACATCGTCAAACCCAAGATGCACGGGCCGAGGGAAGTGGCGTTCGCCAGCGAGCTGTTCGGCCGCGTGGAGGCGCTGCTGAACCTGCCACCCGAGACCGTGAAGCTGGGCATCATGGACGAGGAGCGGCGCACCAGCGTGAACCTCAAGGCCTGCATCGCCGAGGCGGCGGGCCGCGTAGCCTTCATCAACACCGGCTTCCTGGACCGCACCGGCGACGAGATGCATACCGCCATGCGCGCGGGGCCCATGTTCCGCAAGGGCGACATGAAGACCAGCGCCTGGATCCAGGCCTACGAGCGCAGCAACGTGCTGACCGGCCTGGGCTGCGGCCTGCGCGGCCGCGCGCAGATCGGCAAGGGCATGTGGGCCATGCCCGACCTCATGGCGGCCATGCTGGAGCAGAAGATTGCGCACCCGAAGGCGGGCGCCAATACCGCCTGGGTGCCTTCGCCCACCGCGGCCACGCTGCACGCGCTGCATTACCACCAGGTGGACGTGGCCCAGGTGCAGCAGGAACTGGAGACGATCGACGCCGATGCCGAGCGCGAAAACCTGCTTGCGGGGCTGTTGCAGATCCCGGTGGTGAAGGAGGCGAAGTGGTCCGCGGCCGAGATCCAGCAGGAGCTGGACAACAACACCCAGGGCATCCTCGGCTACGTGGTGCGCTGGGTCGAGCAGGGCGTGGGCTGCTCGAAGGTGCCCGACATCCACAACATCGGCCTCATGGAAGACCGCGCCACGCTGCGCATCTCCAGCCAGCACATCGCCAACTGGCTGCTGCACGGCGTGGTGAATGCGCAGCAGGTGACCGAGACGCTGCAGCGCATGGCCCGCGTGGTCGATGGCCAGAATGCCGGCGATCCGGCCTACCGGCCCATGGCGCCGGAATTCGAGAAGTCGTACGCATGGTGCGCCGCGCGCGATCTCATCTTCAAGGGGGTCGAGCAGCCCAGCGGCTACACCGAGCCACTGCTGCATGCGTGGCGGCAACGGGTGAAGGCGCGGGGCTGAAGAAGCTGCGCACGAACTTGGCGATGCAGGCACGCGGCGGTGTGCGGGGCGGTCGTGAATTCGTGCCTGCCGCGCCGTGCTGATGCGGGGTTTCGCGCGTTCGCAGGACCTTGACCGTGGATGAGAATGGTCTCGCGATCCTTCAATCGGCGGCAAGGGCCAGGCCGCGCATCAGGCGTTGTCGCCGGCGTCTTGCTGCCAGGGGGCACCGTCATGAAGCTCAGCGAGAAGACCCTTCTGGCCTACGTCGACAACGAGCTCGACCCGGCCACGCGCCACGAGGTGGAGGCGGCCATCGCCGCCGATCCGGCCCTGGCTCGCCGTGTCGAGCAGCAGCGCACGCTGCGCAAGCTGCTGGGCGCCGCCTACGACCCGGTGCATCGAGATTCGGTGCCGGCCAAGCCCCACGTGGTGCCCCAGGCCGTGCCGCCGGGCGCCAAGGTGGTCCGGCTCGCGTCAGCCCGCAAGGAGCGGGAGCGCGTGCGAGAGGCGCCGGCACCTTCCGCGCTGTGGGCGTGGCCCACGTGGGTCGCCTTGGCCATCGGCGTGGCGTTGGGCCTGCTCGCCGGCCGCAGCGGCCTGCTCACCCTGCCCAACGAGGACATCGCTATGCAGGACGCCCGGGTTGTGGCGCGCGGTCCGCTGGCCTTGGCACTGTCCACCCAGCTTGCCGGCGAACCGCCGGCCGGGGCGCCCGTGAAGATCGGCGTCAGCTTCGTGTCGCGCAGCCAGGAGCTGTGCCGCAGTTTTGCGCTCGCCACCGCCTCCACCGCCGGGCTCGCCTGCCGGCGCGGCAACGACTGGGAAGTGCGGCTGCTCGTTCGGGAGCCTGCTGCGGTACCTGCCGCCCCCCTGCCGCCCTTCGTGCAGCGGGCGGTGGACGAGCAGCGGCAGGGCAACCTGCTGGATGCCGCGGGCGAGCGCGCGGCGATGGGCCGGGGCTGGCGACCGTAGCAGCCAGGGCGGCAGAGCGTGGCCCGGGACGCGGGCCGGCTGGGAGACCGGCGAGCCCGGGAGCGGCGAGCGGGGCGCCCGACGCTATCCTTGGGTCGTGACCGTTCACACGCCATGCCCATGATTTCATCGCCGCCCGCCACGTCTTTGCAGGGCTTGTTGAACCAGCCGGCGTCGGCGCTGCCCGCCCGTTGCGACGTGCTCGTCGTGGGGGCCGGCCCCGCAGGAAGCGCCGCGGCCATCACCCTGGCGCGCGCCGGCTTCGACGTGGTGCTGGTCGACCAGCACGCCTTCCCGCGCGACAAGGTCTGCGGCGACGGGCTCATCCCCGATGCCCACAAGGCCTTGCGCAAGCTCGGCGTGCTCGACGAAGTGATGACGAAGGCGCAACCGGGCACGCATGTGCGCTGCATCGGTCCGCGCGGCGGTTCGGTCGATGTGCCAGGCACCCTGGCGGTGCTGCCGCGCCGGGATCTGGACCTCATCCTCTGCCGCGCGGCGTCGGCCGCGGGGGCGCGCATGTTCGCGCCGTTGCGTTTCGCCGCGCCACTGGAGGAGGAGGGCCGGGTGGCTGGCGCCGAGCTGAAGGCGGGCGACATGCCTCACACCGTGCGCGCCGGCTGGGTGGTGCTGGCCACCGGCGCGGTACCCCAGGCGTTGATGGCCGCCGGCATGTCGGAGCGACACACGCCCAGTGGCGTGGCCCTGCGCGGCTACGTGCGCAACGAGCGCCTGGCCGGTCGCATCGACACGCTCGAAATCGTGTGGCACCGGGCGGTGAGCCCGGGCTACGGCTGGATCTTTCCGTGCCGCGATGCGGTGTTCAACATCGGCGTGGGCATCGCCGACAGCCATGGCGAGCAGCGCGGCGGCAGGCTGGGCAAGAAGAGCTTCAACCTGCACGATGTGTTCGATGCGTTCACGCGCATCCATGCGCCAGCGCGCGAGCTGGTGCAAGGCGGCGTATGGGTGAGCCCGCTCAAGGGCGCCCCGCTGCGCTGCACGCTGGAGGGGGCGCGCTACTCGCGGCCGGGCCTGCTCGTCACCGGCGAAGCGGCGGGCAGCACCTACTCGTTCACCGGCGAGGGCATCGGCAAGGCGCTGGAAACCGGCATCCTGGCCGCGGAGGCGGTCATCGAATGCCGGGCACAGGGGCGGCCGGAGGCCGACGTGCGCTCGCGCTACGAGCAGGCCCTGCGGACCCTCAAGCCGCGCTTCGACCTCTATGCCAGGGCCAACAAGGTCAACAGCCATCCCTGGCTGGCCGACCTCCTCATCTGGCGCGCAAAGAGGAGCGAGCGGCTGCTGCAGCGCATGAGCGGCGTGCTCAACGAGACCAGCAATCCAGGCCACCTGGTCACGCTCAAGGGCATGCTGAGGCTCTTTACCGAATAGGCCTGCTCGCTCATCGGGGGAAGCTGCCATGTGCCAGCTGCTTGGTATGAATGCCAACACGCCGACCGACATCGTGTTCAGCTTCACCGGCTTCGTTAGCCGCGCCGAGGAACACAAGGACGGTTTCGGCATCGCCTTCTTCGAAGGCTCGGGCGTGCGCATGTTCGTCGATGCGCAAAGCGCCCGGGTGTCGCCGGTGGCGGAGATGGTGCGCCGCTACCCCATCCGCAGCGACAACATCATTGCCCACATCCGCAAGGCCACGCAGGGGCGCGTGAGCCTGGAGAACACGCATCCCTTCCAGCGCGAGCTGTGGGGACGCTACTGGGCGTTCGCGCACAACGGCGACCTCAGGGATTTCGCGCCCCGCCTGCACGCTTCGTTCCGGCCCGTGGGTCACACGGACAGCGAGCGCGCCTTCTGCTGGCTGATGCAGGAGCTGTCCAAGGCGCATGCCGGCGTGCCGCCCATCGACGAGCTCACCGCGACCTTGCGCGAGCTCGTGCCCGCCATCGCCCGCCACGGCACCTTCAACTTCATGCTCAGCCATGGCTCGGCGCTGTGGGCCCACTGCTCCACGCGGCTGTACTCCCTGGTGCGCCAGCACCCCTTTGGCCGTGCGCGGTTGCAGGACGAGGATCTGAGCATCGACTTCGCCGAGCACACCTCGCCCACCGACCGGGTGGCGGTGGTCGTGACCGAGCCGCTCACGCGCGACGAGCCTTGGGTGCAGTTCGCGCCGGGCGAACTCAAGGTGTTCGTCCATGGCGCGCCCGCCTGACGCTGGGATGGCCGGTGTCCTGAGCCGGCAACGGAAACGCCGGGCCGCCTTAAGTTTCCTTGTCCCCCGCCGGGGGGGCGCGGCCCGGCCCTGGGGACGCTCAGAACCTCAGCCGCATGCCGGCGGCCAGGCTGTGGCCGCGATCCTGCCCGGTGACGCTGTCGCGCATGTAGACGGCGTAGGCGTCGGTGCGCTTGGACAGCGCATGGTCGTAGCCCAGGCTCAGCGTGCCGTGCGAAGGCTCGATGCCCGCCGAGCGCACGCGCGCATAGCCGTATTGCGCGAGCACGCGGCCAGCACCCAGCGGCATGGCGGCGCCCAGGCCCCCGATCTCCATGCGGCTGCCGGAGAGGTCGCGGGTGCGAACGCGGGTGTACTGGCCGTACAGCTTCACGATCACCAGGTCGTAGGCCACCCCGACCTGCCACGTGTCCTGCCGGGAAAAGCCGGCCGGCAGCGCCGCTGAGGCTGGGGTGACGCCCTCGCCATGCCGCACTCGTTGCCAGGTGAGCGCCGCCGCCAGCGGCCCCGTCTCGTACGCGAGGCTCGCGCCGTAGTTGGCGCCGCGCGAGCCGGTCGCGCCCTCGTCGAGGGCGCCGATGACTTGCTGGCTGAAGCCGTTGCCGTCCTCGTCGCCGCTCGCATAGGCGATCGAGTTGTTCCAGGCGCTGTCACCGAAGAAAGGCAGCAGTGCCGGCGTGAACACCTGCCGCACGCTGGGCGAGAAGGCATACGAGTCGCCGAAGGCGTTGAACTGCTGCGTCGACATGAACAGCGGGGTGGTGGTACGCCCGAGGACCGTGGTGCCGAAGGCGCCCGACAGGCCGATGTAGGCGTCGCGCGCCCAGAACGCGTCGCCGTCGAAGCGGCCGGTGCGGCCGCTGTCCAGTCGCAGGTAGTGCTCGAAAGCGAAGCGTGCCTTCAGGCCGCCGCCAAGGTCGTCGCTGCCGCGCACACCGATGAAGCTGGTGCTCATGCTGCCGCTGTCGACACGCCAGTCGGCGGGTGCACCGGCGTTCTCGAAGCGGCCGGCCGACACATCCAGCAGGCCATGCAACTGCAGTTCCTGCGCGGGCGCTGCGCCGGCAGCGACGAGGCAGGCGGCGGCCAGCGTCGCCGTGCGCAGCATGGGAAGACGGGACATGGAAAGGCTCCTTGGGGTGGTCTGGCGCAGGGCGCAAACGGAGTGGCATTCTGCCGCCGCGATCCAAAGACGTGATTTTCGAACGCCGCGCGCACGTGCCGCGAACGCTGTGCTGCGCGAAGCCCGCACAGCCGGGATGCGCGCAGAATGCGGCGCCCCGGGGTGGAAGGAATGCGATGGAACTCTCGATCAACGGCGAGCGGCGCGAGCTGCCCGATGCCGAAGTGGCGCCGGACATGCCCTTGCTCTGGGCACTGCGCGACGTGCTGCAGCTCACCGGCACCAAGTTCGGCTGTGGCGTTGGCGCCTGCGGCGCCTGTACCGTACATGTGGATGGCCGGCCCGTGCGCTCATGCATGCTGCCGCTGGCCGCCGTGGCCGGCAAGGCGGTGCGCACCATCGAGTCGCTGGGCGGCCCGGGCGAGCCGCATGCCTTGCAGCGTGCGTGGGTCGCGCACCAGGTGCCGCAATGCGGCTACTGCCAGAGTGGCATGCTCATGGCCGCGGCCGCCCTGCTGGCGGCGAACCCGGCGCCCACCGATGCAGACATCGACGCCGCCATCACCAACCTGTGTCACTGCGGCACCTACGGCCGGGTGCGGGCAGCGATCAAGACGGCTGCTCACGAGCTGCGCGGGCTGCGGCGCCCCCCGCAGTCGCGGCCAGGCACGGTGAGGTTGGTGTGAAGCGGCGCGCCCTGCTGCTCGCGGGTGCCAGCGCCGCGGGGGCGATGGTGGTGGGCTGGAGCGTGTTGCCGCCGCGCAGCCGCGTCGGTCGCCCCGGCCTGCTGCCTGCGCTCGACGGCGAGGTGAGCCTCAACGGCTGGATCAAGATCGGCGTCGACGGCCGCGTCATGCTGGCCATGAACCGCAGCGAGATGGGGCAGGGTGTGCACACCGCGCTGGCCATGCTCGCCGCCGAGGAACTCGACGTGCCGCTCGACAGCGTGCAGCTGGTGCCTGCCGGGCACGACACGCTGTATGGCAACGTGGCTGCCGCAGTGGCAGCCCTGCCGGTCGATCCGCGATCGGCCCAGCCCGGCCGGGAGGATCCATGGGTGCTCGCGGACCGCTGGCTCGTGAGCAAGGTCGCGCGCACGCTAGGCATCAACCTCACCGGCAGCTCCAGCAGCGTCGCCGATGCCTGGGGGCCGCTGCGCCGGGCCGCCGCCACGGCGCGTGGGCAGCTGCTGGGCGCGGCGTCGCTGCGCTGGCGCCAGCCGGTGGCCGAACTCAGCGTGCATGAAGGCGTGGTGAGCCATCCGTCGGGCTTGAAGGCGCACTACGGCGAGCTGGTGGCCCAGGCCGCGGCCACCCCGCCGGGCGGCATGAAGCCCAAGCCGCCGCAAGCCTGGCGGCTCATCGGGCGCAACGCGCCACGGCTCGACGTGCCGGCCAAGAGCGATGGCCGCGCGGAGTTCGGCATCGACGTGCGCCTGCCCGGCCTGCTCTACGCCGCGGTGCGCCATGCGCCGCAGATCGGCGGCGCGTGGGGTGAGGTGGATGCCGATGCGGTGCTCTCGCGGTCCGGTGTGGAGCGCCTCGTCCGCCTGCCCCCCATCGCCGGCGCCCCGGCCGCGCTTGCGGTGGTGGCGCGCACCAGCTGGCATGCCCTGCAGGCCGCGCGTGCCCTCCCGGTGGCGTGGACCGCGCCGCCGCGCGCCACGCCGAACTCCGAGGACATCGCCGATGAGATCGCCCGGGTTGCCCGCACGGCCGGCGTGGAGGGTGGCGAAGCTTTCCTGCAACGCGGCGACGCCGCGTGGGCGCTCGCAGGCGCGACGCGCCGGGTCGAGGCCCTGTACCGGGCCCCCTACCTCGCGCATGCGGCCATGGAGCCGATCAACTGCACCGCGCGCGTGGTCGCGGGGCGGGTGACGGTGTGGGCGCCGACCCAGGTGCCCGGCCTGGCGCGCGAGCTCGCGGCCCGCATCGCGGGCGTCTCGCCGGAAGCGGTCACCGTGCATGTCACCTACCTCGGCGGCGCCTTCGGCCGGCGCCTGGAAGTCGATGTCGTGGGTCAGGCCGTGCGCGTGGCGATGGAGACGGGCGGCCGCCCGGTGCAACTGCTTTGGTCACGCGAGGAGGACCTGGGCCACGACTACTACCGGCCCGCCGCCGCGGCCTGGATGCAGGCCGGCTTCGACGCCGAGGGCCGCTTGCAGGCCCTGTCGTTCACGACCGCGGGCGACACGGTCACGCCGCGTTGGGCCGGCCGCGTGCTGCCCGATGGATTGCGGGTGCAGATGGCGGCTTTGCAACTGGCCTCGCCGATGCTGCCCCGCGTGGCGGCGCTGCCCGGCCCGTTGGACGGCCCCGACCGCACCGCCAGCGAAGGACTGTTCGATCATCCTTATGGTGTGCCGCACCAGCGTGTCGCGCACGTGGCCACGCGGCACGAGGTGCCCGTCGGTTTCTGGCGCTCGGTGGGCCACTCTCACAACGCCTTCTTTCGGGAAAGCTTCATCGACGAGCTGGCGCACGCGACAGGCCAAGACCCGGTGGCGTTTCGCCTCTCGCTGCTGGCCGGCATGCCCCGGCACGCCGCGGTGCTGCGCCGCGCCGCGGTCGAAGCGGGATGGGGCAAGGCGGTGCCGGCGGGACACGCACGCGGCGTGGCGCTGCACGAATCCTTCGACACCATCGTGGCGCAGGTGGTGGAGCTGTCGCTGCCCGGCGGGCGCCCTCGCGTGCATCGCGTGGTGTGCGCCGTGGACTGCGGCGTGGCGGTGAATCCGGACATCGTCGCGCAGCAGATGGAAGGCGGCGTCGTCTTCGCCCTCACCGCGGCCCTGCACGGGCGCATCGACATCGTCGACGGCATCGTGCAGCAGACGAACTTCCCGCAGTACCCGCTGGCGCAGATGGCCGACATGCCGGTCGTCGAGACGCATATCGTGAGCAGCACGGAGGCACCTTCGGGCGTGGGCGAGCCGGGCGTGCCGCCCCTGGCCCCCGCACTGGCCAATGCCTGGTTCGCGCTCACGGGCGAGCGCAAGAGGGAGTTGCCCCTGCTTTGAACCGAAGGTGCCGCCAGGGCGTTCGAAACGCGCACGCCTGCGGGAATGCATCCCTCCAAGGGGCGACGTTCGCTGCCCGGCGAAGCAGCTACGCTAGCCGCCCGACATGAACAAGCACAGGGGGCCGCGCGATGAACTCGACGCGGCACCACGCTCCACTCATCGACATGCCGCTTTCGCTCCACCAGCTGAAGCCGAGGTTCCAAGACCTCCTTGCAAGCCGAGCGCGACTTGCGCGGCTGGCTCAGCTGGGCGCGACGCAGCCGACTGGAGCCGTTCAAGAAGCTGGCTGCGACGTTGACGACGCACTTCGGCGCCGTCGTGCGCGGCATGACGGACCCAACGCATTCGTGGAGGCCATGAATGGCCTGCAGCAGCAAAGCCAAGCGCGCCGCTTCCGTACCGGCCGCAACTTCCTCGCCATCGCCTACCTGCGTCTGTCCAAGCTCAAGCACTTACCAGCCCATCTGTTCGCGCCCGCCCCGGCGAAATGAGACTGTCGCGTTCCACACGAAACGACGAGGAGCCGATACGAACCGCTTTCTCGAGCGCACGGCCAAGATGCAATGGGGGCTCATGATCTGCGTGTTCTGCCTGTCCCATTTGCCGGCGCTACTGACCCTCGACATTCCGGGCTACGAGGGCAGGCACCGGCTCCTCATCGCCTATCTCATCATCGTGGTGCAGGGAAGCGATGTCTTGCAGTACGTCTGGGGCAAGCTTCTGGGTCGCCGAAAGATCGCACCCGCTCTTTCTCCTTCCAAGACCATCGAAGGCTTTGCCGGCGGCGTGGCCTCGTCGATCTGCCTGGGTGCCGCGCTGTACGGGATCACGCCGTTCACGCCTTGGCAGTCCGCGCTGGTGTCCCTGGCCATCTGCCTGATGGGATTCCTTGGCGGCCTGGTCATGTCAGCCATCAAGCGCGACCGCGGCGTGAAGGACTGGGGCACGATGATCGAGGGCCACGGCGGCATGCTGGACCGACTCGACTCGGTGGTGTTTGCCGCCCCGGTGTTCTTTCACGTGGTTCGGTACTGGTGGGTGCCGTGAGCCGCATCCAGTGATTCATCAGCCGCGCGCAGCGCTCGGTCATCCGCCGCGGGCAGCGTTCAGCTCGTCGCGCGCCGCCAGCGCCGCAGCGCGGGCGGCCTCGGCGAAATCGTCACCCGCGCTCGCGTACAGCACCGCCCGCGAGGAGTTGACGATGATCGGCGCGACGGTGCGGCCATCCTGGGCGCGCCAGCCGGCGCGCACCGTCGCCCGGGCGTCGCCGCCCTGGGCCCCCACGCCGGGGATCAGCAGCGGCACCGTCGGCGCCAGCTCGCGTACGCGCTCGATCTCCGCCGGGTAGGTGGCTCCCACCACCAGCCCCAGCTGGCCTGTGCGGTTCCAGGGGCCCTGTGCCAGGCGGGCGATGTGCTCATAGAGCAGTTCCCCGCTGGCGAGCCGTTGTGCCTGCAGGTCGGAGCCGCCCGGGTTGGACGTGCGGCACAGCAGGATCAGGCCCTTGTCGGCGTAGCGCAGGTAGGGTTCGATGGAATCGAACCCCATGAAGGGCGAGAGCGTCACCGCATCGGCCTGGTAGCGCTCGAACGCTTCGTGCGCGTACTGCTCGGCAGTGCTGCCGATGTCGCCGCGCTTCGCATCGAGAATCACCGGCACATCGGGCGCGGTCTGGCGGATGTACGCCATCAGCCGCTCCAACTGCGCCTCCGCGGCGTGCGCGGCGAAGTAGGCGATTTGGGGCTTGTACGCGACGACGAGGTCGCGCGTGGCGTCGACGATGGCCGCGCAGAAATCGTAGATGCGGCTCGCATCGCCGCGCCAGCCCCTCGGGAAGCGGGCCGGGTCGGGATCCAGCCCCACGCACAGCAACGAGCGGTGGCGCTCCTCGGCGTGCGAGATGGCGTCGATGAAGTTCAGGCGTGCCATCCGGGGCCTCACCCCGCGCGGCCGATGCGCGCCGCCAGCTCCCCGGCCATGCCGAGGTAGGTGGCCGGCGTGAGGGCGAGCAGGCGCGCCTTCTCAGCCTCCGGGATTGCCAGCGTCGCAATGAAGCTGCGCAGCGCGTCGGCCGTGATGGCTTTGCCGCGCGTGAGTTCCTTCAGGCGCTCGTACGGGTTGGGCAGCCCGTAGCGGCGCATCACGGTCTGGATGGGCTCGGCCAGCACCTCCCAGGCCTCGTCGAGGTCGGCGGCCAGCGCCTCGCGGTTGACCTCCAGTTTGGCCAGGCCGCGCAGCAGGCTCTCGTAGCCCAGCAGCGTGTAGCCCAGCGCCACACCCATGTTGCGCAGCACCGTGCTGTCGGTGAGGTCGCGCTGCCAGCGGCTGATGGGCAGCTTCTGGCTCAGGTGGGCGAGCAGCGCGTTGGCCAGCCCGAAGTTGCCCTCGGCGTTCTCGAAGTCGATGGGGTTGACCTTGTGCGGCATGGTCGACGAGCCGATCTCGCCGGCCACCGTGCGCTGCCTGAAGTAGCCCAGGCTGATGTAGCCCCACACGTCGCGCGACCAGTCGATGAGGATCGTGTTGGTGCGCGCTACGGCGTCGAACAGCTCGGCCATGTAGTCGTGCGGCTCGATCTGCGTGGTGTACGGGTTGAAGACCAGTCCCAGATGCCCCTCCACCACGCCGCGGCTGAAGACCTCCCAGTCCAGCTCGGGGCAGGCGGCCAGGTGCGCGTTGTAGTTGCCCACGGCGCCGTTCATCTTGCCCAGCAGCTGCACCGAGGCGATGCGCTCGCGGGCGTTCCCCAGGCGCGCCACCACGTTGGCGATCTCCTTGCCCACGGTGGTGGGGCTGGCGGTCTGCCCGTGAGTGCGGCTGAGCATGGGCACGCCGGCCAGCTGTACCGCCATTGCCGTCAGCGTGCTGCTGATGCGCTCCAGCGTGGGCAGCAGCACGTCTTCACGTGCGGCCTTGAGCATCAGGGCGTGGCTGGTGTTGTTGATGTCCTCGCTCGTGCAGGCGAAGTGCACGAACTCGCCGGCAGCCTTGAGCTCGGCGTTGCTCTCGAAGCGGCTCTTGAGCCAGTACTCCACGGCCTTCACGTCGTGGTTGGTGGTGCGCTCGATCTCCTTGATCGCCACCGCATCGGCCTCCGAGAAGCGTGCGACCAGCCCGCGCAGCAGGCCGCGTGCCGCTTCACTGAGCGGCTTGAACTCGGCAAAGCCCGCGTCGGACAGCGCGATGAACCATTCCACCTCCACCTGCACCCGGCGATGCATCAGCCCGAACTCGGACAACAGCGGCCGCAGTGCCGCGGTGCGCGAGGCGTAGCGGCCGTCCAGGGGAGAAAGGGCGGTAATGGCAGAGAGCGTCATGGCAGGCGCAGGCCGCGGCGGGCCGGGTGTGGCGGGGGAAAACAACGATTTTAGGTGTTGACTTCCCTGCTGCCCCAGCCGCCGGCTGAACCGGCAGCGTCGAGAATCTGCGCATGTCGCAGCCGCACTCGCCATCCCGTCCGCCCTCCCGTCACGCGCACGACCTGTCGCCGTGGCAGCACACCCATCACTTCGACACCGGCAACCGCCAGGGCGAACTCCGTACCCGCTGGGTGCTCGCCCTGACGCTCGGCACGATGTTCGCGGAGATCGCCGCCGGCTGGTGGACGGGCTCGATGGCGCTGCTGGCCGACGGCTGGCACATGGGCACGCACGCCCTCGCGCTCGGGGTCGCGGCTACGGCCTACGCGCTGGCACGCCGGCATGCGGCCGACACGCGCTATACCTTCGGCACCTGGAAGATCGAGGTGCTCGGCAGCTTCGCCAGCGCAGTGGTGCTCGGCGTGGTGGCCGTGGGCATCCTGGCCGAATCGCTCCTGCGGTTGTGGCGCGCCGAACCGATCGACATCCAGCCTGCCCTCGTGGTGGCCACGGTCGGCCTGGTGGTGAACCTCGCCTCTGCCTGGTTGCTGCACGGCGCCGGCGAGGCGCACGACCATGCGCACGACCATGCGCACGGACACGGACATGGCGACGAGGGGCCTGACCACCACCATCCGCATCCGCATGACGCACATCGGCACGCCGGCCACGACCTCAACCTACGCGCGGCCTATGTCCACGTGCTCGCGGATGCGCTCACTTCCCTGTTGGCCATCGGCGCCCTGGCGGGTGCCTGGTGGGCGGGCTGGAACTGGCTCGATCCGGTCGTCGGCGTGCTGGGGGCGATCGTGATCGCGGTGTGGGCCGTGGGCCTGATGCGCGAATCGGGTGCCGTGCTGCTCGATCGCGAGATGGACCATCCCCTGGCGCGCGAGATCCGGGAGGAGATCGAGTCCGACGGCGATGCCAAGGTGGCCGACCTGCACGTGTGGCGGGTCGGGCGCGACCGGTTCGCTGCCATCGTCTGCGTCGTGGCCGACGAGCCGCAATCGCCCTCGGTTTACCGATCGAGACTGGCGGCCAGCCATGAGGAACTGGTGCACGTCTCCTTGGAGGTCAACCTGTGTCCGGGGGTTGGACACAGCACTGAGAGGGTGCAGACGAAATGAGTTATGTGGCGAGTCTCGCCGGCTCATGGTGGCTCACGGTCGCAGCTGCCGCCGTTGGCAACCGTATTCCCAGGCCAGCCGGTGCATGACGATTTCCTGGGGGGTAAGTTGTGCCAGAAAGGCGTCCATTTGCCGGTTCGCCTCGTCCCTGGAATAGCCGGTCCCTACCGGATGAACGACTTGGGTTGTCATGTCGCGAACCACGAGCATGTTGTTGGTATAGGCGTGCGCGATGGCGGCGCATTCCATGCCCCACCCCAGGTTGTTCATGTCATACCCGAGCTGAGAAAGCCGCTCGCGGACGGGCCCGGAAAAGCTCCAGATGATTCCGTCGGTATTCGTGACGGAGGTCAATTGCTTCTCGGCGTCGACATGGAGGATCCCGACGGCTTCGGTATCCCACCACGTGTAATTCACTTCGGGGGCCCACACGCCGAGCGCTGGCGTGGTCTCGTAGACATGCCTGCAGCGTTCGATCAGCGTCTTCCAATCGCTGCATGACACGTCCCCCTGAATCTGCAGCGTGATGTCTGCGGTGCTCAGCTCCAGGGTGCGCCTGAACTTCCTTCCATAGAACCACTCGTTCGGCACCTGGACCCATTCTCCAGACCCGCTGCGTTCCGATTCGTCCTGCGTCGAATAAATAACCGTCACCCGGTCGGCGACTCCTACGAGGCTGCGGGCGATGGTCTCGACGTTATCTTCCTTTCCGGTCCAGCAGATGATGAAGGCGTGCAATGTTTTCAAACCAATCCCTCGCAGGTCGTGACGTGTTCCGTGATCGATAAAGCCGATAAAGCCGCGCCGTCGACTGCGATGTCATGCACTTTCCTGCGCGGTTCGCCTCGGTCTCGGGTATGGGGCGATGCTCAGCGCAGCATCAAAGACGTGCCGTGTGGTCGGTACGGTGTTTTCCCCACTTCGCCGCGGCTCACCCCCAAAGGCAAGGCCTGTGCATGCAGGCTTTCGGCCAGCGTGGAATCGGCGCTGGCGCGCCGGTGCCCCACTCAACGCTCAACGCACCTCTCGCGTGGGATCCCGCATCGATTCAAGCGCCGCCAGCCGCTCAGGTGTGCCGACATCGGTCCATGCGCCGGCCCATCGTTCGGCGCTCACCCGCTGCTCGCGGATCGCGGCTTCCAGGCAGGGTCTGAGTGCGGCGCGTGTTCCTGGCGGCACTGCGGCGACGAGTCCGGGCCGCATGAGTGCCAGGCTTGACCAGGTGTAGCGCTCCGGGGCGTCGAGCGCGGCGAAACCTTCAGGGTCGATGCCGAAGTCTCCCCGCGGATGATGCGGCGCGTTAGGCACGAGCCAAAGGTGAGCCAGTTGCCCACGCTCCTGGAAGTTCCGGGCGTGGGTCGAATCGAACCCGAAATCGGGGACGAACACATCGCCGGAAACCACCCAGAAGGCATCGTCCGGCCCAGCGGCCAGCAGAGGCAGCGCCTTGGCGATGCCGCCCGCGGTTTCGAGAGCGCCGCCGTGGTCGCGGCCTTCCATGGAATAGGCGATGCGCAGGCCGTAGCGCGAGCCGTCACCCAGCACGGCCGGGAACTGCTCCTCCAGCCACGCGGTGTTGACCACCACGTCGCGCACGCCGGCTTGCGCGAGCGCCAGCAAGTGCCACTCGATGAGCCGTCGCCCGCGCACTTCGAGCAGGGGCTTGGGCGTGTGATCCGTCAGCGGGCGCATGCGCTCGCCGCGGCCGGCGGCCAGGATGATGGCCTTCATCGCGCCGCCTTGCCGGCGGTCCCGGGTGCATTCATGGGGCGCGATTATCGGGCCCGTAGAATCCCCGGCTTCCCTCCCAACCGCCTTCGGGACCTACCGCATGGCCGCTGCGCTCGCCTCCCCGGCTCCCCAGACTTCCCACCCCACCCTCATGGCGAACGCGATCCGTGCGCTGGCCATGGATGCCGTCCAGCAGGCCAACTCCGGCCATCCCGGCGCGCCCATGGGCATGGCCGAGATCGCCGTCGCGCTGTGGGGGCGTCACCTGCGCCACAACCCGGCGAACCCGCAGTGGCCCGACCGCGACCGCTTCGTGCTGTCCAACGGCCACGGCTCGATGCTGCTGTACGCGCTGCTGCACCTCACCGGGTACGACCTGCCGATGAGCGAGCTGCGCAACTTCCGCCAGATGCACAGCAAGACTCCCGGCCACCCCGAGGTGGGCGTCACGCCCGGGGTCGAGACGACCACCGGCCCGCTGGGCCAGGGCTTGGCCAATGCCGTGGGCATGGCGCTGGCCGAAAAGCTGCTTGCGCACGAGTTCAACCGCGACGGGCTTGCGGTGGTGGATCACCGCACCTACGTCTTCATGGGCGACGGCTGCCTGATGGAAGGCATCAGCCATGAGGCCTGCGCCCTGGCCGGTGCCTGGAAGCTCAACAAGCTGATCGCCTTCTACGACGACAACGGCATCAGCATCGACGGGCAGGTCGACCCCTGGTACGTGGATGACGCCGCGCGCCGCTTCGAGGCCTATCGCTGGAACGTGATCGGCCCCATCGACGGTCACGACATCGATGCCGTCGACCAGGCCATCGTGCAGGCCAAGCAGAGCGTCGACAAGCCCAGCATCATCATCTGCAAGACCACCATCGGCAAAGGCGCGCCCACGCGTGCCGGCACCGCCAAGGCGCACGGCGAAGCGCTGGGCATCGAGGAGATCCAGCGCACGCGTGACGCGCTGGGCTGGGTGCACGAGCCCTTCGTGGTGCCCGAGGCCGCGTACGAGGTGTGGGACGCGCGTGCCGCTGGCACCCAGGCCGAGACCGCCTGGAGCGAGCGCCTCGCCGCCTATCGCGCCGCGCATCCCGAGCTGGCCGCCGAGCTGGTGCGCCGCTTCAAGGGCGAGCTGCCCGCCGGCTTCGCGCAATGCGTCGAAGAGGCCGTCGGCGCCGCGCACGCCAAGGCCGAGACGGTGGCCACGCGCAAGGCCAGCCAGATCGCCCTGGAGACCTACACCCGCGCGCTGCCCGAGCTGATCGGCGGCAGTGCCGACCTGACCGGCTCCAATCTCACCCAGACCAGCTCGACGCCGTCACTGCGCTTCAGCGAGGACGGGCAGCCCAACGGTGGGCGCCACATCAACTATGGCGTGCGCGAGTTCGGCATGGCCGGCGTGATGAACGGCCTGGCGCTGCACGGCGGCTTCATCCCCTACGGCGGCACCTTCCTCACCTTCAGCGATTACAGCCGCAATGCCGTGCGCATGGCCGCGCTCATGAAGCGGCGCGTGGTCCACGTGTTCACGCACGACAGCATCGGCCTGGGCGAGGACGGCCCCACCCATCAGTCGGTGGAGCACGCCGCCGCGCTGCGCCTCATCCCCGGGCTGGACGTCTGGCGTCCCGGCGACACCGCCGAGACGGCCGTCGCCTGGGCCTGCGCACTGCAAGGCGCCGACCGCCCGGCCGCGCTGCTGTTGTCGCGCCAGAACCTGCCCTACGCGCCCAAGGCCTCGACCGAGCAGATCGCGCGCGGCGGCTACGTGCTGGCTGAGCCCGGCGAAGTGGGACTGCGCAAGAAGCCCCAGGCCGTGCTGATCGCCACCGGCTCCGAAGTCCAGCTCGCGCTGCACGCGCAGCAGCAGCTGGCAGTGCAGGGCGTGGCAGTGCGCGTGGTGTCGATGCCGTCGACCACCGTGTTCGACCGGCAGGACAGCGCCTACCAGCTCAGCGTGCTGCCGGCGCATCTGCCGCGCGTGGCCGTCGAGGCCGGCGTGACGGCGTTCTGGTGGAAGTACGGCTGCGCTGCGGTCGTGGGTGTCGACACCTACGGCGAGTCCGCCCCGGCCGGCGTGCTGTTCAAGCACTTCCATCTCACGCCCGAGAACGTCGCCGCCACGGTGCTGAAGGTCCTGAGGGGATGACCCCGGCGCCGCGCGGCAGGGTCCGGTCGCGGCATCTAGTGCAGTGTTAGACACCACGTGGAACATAAAACCGCGTCTTTGCCGCCCTGGCGTCGTTGCAAATCCTGGCGATACCTGCGGGTATCGCTGCGGTTTGCGCCCAGCCAGGACGACAAATCCATCGGTTTTCTTAAGTTCCGCGTGCTGTCGAACACTGCACTGGCCGCGATCTGGGTTACGGCTGCGCTGGCGGGCTGCACCTTGCTGAGTCCGCCCGCTCCGGCACCCGCGCCATCGGCCGAGGAAGCCTGCCGCGCGGTGCGCGAAAGCCTTGCGGCGGCCGTGCCACCCGGTGAGTCGCTCGATGACCTGCAGGCGCGTGGCCTGCGGGTGCGCACGCCGCTCGATTTCGGGCCCGGCGCCCTGCCGAGGGCGGCTCACGCCGGGGGCGCCGCCGTGCGGCTCATGATCGACCCCGAAGGCCACGTGGTTCCGGGCTCGCCGAAGACACTCAAGCACATCGGCGAGCTGCAGATCGCCCGGGCCGTGGAAGCCGCCGCGCTCTCCATGAGCTTCGAATTCGAGCCCGGGGCCCGGCCCGCGGACGCCGTTGCGCTGACCGCCGTGTACACGGCTTGCCCGCGATCATGAAAGACCGCTCCATGCCCACGCGACAATCCGGCAGCCGCGGCCGCCGCGTCGGCCACCGATTCGAGACGCTACTTACGGAGACCTGACCCATGACCATCAAAGTCGCCATCAACGGCTACGGCCGCATCGGCCGCAACGTGCTTCGCGCCCACTACGAGGGCGGCAAGAAGCACGACATCCAGATCGTCGCGATCAACGACCTCGGCAAGCCCGAGACCAACGCGCACCTCACCAAGTACGACACCGTGCACGGCCGTTTCCCCGGCACCGTGGCGGTCGAGGGCGAGCACATGGTGGTCAACGGCGACCGCATCCGCGTGCTGGCCAACCGCAACCCCGCCGAGCTGCCCTGGAAGGACCTCGGCGTGGACGTGGTGATGGAGTGCACGGGCTTCTTCACCAGCAAGGAAAAGGCCTCTGCTCACCTCGCAGGCGGTGCCAAGAAGGTGATCATCTCGGCGCCCGGTGGCAAGGACGTGGATGGCACCATCGTCTACGGCGTCAATCACCACACCTTGAAAGCCTCGCACACGGTCATCTCCAACGCCTCGTGCACCACCAACTGCCTGGCCCCGCTGGTCAAGCCGCTGCACGACGCGATCGGCCTGGAAAGCGGTCTGATGACCACGATCCATTCCTATACCAACGACCAGGTCCTCACCGACGTCTATCACGAGGATTTGCGCCGCGCCCGCTCGGCCACGCAGTCGATGATCCCCACCAAGACCGGCGCGGCTGCCGCGGTGGGTCTGGTGATGCCTGAGCTCAATGGCAAGCTCGACGGCTTTGCCATGCGCGTGCCCACCATCAACGTGTCGGTGGTCGACCTGAGCTTCGTGGCGAAGAAGCCCACCACGGTCGACGAGGTCAACGCCGTCCTCAAGGCCGCCAGCGAAGGCGAGCTCAAAGGCATCCTCGGCTACAGCACCGAGCCGCTCGTGTCGATCGACTTCAACCACAACCCGCTGTCCAGCGTGTTCGACGCCACGCAAACGCGCGTGTCGCCCGACGGCCGGCTGGTCAAGGTGCTGAGCTGGTACGACAACGAGTGGGGCTTCTCCAACCGCATGCTCGACACCACCGTCGCGCTGATGAACGCGAAGTGAGCCTGGCCCGGGCATGGCCCGGGGAGCCGTTGCATGGGGCGATGCTCGATCCGAGCATCGCCCTTTTTTCTGGGCCGCGGTGTGGTGGGGGCGACGTGACTTACGCCCCTCGGGGGGCGGTCGAAACACTCCTTTACCGCGCGTAGGGTATGCGCAGGGCAGACGAAGAGTGAAGGCGAACCTACACTCGTCGGCCGTTCGCCGAACCGGCGACGTTCCTTCCCTTTCCCGGACCCTGGCTTTCAGACGTGCCACCGATGCGACGTGCCCTGCCCCCACTCGCCGCCATCATCGCGGTGCTGGCTTTCCTTGCACTGCAGCCGCTGCGAGTCGAGGCGGGGACGAGCGGTACGGCCGCGGCGCAAGAGGTGATGGGGCGCGTCATCGTCAAGTACCGCGAGCATGCGCCGACGATGCGCGCGCTGTCAGCCCGGCCCGCGGCCGAGCGCCGGGCGCAGCTGGCCGCCGCGCTGAGCCGGCGCTGGGGCTTGTCGTTGAGCGATGGCCACCCCATCGGGGAACGCGCCCAGCTCGTGATCGGCCATGGCATCAGCTCCGGCGCGCTTGCCGCCCGCTTGGCCGCGGACGGCGAGGTCGAGTACGCCGAGCCTGACCAGCGGCGCTCCATCCGCGCCGTGCCCGACGATCCCTTGTACGCCGACAACCAGATCACGGCGACGCCCGCCGTCGGCCAGTGGTACCTGCGGCCGCCGACGTCCACCATCGTGTCGGCCGTCAACGCGCAGGGCGCGTGGAGCACCACGCGGGGCACCAGTGCCGTGGTGGTCGCTGTGCTGGACACCGGCGTGCGATTCGATCATCCCGACTTGATCGGCAAGCTCTTGCCCGGCTACGACTTCGTGAGCGACACCCTGACCGCTAACGATGGCGACGGGCGCGACCCCAACCCCTCGGACCCTGGCGACTGGGTCACGCAGAGCGAGGTGAATACCGCGGCGTTTTCCGACTGCTCGGCGAGCGGCAGCTCATGGCACGGCACGCAGGTGTCGGGGATCGTCGGCGCGGTCACGCAGAACGCCTATGGCATGGCCTCCGTGGCGCCCAATGTGATGGTCCTGCCCGTGCGTGTGCTGGGCAAGTGCGGCGGCTATGACTCCGACATCCAGGCGGCCATGCTTTGGGCGGCGGGGTTGAGCGACACCCCGGTGCGCAACCCGTATCCGGCAAAGGTGCTCAACCTGAGTCTGGGCGGCCAAGGCATGTGCACCGCGGGCTACAGGGACGTCCTCAAGCGGATCACGGACGCGGGTGTCACGGTCGTTGTGTCGGCCGGCAACGACGCCGGCCTGGCCGTCGACTCGCCGGCCAACTGCGAAGGCGCGCTCGCTGTCGCTGGCCTGCGGCACGCGGGCACCAAGGTCGGCTTCTCCAGTGTCGGCCCCGAAGTGGCGATCAGTGCGCCGGCGGGCAACTGTTTCAACGAGACGGGCGCGTGCCTGTACCCCCTGCTCACGACAGACAACCTCGGCAGCACGAGCCCCGGCACGAACAACTTCAGCGACAGTGCCCGGGCCTCGTACGGCACCAGCTTTTCGGCTCCCCTGGTGGCGGGCACGGCGGCCTTGATGCTGTCGGTCAACCCGCAGCTCTCGCCCGCCCAGATCAAGGGCGCCATCCAGGCCAGCGCCCGCGCGTTCCCGACCAGCGGCGCCGGGGCGAACGTTCCCACCTGCCGGGCCCCGAACGACAAAGAGCAGCTCGAGTGCTACTGCACCCTCGACACCTGCGGTGCCGGGATGCTCGACACCGGCGGGGCTGTGCTGGCCGTCGCTTCCGCCACAGCACCCGTCGTCCCGCTCTCTGCCTCCACTGCCCATCCGTCCATCGGCGAAGTCATCACGCTCGACGCGTCAGAAGCCACGGCGAAAGGCGGACGCACGATCGCGTCCTATGCCTGGAGCATCGTGTCCGGCGAAGGGCTGGCGCAGTTCACCGGTGCCACCGATGCGCCGGCTGCCACGGTGCAGGCCCTGGCCTCCGGCTGGGTGACCGTCATGGTGACGGTGACCGACAGCGCCGGCGAGAGCGCCTCGTCACGCACGATGCTTGCCATCAGTGGCGCACCCACGGCGGCCATCTCGCCCGCGTCGTCGCGCTTGAGCGTCGGTGCGACGAGCAAGCTGAGCGCGGACTCGTCCGCGGGTGTGGGTGGTCGTGTGATCGCCCAGTACCAGTGGGAGGTGACCAGTGGCCAGGCCTCGCTGAGCCTCATTGGCAGCGGGACGGGCTCTTCTGTCACGGTGCACGGTCGAGCCCTGGGCGACGCGGTGGTCAAGGTCACCGTGACGGACGATGCGGGGCAGAGCGCGAGCACCGAGGTGCCAGTGACCGTGACCCCGGCGCCGTCTCCGTCGGGCGGGGGTGGTGCGCTGGGTTGGGGCTGGCTGGCCGCCCTGGCTGGGGCTGTCGTCGCCACCCGGCGTACCGTGGGAGGCCGTCCGGGTTGATTGGGCTCTCAAGGAAACGCCGGGCCGTCCCACGTGTCCTTGTCCCCCGCCGGGGGGTAGCCCAACCCCTTCCTCAGCGTATGCGTCCAGCACGCGAGCGGGACGGCGCAGCGGCCAGCGACAGGCCGGCCAAATAGGCATCGAGAACCTGGCGGCCGGTCTTGACCAGGTCGAAGGCTTGGGGGTCGAGCATCCAGTTCTGGATCACGCCGTCGATCAACGCATACAGGCCCAGGGCCGCCGCGCGCGCCGGCACCGAGAGAGTCATGCGGCCTTCACGAACGGCCCGGCGCAGCGACCGCTCGCTGTGGGTCACCCAAACCTCTCGCGACGCAAGGCGGCGGTCTCGCACGGCCTCCAACTCGTCGACGTATTCCACCTTGTGACTGGCAATCTCGAACACGCGACGCACCTGCGCATCCGAGACCGCCCGGCGCATAGCTTCGACGAAGCTGCGGCGCAGGCCTTCTAGCGGGTCGTCCGTCGCCGGGCCATGCAGCGCCTGCTGCTCCAGGGGCAGGACGACCCGCTCCATCATGGCGTTGAAGAGCTCGGCCTTGTCGCGAAAGTGCCAGTAGATCGCCCCGCGCGTCACGCCGGCCGCCTCGGCCACCTCCTGCAAGGTGGTGCGCGACACGCCGCGACGCTGGAAAACCATCTCGGCGGTGTCCAGTATGCGGTTGCGAGTAGCCTGCGCCTCTTCCTTGGTGCGTCGGGCCATGGGATGCCTTCGGATGCGACGGGCGAAATATACATCCACGACTGTATGTATATACTGCAGGTCATCCGGGCCTTCCGGGACCGCGCCTCCCGGGAGCGTCCGCCCCCGTTCCTGCGGCACCCGGCAGCGCCGTTTCCTTGAAGGGTTACGCATGCCTGCCTCACCCCACCTCGCAGTGGCCGCCCTCATATCGCATCGAGCGAAGACCTCCGGCGCCGTGCTGTGCCTGCTTCTGCTGCTTTTGCCGCTGCTGCTTGCAGCCTGCAGCCGGCAAGATGCATCGGGGGGCACCGGCCCGGGGGGCAGCGGTGACGCGCCGCCACCACCGGAAGTGGGCGTGGTCACGGTGACTTCCCGGCCCGTGGGTCTCGTCACCGAACTGCCCGGCCGTCTGGAGGCCTCGCGCGTGGCGCAAGTGCGCGCCCGCGCCGCGGGCATCCTGCAGGAGCGGCTGTTCCGCGAAGGCAGTGATGTGCGCGCAGGCCAGTCGCTGTTCCGCATCGACCCGGCGCCCTATCGCGCCGCCCTGCAGTCCGCCGAGGCCCAGCTGGCGCGGGCCCAGGCGCAGCTGGGCCAGGCAAGCGCGCTGGTGGAGCGCTTCGAGCCGTTGGCGCAGGCCCATGCCATCAGCCGGCAGGAGTACGTGAACGCCGTGGCCGCGCACGAGTCGGCCCAGGCCGATGTGGCCGCCGGGCGCGCCGCGGTCGCCACGGCCCGCATCAACCTGGGCCATGCCAACGTCACGTCGCCCATCGCCGGTCGCATTGGCCGCGCGCTCGTCACGGAGGGCGCGCTGGTCGGGCAGGGCGAGGCCACGCCATTGGCGCTGGTACAGCAGATCCACCCGATGTACGTGAACTTCACGCAACCCGCCAGCGAAGTGCTGCGGCTGCGGCGCGCGCTCGCCGAGGGTCGCCTGCAGCGTGCCTCCGGTTCCGAGGCGGCCAGTGTGCACGTGCTGCTCGACGATGGCAGCGTGTATCGCCACGCCGGCCGCCTGCTGTTCTCGGACCTGAGCGTGGACCCCACCTCCGGCCAGGTCACCTTGCGCGCCGAGCTGCCCAACCCCGAGAACCTGTTGTTGCCCGGGTTGTACGTGCGTGTGCGCCTGGAACAGGCCGAGGCCGAGCAGGCCATGCTCCTGCCACAGCAGGCCGTGCAGCGATCGACGCAGGGAGACACCGTGATGGTGGTGGGCGCCGACGGCAAGGTGTCCCCGCGCCCCGTGAAGGTGGGCAGCGCGCAAGGCGGTCAGTGGGTCGTGCTCGACGGTCTCAAACCGGGTGAGCAGGTGATGGTCGACGGCTTCCAGAAGCTGCGCGGCCCCGGTCCGGTGAAACCGGTGCCGTGGCCGGAGCCGGCCTCGGCACCGGCCCGCTCGCCCGCGTCGCTGGGACCCGGCGCAGCGGGGGACAGCAAGGTCGCGCAGGCTCACGCACAGCCGGCCGCGACGGCGGCATCGCACTGAGAGGGTGAGAGGCAAGCACCATGGCCCGCTTCTTCATCGACCGCCCGATCTTCGCCTGGGTGATCGCGCTGTTCATCATCGTGATGGGCGGCGTGGCCGTGACCCAGCTTCCCGTGGCGCAGTACCCGCCGGTGGCACCGCCGTCCATCGTCATCAACGTGGTCTACCCCGGTGCCTCGGCCAAGACGCTCGAAGAGAGCGTGATGAGCGTCATCGAGCAGGAGATGAACGGCTCGCCAGGGCTCATCTACATGGAATCGGTGAGCCAGGCCAACGGCACGGGCCAGCTGACGCTGAGCTTCCAGCCCGGCACGAGCCCCGATCTGGCCCAGGTGGACGTGCAAAACCGCCTGAGCCGCGCGTCGCCTCGACTGCCTCAGGCGGTCTCGCAGCAGGGCGTGCGCGTGGACAAGGCACGGCCGAATTTCCTGATGTTCGCGATCCTGTCGTCCGAGCAGGGCGAGTTCGACCCGATCGCGTTGGGCGACTATGCGGCGCGCAACGTGGTGCCCGAGCTGCAGCGCGTGCCCGGCGTGGGCCAGGCGCAGCTGTTCGGCACCGAGCGCGCCATGCGGGTGTGGATCGATCCGGCCCGCCTCACCGGCTTCAACCTCGCGCCCTCCGACGTGGCAGCGGCCATCCGCGCGCAAAACGCGCAGGTGTCCTCGGGCACCATCGGCGACCTGCCCAACGTGCCGGGCCAGCCGATCTTCGCCACGGTGGTCGTGAATGGGCAACTGGGCGGCGTGGAGCAGTTCGGCAACGTCGTGCTGCGCGCCAACCCCGACGGCTCCAGCGTGCGGCTGCGCGACGTGGCGCGCGTGGAGCTGGGCGCACAGACCTATGCCACCTCGGCCCGCCTCAACGGCCAGCCCTCCACCGGCATCGGCATCCAGCTGTCGCCCACCGGCAATGCACTGGCCACGGCCACCGCCGTTCGCGAGCGCATGGAAGAGCTGTCGCGCTACTTCCCGGCGGGCATGACCTACAGCATCCCCTACGACAGCTCGCGCTTCGTGCGCATCTCCATCAGGCAGGTGGTCGAGACCCTGGCCGAAGCGGTGTTGCTGGTGTTCCTGGTGATGTTCCTGTTCCTGCAGAACTGGCGCTACACCGTCATCCCGACGATCGTGGTGCCCATCGCGCTGCTGGGCACTTTCGGCGTGCTGCTGGCCCTGGGTTTCTCGATCAACGTGCTCACGCTGTTCGGCATGGTGCTGGTGATCGGCATCGTGGTCGACGACGCCATTGTGGTGGTCGAGAACGTCGAGCGCATCATGAGCGAGGAGGGGCTTCCACCGCGCGCTGCCACGCGCAAGGCGATGGGCCAGATCTCGGGCGCGATCGTCGGCGTGACGGTAGTGCTGGTGTCGGTGTTCGTGCCTCTCGCGTTCTTCACCGGCTCCGTGGGCAACATCTACCGGCAGTTCGCGGCCGTGATGGTCTCGTCGATCACGCTGTCGGCCTTCATGGCCCTGTCGCTCACGCCGGCCCTGTGCGCCACGCTGCTCAAGCCCGTGGAGGCCGGCCACCACCACGCCAAGACCGGCTTCTTCGGCTGGTTCAACCGAGGCTTCTCTCGCACGGCCCGCAGCTACGAGGGCTGGGTGGCTCGCTTGCTCAAGCGCACGGGGCGCATGGCCTGGGTCTACGCGGTCGTCATCGGCGCCACGGTGCTGTTCCTCACTCGGTTGCCCGGGTCTTTCCTGCCCGCCGAGGACCAGGGCTACATCATGGTCAACGTACAGCTGCCGCCGGGCGCCACCCGCCAGCGCACCCTGTCCGTGATGGAGCAGGTGGAGGGCTTCATTCTCAAGCAGCCCGAGGTGCGCAGCATGGTGGCCGTGCTCGGCTTCAGCTTCTCCGGCCAGGGCCAGAACGCCGGCCTCGCCTTCGTGACGCTCAAGGACTGGGCCGAGCGGGAGGGCGCCGGGCACACGGCACAAGCGGTCGCCGGGCGCGCGTTCGGTGCCTTGATGCGGGTGCGCGACGGCTTCATCTTTCCGCTGAGCCCGCCGCCCATCCCCGAACTGGGCACGGCCTCGGGCTTCAACTTCCGGTTGCAGGACCGTGGCGGCAACGGACACGAAGCCCTGGTCGCCGCGCGCAACCAGCTGTTGGGCATGGCTACGCAGAGCAAGGTGCTCACCGGCGTGCGACCTGATGGCCTCGAAGATGCCTCGCAGCTGCAGCTGGAGATCGACCGCGACAAGGCCAGCGCCTTGGGGGTGAGCTTCGATGCCATCAACACGGCCATTTCGGCCGCGCTGGGCTCCGTGTACGTCAATGACTTCCCCAACGCCGGCCGGCTGCAGCGCGTGATCGTGCAGGCCGATGCGCCGGCGCGCATGCAGCCCGAGGACCTGCTGCAGCTCAACGCGGTAAACGGTCGCGGCCAGCCGGTGCCGCTGGCGGCCTTCGCCGCCACGAAATGGGTGACCGGGCCCATGCAGACCATCCGCTACAACGGCTATCCGAGCATGCGCATCACAGGCGATGCCGCGCCCGGCTACAGCACCGGGGAGGCCATGGCCGAGATGGAGCGCCTCGCCGCGCAGCTGCCGCCCGGCTTCGCGTACGAATGGACGGGCCAGTCGCGCGAGGAGCGGCTGGCCGGCGCCACGGCCTTCGTGCTCTTTGGCTTTTCGCTGCTCGCGGTGTTCCTGTGCCTGGCCGCGTTGTACGAAAGCTGGTCCATCCCGCTGTCGGTGATCCTGGTCGTGCCATTGGGTGTGCTGGGCGTCGTGCTGGCGGCCAGCATGCGAGGGCTTTCGAACGACATCTACTTCAAGGTCGGCCTGATCACGGTCATCGGCCTGTCGGCGAAGAACGCCGTGCTGATCATCGAGTTCGCCAAGGACCTGCACGCGCAGGGCAAGAGCGTCGTCGAGTCCGTGCTCGCTGCCGCGCACCTGCGCTTTCGGCCCATCATCATGACCTCCATGGCGTTCGTGCTGGGCGTGCTGCCGCTGGCCATCTCGACCGGCGCCGGGTCGGCCAGCCAGCGGGCGATCGGCACCGGCGTGATCGGCGGCATGCTCACCGCCACCGTGCTCGCGGTGTTCTTCGTGCCGGTGTTCTTCGTTGTCGTGCGGCGCTTCTTCAAGGGCAGCGAGCGGCAGCGCCGCATGTACGCGCACGAGCTGCAGGCCGAGGGCGGCGAGCCCCCGCGCCGGGGCGGGCCGGGCGGTCCCGGCACGCCGGCCACGGGAGCCGCCCATGAGTAAGCCTCGCCTTCTGCGCCACGCGGTGCTGGCGACCGGCGCCGCCGTGTTGGCCGGCTGCGGATCGCTCGCGCCGCGCTACGAGCGGCCGCCCGCGCCGGTGCCGGTTGCCTTCGCGGGCGACACCGTCAGCGCGCCCAAGACCACGCCTGCCGACGAGATCGCCTGGGCCGAGTTCTTCGGCGACGAGCGGCTCAAGCGGCTCGTCGGCATGGCGCTGGCCAACAACCGCGACCTGCGCGTGGCCGTGCTGCAGATCGAGCAGGCACGCGCCCAGCTGCAGCTGCGTCGAGCCGATTTGCCACCCACGGTGAACCTCGCGGCCAACGCGACCCGTCAGCCTTCCGCCACGCGCGAAGGCCAGATCTCCAGCCTCTACACCGCAGGCCTGGGCATCACCGCCTACGAGTTGGACCTGTTCGGCCGCGTGCGTCAACTGGGCGAGTCGGCTGCGGCGCAGTTGCTCGGCACCGAGGAGGCGCGCAAGACCGTGCAGCTGAGCCTGGTGGCTAGCGTCGCCAGCGCCTACCTCAGCTTGCTGGCCGACGAGGAGCTCCTGCGCGTCACACGCGAGGCGCTGGCCACGCGCGAGGAATCGCTGCGGCTCACCCGGCTCAAGTACGAGCACGGCGCCTCGTCGGAGATCGACTTCCGCCAGGCCGAGTCGCTGCTTGAAGGTGCGCGCGTCACGCTGGCGCAGCTCACCCGCCAGCGCATGCAGGACGAGAACGCGCTCGTGCTCCTGCTGGGCCAGCCGCTGCCAGACGACCTGCCCGAGGGTCTGCGCGTCACCGACCAGCGCATGGTCGCTGACCTGCCCGCCGGCGTGCCGTCGGAGGTGCTCGTGCGCCGCCCGGACGTGCGCACGGCCGAGCAGCAGCTGATCGCGGCCCACGCCGACATCGGCGCGGCCCGCGCGGCGTTCTTCCCGCGCATCACACTCACCGCCAGCGCCGGCACCGCAAGCTCGCAGCTGTCGGGCCTCTTCAAGGGCGGCTCACTCGCCTGGACCTTCGCACCGCAGCTGCTGCAACCCATCTTCGACGCCGGCCGCAACCAGGCCAACCTCGACTTCGCCACCGCCGGCCGCGATATCGCGTTGGCCCGCTACGAGAAGTCGCTGCAGACGGCGTTCCGCGAAGTCTCCGACGCGCTCGCGGGCCGCGCGACACTCGCCGAGCAACTGCGCGCGCAGCAGGCGCAGGCCGAAGCCGAAGCAGTTCGCACGCGGCTGGCCCAGCTGCGCTACGACAACGGTGTGGCCAGCTACCTCGACGTGCTCGACGCGCAGCGCTCGCTCTTCGCTGCGCAGCAGTCGGTGGTGCAGGTGCAGACGCTGCAGGCGCAGAACCTGGTCAACCTGTACAAGGTCTTGGGCGGCGGCTGGCGCTGAGCGCGCTCTCGCCCGCCGCACGATCATCACCATCGGGTCGAATCACTGGGCGCCTGCGCGGCGCAGAGCGTGGCCCGAGGCGTTCGCCACGTTCATACCGTGGACGCAGTCCGCTCCGCAGACGCAGCGTGCCTACACTGGCTGCGAGACCGGAAGGACTTGCCCATGAACGCACGCGACCCGCAGCTGCCCATGCAGCCCGACGAAGCCACTGCCCTCGCCACCTTCGTGCAACGAAGGTGGGACGAGGCCATCGTGCCGGCGCTCACCGAGTACATCGCGGTGCCCGCCAAGAGCCCCATGTTCGATGCCGACTGGCAGCAGCACGGCTACATCGAGCGCGTCGTGCGCGATGCGGCAGCGTGGGTGGAGCGCCAGCGCCTGCCGGGCCTGGGGCTGGAGGTGATCCGGCTTGGCGGCCGCACGCCCGTCATCTTCTTCGATGCGCCGGCCACGCGCCCGGGCAGCACCTCCACGGTGTGCCTGTACGGCCACCTGGATAAGCAGCCGGAGTTCACCGGCTGGCGCCGTGATCTCGGGCCGTGGACACCGAAGTACGAGAACGGCCTGCTCTACGGCCGCGGCGGCGCCGACGACGGCTACGCGGTCTATGCGGCCGTCACCGGCCTTGCCGCGCTCGACCAGCAGGGCATAGGCCGGCCCCGCTGCGTGGGCTTGATCGAGACCTGCGAGGAAAGCGGCTCCTACGACCTGCCCGCCTACATCGACCTCTTGCGGCCGCGCCTGGGCGATGTGGGCCTGGTGGTGTGCCTTGACAGCGGCGCGGGCAACTATGACCAGCTGTGGCTCACCACCAGCCTGCGCGGCAATGTCACGGGCACACTGAAGGTCGAGATCCTCACCGAGGGCGTGCACTCGGGCGATGCGAGCGGGGTGGTGCCGTCGAGCTTTCGCATCCTTCGGCAGGTGCTCGACCGGCTGGAGGACGCCAAGACCGGGGAACTGCTGCCGCAGAGCTTTCATTGCGAGGTCCCGGCCGAGCGCCTGGAGCAGGCGCGCGCCACCGCCGCCGTCCTGGGCGACGAGGTCTGGAGGCGCTTCCCCTGGGCCTGTGGCGCTGACGGCCACCCTGCTTTGCCCACGACCACCGACCCGACGCAGGCGCTGATCAACCGCACGTGGAAGCCCACGTTGTCCATCACGGGCGTCGATGGCATGCCCGATCTGCGCAACGCGGGCAACGTGTTGCGGCCGCACACCGCCTTCAAGCTTTCGCTGCGCCTGCCGCCGCTGGTCGACGCCAACCGCGCCGCCCTCGAGTTGAAAGCGCTGCTCGAAGACGACGCACCCTACAACGCACGTGTCACCTTCCATCCCGACGGCCGCGTCGGCGCGATGGGTGCCACCGGCTGGAATGCGCCCTCGCTCGCGCCCTGGCTCCAGTCTGCGCTCGACGCCGCCTCGCAGGCCCACTATGGCGCGCCTTGCGGCCACATCGGACAGGGCGGCACCATTCCGCTCATGAGCATGCTGCAGGAAGGTTTCCCAAAAGCTCAGATGATGGTCTGCGGCGTGCTGGGCCCGAAGAGCAACGCCCACGGGCCCAACGAGTTCCTGCACGTGCCGTACGCCACGAAGCTCACATCCTCAGTGGCGCAGGTCATCGCGGCCTGCCCTTAAAGACAGACCACTTCTGTGCGAAACGCCGCACACCGTCTTTGCGCCTGATGTGCAGACGCCACGGGCACGTCCCGTACTCATTCCACCAACAAGAGGCCTGGTTCCTGACGGAGCGGCCGACCCCCACGCGGAACTCGTTGCCACGCTGCAGGCACTCTCCGAGGACCCGGGCCGCGTTCCCGCGGAGCGCGCCCGCTGCCGGTTTCCGGCGCGTGCCCTGTGCCTGTCGCAGCATCTCGACCTGGGGCCCCAGCCGCTGCCCCATCTGCACTTCCCGAAACTCGCCGCATGGGCGCGCGTGGACCAGCTGCGCTCGATCAGTCTTCTGCTGGTCAGCGGGTACTTCGGTAATCCCGCGTCTTCCTTTGGCCACTCCCTGATCCGCCTGAACACGGAAGACGGACTGGCGAGCGACGGGCTCATCGACTTGGGCATCAATTTCGGCGCCCTGGTGCCGGAAAACGAGTGGGCGCCGGTCTATGTGGTCTGCGGCCTGTTGGGTGGCTACGAGGCGGGCTTTTCAGACCAGCCGTACTACACACACGACCGGGTCTACTCGCGCACCGAATTTCGCGACATCTGGGATCACGAGCTGGCCCTCGACGACCACGAGCAGCTCTTGCTCGTCTACCACCTGTGGGAGATCGCGGGAAAGAAGTTCACCTACTTCTTCCTCAAGCAAAACTGCGCCTGCCGCATGGCCGAGCTGCTCGCCCTCGTGCGCAACGATGATCGGCTGCTGGCCCGTTCGCACGCCTGGTACGCACCCGTGGAACTCTTTCATCGCCTGCACGAGGCGCAACGCGAGGGCTCCCGGCCCTGGGTTCGGGCGGTCCGCTTCATTCCTTCCGCCGAACGCGTGGTACGCCACCAGTTCGAGCGCCTGCAGCCTCACGAGGCGGCCTTGACGCATCGGATCCTGGCCGAGGCGCCCGATGACCCGCTGAGCCAGCTGGGGGACGTCGAGGCGGGCCGGCGCATCGACGTGCTCGATGCGCTGATCGCCTATCACAACTACGTCATCGCGGCAGAGGAGCCGCAGGTGCGCGCGGCCACCCGCAGCGCCAGGCAGCGGGTATTGTTGGCGCGACTGCGGCTGCCGCCTCGCACGGGCGACGACACCCTCGTGCCCGCGCTGCCCGCCCCATCGCAAGGCAGCCCGCCGCTGCTCGCGACGCTTGGCGTGGGTCATGATCGGGAGCGCGGCAACTTCGTGCGCCTGCGCGCATCCCCGTTCAGCTATGAACTCTCGGGCCACAACGCCCTGCCCGACGGTGAACTGGTCGTGCTCGACGCATGCCTTGCATGCCGATGCGCAAGGCCGCGTGCAACTTGACCGCGTGGACCTGATCCGCGCGAAGAAACTCAAGGCCATGCACACGGACCTCCCGGCGAGAGCCGGCTGTCCTGGCAGATTGCGCTGGGCGCGCAACGTGAGACGGCGGCAGGCCGTCTCACGCTGCGCGCATTGGCCACGTTCGGTGCCGGATATGCCACCGCCTGGGGCACCGCGATCACCGCCTACGCCATGATGGACGGCACTGCTCCTCAGTGCGCCGTCACGGGCGGCGCACGAACCGCAAGTGGGCCTCGTGATGCGTGCCGGACGCTGGAAGACCTGGACACGCTTCGGCGCGCGTCGCGAGAGCGGCACCGGCCGGTGGGCGGCGAGGCACCGGACCGAGGCGACCTATCGCCTCACCGCGGACCGTGCGGTGCGCGTCGAACTGTCCCGGGAGCCGACCACCCGGACCGTCATGTCGCTGATTCAGTACTGGTGAGCGACAGCATCGAACGGGCCACCGCCTCGGCCGCCTCGACACCGTCCACCCCTGCCGACATGATCCCGCCGGCATAGCCCGCGCCTTCGCCCGCGGGATAGAGGCCCCGCACATTCAGGCTCTGCCCGTCCTTGCCGCGCGTGATGCGAAGCGGCGACGACGTGCGCGTCTCCACACCGGTGAGCACCGCGTCGTCCATGGCGAAGCCCTTGATGTGTCGCTCGAACGCGGGCAGAGCCTCGCGGATCGCTTTGATCACATATGGCGGAAGGCTCACCGACAGGTCCGTCAGGTGTACGCCAGGCTTGTATGACGGCAGCACGCTACCGAAGGTCGTGGACGGCCGGCCGCGGAGGAAGTCGCCCACGAGTTGCCCCGGCGCGTCGTAGTTCCCACCGCCCAGCTCGAAGGCCAGCGATTCCCAGTGCCGCTGGAACGCGATGCCGTCCAGCGGGCTCGCGGGCTCGCTCGCCTCGGGCTGCAGCGCGTAATCGCGAGGGCTGATGCCCACCACGATGCCGGCATTGGCGTTGCGCTCGTTGCGCGAATACTGGCTCATGCCGTTGGTGGCCACGCGCTGCGGCTCCGACGTGGCGGCCACCACCGTGCCGCCCGGGCACATGCAGAAGCTGTAGACCGAGCGCCCGTTGCCCGCGTGGTGTACCAGCTTGTAGTCGGCGGCCCCCAGCAGCGGATGGCCGGCACTCGGACCGAAGCGCGCACGGTCGATGAGCGACTGCGGATGCTCGATGCGAAAGCCCACCGAGAACGGCTTGGGTTCCATGAACACGCCGCGAGCGTGCAGCATGGCAAACGTGTCGCGGGCGCTGTGGCCCAGCGCGAGCACCGCGTGGTCGGTGCGCAGCTCCTCGCCCGAAGCGAGCACCACGCCGCGCAGGTGACCGTCTTCGATGAGGAGGTCGGCGACGCGCTGCTGGAAGCGGATCTGGCCGCCCAGCGACTCGATCTCGGCGCGCATTTTCTCGACCATGCTCACCAGCCGAAAGGTGCCGATGTGCGGCTTGCCGACGTAGATGATCTCCTCGGGCGCCCCGGCCTTCACGAACTCGGTGAGCACCTTGCGTGTCAGGTGCCGCGGGTCGCTGATCTGGCTGTAGAGTTTGCCGTCCGAGAAGGTCCCGGCGCCACCCTCGCCGAACTGCACGTTCGATTCCGGATCCAGCACGCGCTGGCGCCACAGCCCCCAGGTATCACGCGTGCGCTCGCGCACCGCCTTGCCCCTTTCCAGCACGATGGGTCGCAGCCCCATCTGCGCAAGGATCAGCGCCGCGAAGATGCCGCACGGCCCGAAGCCGATCACCACCGGCCGCGGCCGCTCCCGGGCGTAGAAGTCGGCCGGCACCTGGGCGATGAAGCGATAGCGCGTGTCGGGCGCCGGCACCACGTGCTTGTCATCCTCAAGGCGGGCTCGCGCATGGGCCTCGTCGGCCACCTCGCAATCGACCGTGTAGATGAACACCACCGCGTGCTTCTTGCGCGCATCGTGGCTGCGCTTGAACACGGTGAAGTTCTTCAGCTCGGCATCGCGGATGCCCAGTCGCTGCACGATGGCTTCACGCAGCGCCTCCTCGGGATGATCCAGCGGCAGTCGCAGTTCGGTGATTCGAAGCATGGGCGCCATTGTCCTGTCAGAAGGTGTGAATGAATCCTTCCCACATACCTTCTTCAGTCAACTGCGGTCATTCAGGACGCCGGCCGGTTACGAGAGAGAGCCCATGCATGGACAGACGCATCAGCGCCATGAAGGTCGATGCTCTGAAGGAAACGCTGGGCCGCCCCAAGTTTCCTGCTCCGCGGGGGGCGAAGCATGGCCCTGGGGGCGCTCAGAAAAAGACTTCGGTCCGGGTGTCGCCCATCAGCGGCTCCAGCAGGCGGGCCAGCGGGCCGAGGCCGTGGTAGCGCGAAGCGACGTGGTGCGCGTAGCGGAAAAAGCGGGGGAGGTCTTCGCTGTAGCGCGTTTTGCCGTCGCGGTGCTTCAGCCGGCAGAAGATGCCCAGCACCTTCAGATGGCGTTGCAGTCCCATCCATTCGAGCTGGCGCCAGAACTCGCCGAAGTCGTCGGCCACGGGCAACTGCACCGTGCGCGCCTGCTCCCAGTAGCGTGCCGCCCAGTCGATCTCGCGCTCCTCTTCCCAGCTGATGAAGGCATCACGCAAGAGCGAGGCGACGTCGTAGGTAATGGGCCCGCGCACCGCGTCCTGGAAGTCGAGGATGCCAGGGCGACCATGGGTGCACACCATCAGATTGCGCGGCATGTAGTCGCGATGCACGGCGACGGTGGGCTGCGCCAATGCACTGCGCACGAGCAATTGCGTAGAGGCCTGCCACTGCTCGCGCTGCGCAACGGTCCACGTCTGCCCGTACTCGCGCTCCACGCACCAGTCGGGAAACAGCTGCATCTCGCGCCGCAGCAGCGCCTCGTCATACGGCGGCAGGCTAGACGCGTCGACCAGGCGCTGCCAAGTGATCAGCGCGCCGGTGGCATCGCGCATGAGCTGACGCACCGCCGCATCGTTGCCCGCCTCGACTGCGACCTGCAGCTCAGCCAAGTACAGCCGCGAGCCGAGATCGCCGAGCAACAAGAAGCCTGCCTCGACATCGCGTTCCAGTACCTGGGGCGCATTCAGCCCGGCGTCGTGCATCAGCGCAGCCACATGCAGGAACGGGCGCACGTCTTCGTGCGCAGGTGGCGCGTCCATCACGATGCACGAACCGGCATGGCCCTGGATGCGCAGGTAACGCCGGAAGCTTGCATCCGCCGAGGCCAGCACCAGCGTCTCGGCGCGCAGGCCGTGGCGAGGGCCAACCTGCGCGAGCCAGGCCTCGAAGCGGGCGCGACGCGCGTCATCGGCCCAGGTGACGGCTGTGGAGGAAGTGGAAACGGGAGTGGCTGTCATCGCGTTCATGCGTGCCGGAACAACAGGCGGGCGACTGCGGCGAGGCCTCGCTCGCCGAGCACCCTCATGGATAATCCATTCTACAAAGCAGCCCCGCGGCCTCTGCGGCCACCTCAGTGCACGGCGGCCCACCATGCCCGCCGCGCGCCCGGGCCCCTACCAGCCCCAGATCTCGTCCCACCTTGCCGAGTCGTACTCGCCACGTTCCACGCCGATCACCTCCGCGCTTGGCGCCCGTCGCGGCCGCGCTGGCGCTCGCCTCCTCGTTCGCGGCTGCCCAGGAGTCGGTGGATGCGGGTATCGCACTGCAGATATCGCCGCGTATGCAGCCGCCGCCCAGCGGCGACGCCGCACGCGAGCTGCCCATCGTGCTGCGGGCCCGCGAGGTTCGCGGGCAGCCCGACCTCAACACGGTGGCCGAAGGCGACGCGGAACTGCGCCGCGGCGGCTTGGTGCTCCACGCCGACCGGCTGAGCTACGACCAGCCATCTGATACTGCCGTCGCGCACGGCCACGTGCGCATCACGCGTGAAGGCAACGTGTACACCGGCTCCGAGCTGCAGTTGCGACTTCAGCGTTTCGAGGGCTACTTCCTCGAGCCCACCTACTTCTTCAGCCGCACGGGCGCAGGCGGCTTTGCACAGCGCATCGACTTCATCGACGATCAGCGTGCGGCCGCCATCGGCGCCACCTACACCAGTTGTCCGGACGACGGCAGCGGCGACCCCGACTGGCTGCTGTCGACGCGCCGTGTGTCGATGGACTTCGAGGCCAACGAAGGTATCGCCGAGGGCGCTGTGCTGCGATTCATGGGCGTGCCCATCCTTGGGGCCCCCGTGCTGAGCTTTCCGCTCACCGACGCACGCAAGTCCGGCTGGCTGCCGCCGGGCGTCAGTATCGATAGCCGGGGCGGCTTCCAGCTGGCCGTGCCCTACTACTGGAACATTGCGCCCAACCGAGATGCGACGCTCACTCCGGGGATCAGCACCAAGCGAGGCGCGTCACTGGGCAGCGAGTTCCGCTACCTGGAGCCGAGCTACCACGGCAGCGTCAACTTCGATCTTCTGCCGTACGATGACCTCATCGGCCGCTCACGGCATTCCCTGTCTCTGCAGCACCACCTCGGCCTGCCCCGCGATGCGCGACTCGACCTGCGCATGCTGCGCGTGTCCGACGATGACTACTGGAAGGACTTTCCGCGCCAGCTGCCCAGCCTCACCCCGCGGTTGCTGTTGTCTGAGCTCAACATGGTGCAGCCGCTCGCCGGCTGGACGACCTATGCGCGCGCCATGCGCTGGCAGGTGCTGCAGGATGCCGAAAGTCTCATCGACTCGGCGCAGTCATCGAGCACCCCGCAGTCGCTCGTCACGCACTTGTACGAGCGACTGCCGCAGATCGGTGCCCGCACGCAGCGGCACGCTGCGGGCTTCGAGCTGGATGTCGAAGGCGAGCTCAACCGCTTCGTCAAGCCACCCGAGCTGGATGATCCTGGCCGCCCCGAGGGCACCCGAATCCACCTGCTCGCCACGCTGAGCCGGCCGTGGGCCACGCCGGGCTGGGCGGTGACGCCACGCCTGACGGTGAATGCCGCGTCCTACTCGTTGCAGCAGCCGCTCAGCGATGGTCGGCGTCACGCCGGCCGCGTGATCCCCTCGTTCAGCCTAGATAGTGCGTGGGTGCTTGAGCGTGACGCGCAGTGGTTCGGCAGCAAGGTGCGGCAAACGCTCGAGCCCCGGCTCCTCTACGTCAACACCCCATTTCGCGACCAGTCGCGGCTGCCCAACTTCGACTCCGCATCGAAGGATTTCAACTTCGAGTCGATCTACACCGACAACGCGTTCTCGGGCGTCGACCGGGTGTCCGATGCGCATCAGCTCACCGCCGGTCTCACTACGCGGCTTCTTAACCCGGACACCGGCGCCGAGGAGGCCCGGTTGGGCGCGGTGCAGCGCTACCTGTTTCGCAACCAGCGCGTCACGCCGGAAGGGGAGCCCCTGACCCAGCGCTTTTCCGATGTGCTGCTGACCGGTTCCAGCATGCTGGTGCCTCGTTGGGCCTTCGATGCGTCGGTGCAATACAGCCCGGACATCCGGCGCGTTATGCGCTCCATCTACAGCATGCGCTACTCACCGGGGCCGTTTCGCACCGTCAACCTCACTTACCGTTTGGCACGCAGCCTGAGTGAGCAGCTGGAACTGGGCTGGCAATGGCCGATCTACGGACCAGGGCCGCAGTCGCCTCGCTCAAGCGAGGGCCGGGCGAAGTCCTGCGGCGGCAGCTTCTACGGTGTCGGCCGCATCAACTACAGCATGCGCGACAGCCGCATCACCGACTCCATCGTCGGCTTCGAGTACGACGCGGAATGCTGGATTGGCCGCGTCGTTGCCGAGCGGTTGTCCACGGGCCGCAGCGAGGCCACCACCCGGCTCCTGCTCCAGCTGGAACTTGTGGGGCTGTCGCGGCTCGGCTCCAATCCGCTCGGGGTGTTGAAAGACAATATCCCAGGCTACCGGCTCCTGCGCGACGGACAACCCGCCGCTGCGACGACAAGCTTCTATGACTGATCTGCACGCCAAGCCCCGCCAGGACCGAGGAAAGTTCCGCCAACTGCAGGTGGCACTTGCTCTGGTGGCCGCACTGTGCGCGGCACTGCCTGCCGTGCGGGCCCAAACCGCCCCCACCACTGCCAGCACACCGCGCACAGCCGACTACATCATTGCCGTGGTCAACCAGGAGGTCGTCACAGCCAGCGAGCTGGAGCAGCGACTGGGTCGCGTGCGGCAGAACGCCGAGAGCGCAGGCGCCCGGCTGCCGCCCGACTCGGACCTGCGACGGCAGGTGTTGGATGCGCTCATCGACGAGCGCGTCATCATCACGCACGCCCGTGACAGCGGGCAGCGGGTGGACGAGAACGAGCTCGACCGTGCTGTGGCCAGCGTCGCCCTGCAGAACCAGGTCAGCCTGCCTCAGCTGCGGGAGCGTTTGGCGGCAGAAGGCATCGACTACACACGCTTTCGCAGTGGCTTGCGCGACCAGATCCTCATAGAGCGAGTGCGAGAGCAGGAGGTGCAAAGCCGAATCCGCGTCACGGACGCTGAGATTGACCGCCTGCTTGACCAGCAGCGCGCCCACGCTGGCACTGCCGTGCAGTACAACATTGCGCAGATCCTGGTCACCGTGCCCGACGGCGCAAGCGATGCGGTAGTGGCCGAGCGGCGCGCCCGTTTGGAAGCGGCGCTTGCGCGCGTGAAGGCGGGCGAGCCATTCGAAGCCGTGGCGCGCGAGGTCTCGGAAGACGCCAACAAGGCGCAAGGGGGTGTCATCGGTCTTCGGCCCGCCGACCGGTTGCCCGACGTATTCGTCGCAGCCGTGCGGCCACTGCAACCCGGCGAGATGTCGGCGACCCTGCTGCGCACCGGCGCAGGTTTCCACGGCCTGAAACTCGTGGAGCGCCAGGACAGCGGCCCCTTCTCGGTCACGCAAACGCATGCCCGGCACATCCTTCTACGGCCGTCCGTCCAGCTGTCGCAAGACGCCGCCGTGCGGCGGCTCGTGGAGCTTAAGGGGTTGATGACCACTCGCAGCCGCAGCTTTGAGCAGCTCGCGCGTGAAAATTCAGAGGACGGTAGCGCCGCGCAAGGGGGTGATCTCGGTTGGACTTCGCCGGGGCAGTTCGTGCCGGAATTCGAGCAGGCGATGGACGCACTGCCCATCGGCGGAGTCTCTGACCCCATCGTGTCGCGCTTTGGCGTGCATCTCATCCAGGTTCTGGAGCGGCGCCAGATCAAACTCGATCCGAAGCAGCAGCGCGAGCAGGCGCGCAACGTGCTGCGCGAGCAGAAGTTTAGCGAGGCATACGCCGACTGGCTGCGAGACCTACGGGCACGCGCCTACATCGAGATGCGCGAGCCGCCGACCTGACATGGGGTCGGCTGCCTTGGCGCGGATGCGCCGATCATGAAGCACGTCGCCCGCAAGCGCTTCGGTCAGCATTTCCTGGCCGACATCGCGGTCACCGATGCGATCGTTCGCGCCGTCGCCCCCCAGCCGGACGATGCGCTGGTCGAGATCGGCCCTGGACTGGGTGCACTCACCGACCCGCTCGTGCAGCGCGGTGGCCGACTCACCGTGGTTGAGCTCGACCGTGACCTGGCGGCCCGCTTGCGTCGCCGGCCCGAACTGGATGTTGTGGAGGCCGACGTACTCACGGTCGACTTCACTGCGCTCGCCCAGCGCATGCGTGCGCCGCTGCGTGTGGTCGGCAACCTGCCGTACAACATCTCCACCCCAGTGCTCTTCCACTTGCTGGAGGCAGTGGATCACATCGTGGATCAGCACTTCATGCTGCAAAGGGAAGTGGTGGAGCGCATGGCCGCCGGACCGGGGGGCAAGGACTACGGCCGGCTTTCCGTGATGTTGCAGTGGCGCTATGACATAGAGCCGCTGTTCGAGGTGCCTCCGGAAGCCTTCGAACCACCCCCGCGGGTCGATTCGGCAGTTGTGCGGATGGTGCCCTTGGCCGAGGTGCCGCATCTGGACGCTGCCGTGCTCCGCGAGGTCGTCGCCGTGGCGTTCTCCCAGCGGCGCAAGCTGCTACGCCACAGCCTGGGGCGCTGGCTGGAGTCACACGGCTATGCCGGTCGCTTTGACCTGCAGCGGCGCGCGGAGGAAGTACCCGTTGCGGAGTACCTGCAGTTGGCACAGGCGCTCGCCTGAGCAACGCTGACAGGAGGCAGGCGTGCGACGAGGACGCAAAAAAGGCGATCCGCAGATCGCCTTTTTGCTGCACTGGATGATCGATCGTCGTCAGGCGGCATTGAGCCACATGGCAGTGTCAAAGGCACTGCTCATGAGCGGCATGTTCATGCCGAAGCTCGCGTTCGCCGCGTTCTTCGAAGCCTTGGCCGGCTTTTCCGTGACGTTCTGGGCCACTTCCGCCCGCTCCCATTGCCCTTGTTCCTGGGAGCGGGCTACTGAAAAGAATAGAAACACCTGAATGGTATTTTCCGTTCCGCCCAGAAGTCGGCAGCATCACGGAACACATCAAGCAACTGCTCGCGCGCCTCGCGGTCGAAGCGTGGGTTGTCAGGCAACTGCTCAAGCACCACCACGAAGCCCGGCTGCTGCCCAGCCTTGTGGACCAGGTCGGTCATGCAGTCGTACAGCGTATCGAGGCTCTTGCCGCAGCTGGCCGGAAACAAGAAGGACTCGGCAATGTTGTCGAGTACCTCCTGCTTGGACTGCGCCTCGGTCAAGTTCGCATAGAGGAAGTGTTGGCCGACGTCTTGCGCAGCCAGCTGCAGATCCTCCGGGCGATAGGCGCGGATCGATTGAACAATGTTCGGACGGACGGTCTGCAATAGCATGGCCTCGTTCCTCCTCGGTTACACAAACCTGCTCACCTGCGGCTGCCTGAGTTTCGCCCTCCGGCGCGCCAGACAGCCGCGGGTGTGAATCAGCTTCATCGGGTAGGGGATGTGACCGCTGGCACATTCGAAGCTGCAGCCCGACGAACTCGGCCTGCAGCCCGATGACTTTGCGCACCGCCTCTTTCCGGGACTGACACTGAACCCTGCCCACGTGCCGCGCAAGGCTGCGCGGCACGTGACAAGAATCGCAAGTTCCGCCTCAAATGGGCACGCCACGCCTTCGCCTGGCCGGAAAGAGACACGGGTTTTCCCTGAATCCTGAAGGCGAAATGGTACAGAATCGGCCCGAAAACCTCAAGCCTCTGCCTAAGTATTACGCAGGGCAGGACCTCTGTGAGTTTGTGCTCACACCTTTACTTGGCCTTGTGAGATAGGCTGGTTCATCGAGCCGGCGGCCGGGCGCTTTCCTAATGCCGGCAGCATTGCGCGGGAAAAGCGTGAAAAACTGCCCGCGCCAATGGTCTAGCGCGCGGCGTTGGCGTCCGCTACGGTGAGTGCAGTCATGTTCACGATGCGACGAACCGTGGCCGAGGGAGTGAGGATGTGCACCGGCTTGGCGGCACCCAGGAGCATGGGGCCAATCGCGATGCCGCCGCCGGCCGCTGTCTTCAGCAAGTTGTAGGCGATATTTGCGGCATCGATGTTCGGCAGCACGAGCAGGTTGGCTTCGCCAGTCAATGTGCTCATCGGCATCAGTTCTTGGCGGTAGCGGGCATCGAGCGCCGCATCCCCATGCATCTCCCCGTCGACTTCGAGCCAGGGGGCAGTGCGGTGCAGGATGGCGAGCGCTTCGCGCATCTTCACGGCAGAGGGCTGGTTGGACGACCCGAAGTTGCTATGCGACAGCAGCGCCGCCTTCGGCTGCAAGCCGAAGCGCATCATCTCTTCAGCCGCCATCACGGTGATCTCGGCCAGTTGCTCGGCCGTGGGATCGTAGTTGACGTGGGTGTCGACGAGCTGGATCTGGCGGTTCGGCAAGATGAGCCCGTTCATGCACGCGTAGGTCTTGGCGCCTTCGCGCAGGCCAATCACCTGATCGATGTAGTGCAGGTGCAGGCTGGTGGTGCCCCAGGTGCCGCAGAGCATGCCGTCGACCTCGCCCTTGTGCAGCATCATCGCGGCGATGAGCGTAAGACGGCGCCGCATCTCGATCTTCGCGAGCTGGGCTGTGACGCCTTTGCGCGCGGTCATGCGGTGATAGGTCTGCCAGTAGTCACGGTAGCGTCCATCATGCTCCGTGTTGATGAGGTCGTAATCAATCCCGGCCCGCAGCCGCAGGCCGAACTTCTCGCAGCGCTGCGCGATCACGTCCGGACGCCCGATCAGCGCCGGACGCGCCAGGCCCTCGTCCACCACGACCTGAACGGCGCGCAACACCCGCTCCTCCTCGCCCTCGGCGTAGGCAATGCGCTTGTGCGCCGCCCGCTTGGCCAGCTGGAAGATGGGCTTCATCGTCGTGCCAGAGGCGTAGACGAAGGTCTGCAACTTCTCCCGGTAGGCATCCATGTCCTCGATGGGACGCAGCGCCACGCCCGACTCGGCGGCCGCCTTGGCCACCGCGGGCGCGATCTTCATCATGAGCCGGGGATCGAACGGCTTGGGGATGAGGTACTCCGGGCCGAAGCTCAGCGTGGCGCCGGCATAGGCGGCAGCAACCACCTCGCTCTGCTCGGCCTGCGCGAGATCGGAGATGGCATGCACCGCGGCGATCTCCATTTCGACCGTGATGGTCGTTGCACCGGAATCCAGCGCGCCTCGGAAGATGTACGGGAAGCACAGGACGTTGTTGACCTGGTTCGGGTAGTCCGTACGGCCGGTGGCGATGAGCGCGTCGGGGCGCACCGACTTCACCTCTTCGGGCAGGATCTCCGGCGTGGGATTGGCCAGCGCGAAGACGATGGGGGTGGCTTTCATCTTCGCGACCATGTCCGGCTTGAGCACGCCTCCAGCCGACAGCCCCAGGAAGACGTCCGCGCCGTCGATGACCTCGGACAGCGTGCGCAACGATGTCTTCTGCGCGAACAGGGCCTTGTCCTCGTCCATCAGTTCGGCGCGGCCCTCGTAGACCACCCCAGCAAGGTCGGTGACCCAGATGTTCTCGCGCGGCAGGCCGAGCTTGAGCAACAAGTTCAGGCAGGCGAGCGCCGCAGCGCCGGCACCGGAGGTCACCAGCTTGATTTGCTTGATGTCCTTGCCCGTGACCTTCAGGGCGTTGAGCAACGCCGCGCCGACCACGATGGCAGTGCCATGCTGATCGTCGTGGAAGACCGGAATCTTCATGCGCTCGCGCAGCCGCCGCTCCACGTAGAAGCAGTCGGGGGCCTTGATGTCCTCGAGGTTGACGCCGCCGAACGTTGGCTCCAGCGCGGCGATGATGTCCACCAACTTGTCGAGGTTCCTCTCCTGCAGCTCGATGTCGAACACGTCGATGCCGGCGAACTTCTTGAACAGCACCCCCTTGCCTTCCATCACCGGCTTGGCGGCCAACGGGCCGATGTCGCCGAGGCCCAGCACGGCGGTGCCGTTGGTGATGACCGCCACCAGGTTGCCGCGCGAGGTGTAGCGGAAGGCATTGAAGGGATCGGCCACGATCTCCTCGCAAGCCGCCGCCACGCCGGGCGAGTAGGCCAGTGCGAGGTCGCGTTGGTTGATGAGCTGCTTGGTGGCGACGATGGCCACCTTGCCAGGGATCGGGAACTCGTGGTACTCGAGGGCTGCGCGGCGCAGCTCGGCACGCTTCTCTTGGTCGGACATGTGGCGTCTCGCGTGGGATGGCCCGCTGCGGGTGAAGGCAACGTGGGACCGGCATTGTAGGAGCGCGCATGTCACGTCATGCAAAGGGCGAGCGCACCCGACCATGCGCAAAACTGCGTATCCGCGGCGCAACTGGATCCGCAATACTGCAAGTCCTATGGGCGCATCGGCAGCTCCGCATTCCAGGTTCACTGCGCTGCGCCTCAAGCGCACGCTCCTTTGGGGCGCCCTGGTCGGCCTGCTCGTGGTGGCCCAGTCCGCGCTGGTATGGCTCACGATCAACTACGAGCGCGCACGCACGCAGGAGCAGGTGGAGGCGGTGTCCGCTGCCGTGGCGGCCGACGTCCGGCAGCTGCTGTCACGGCAACTGCAAAGCCTGCAAGGGCTACTGTGGAACCAGCCGCCCCCGGACCAGTGGCATGCGGACGCCGGCGACTTGCTTCGGCGCACACCGGAGCTGATGCACATCGAGCTGCGCGATCTGCAGCACCGCGTCACCGACGCGATCGACTCGCCTTTCCACGCCAGGCTCTTCGCGCGCATCGGTCGCGAGGACATGGACCTCGACACCGAGGTGGCGTGCAGCGCGGCGTTGAGGAATGGCAGTCCGTCGTACTCGCGCAGCTACTTTGTTCCGCTGCCCAGTGGCCTCGGGGTGGAAGTGATGGATGTGTGCCTGCCGGTCGTGAGGGCAGGCCAGGTACGCGGCTTCATGGCGGTCACCCTATCGCTGGGCGGGGCACTGAGCGAGGCGGTGGGCAACGAGATCATGCGCAGCCACGAGCTGTCATTCATCGAGGGCGACGGCACACGCCTGGCGCGCGTCGGGCTGATCCGTGGCGCCGGGGTGTACGTGTCCGAGCGCGTCCTTGACCTGCCGGGCATGACCCTGCAGTTGCGCGTCGACAGTGGCGCCGGCAGCCCGAGCCTCATCCCCAACCTGGTTGTCGCGCTCGTGCTCGGCCTGTCGCTGGTGCTGTTCGGCGTGGTCGTGCTCCTCGTGCGAGATGTGCGCAAGCGTGCACGTGCCGAGCGGGCGCTGGCGGAATCGCTGGCGTTTCGCAAGGCGATGGAGGACTCGCTCGTCACCGGCTTGCGCGCACGCGACCTCGCAGGTCGGATCACCTACGTAAACCCGTCGTTTTGCCACATGGTCGGGTTTTCGGCCGAGGAGATGATGGGCAAGACGACGCCGCCGTACTGGCCTCACGAGCTGGTGGCCGAGTACGCCCGGCGACAGGCGCTGCGGCTGAGCATGGAGACATCCAGCGAACAGGCCCGGCAGACGGCCCGTGAAGGCTTCGAGACCACCTTCCAGCGCAAGGGCGGCGAGCGCTTCTCTGTGCTGATCTTCGAGGCCCCGCTCGTCGACGGTACCGGGCGGCATACCGGCTGGATGAGCGCGGTGCTCGATGTGAGCTATCAGCGCCACGTCGAGGAGATCGCGCGCCAGCAGCAGGAGCGGCTGCAGGCCACCGCGAGGCTGGCCACGGTGGGTGAGATGGCCTCCCTGGTCAGCCATGAGCTGAACCAGCCGCTGGCAGCGATTGCCAGCTACGCCGCGGGCTCCATCAACCTGATGCAATCGCGCGGGCATGACGCGGAGACCTTCGCCCTGCTGCGCCAGGCCGCCGAGCGCATCGCCGAGCAGGCCGAGCGCGCCGGCCGGGTGATCAAGAGCGTGCACAACTTCGTGCGACGGCACGACCAGATGCGCGAGGCAGTGCGGTGCGACGTGCTGGTCGACGCCGTGCTGCCGCTCGTGAGGCTGCAGGCCCGAAAGAGCGGCTCGCGCGTGGAGGTCGACATGCCAACACCCGTGCCGCGCGCGGTGTGCGACCGCACGATGGTCGAGCAGGTGCTGCTCAACCTCACGCGCAACGGCGTGCAGGCCATGGAGGAGGCCACGCCGCCGGAAAGGCGCCAGCTCGTCATCCGCGTGCGGCAGACGCATCCGAGCTGGGTCACGATCAGCGTGATCGACCACGGCCCCGGCGTGCCGCCGGACGCAGCGCAGCGGCTGTTCACTCCGTTCTTCACCACGCGCAAGGAAGGCATGGGCCTGGGACTGAGCCTGTGCCGCACGGTCGTCGAACAGCATGGCGGGGCGCTGGACTTTGGGCACGGGCCCTCGCCGGACGGGGCTGGCACGGAGACCGCGTTCCGGTTTACCCTTCCCGCCGACAGCGCTCAGCCGCGGCCTGCACCCCCGCGCACGGAACCGCGCGATATCCAACCGACCACGCCATGACGCCGCTTCCCGCCCCCAGGATGGGGCTATCCACCGTCTATCTTGTCGATGACGAAGACGTCGTGCGGGAAGCCCTGGCCTGGCTCCTGCGCACGCGCCGCCTGCTGTCCGAGGGTTACGCCAGTGCCGAGGACTTCGAGGCCATGCTGGACGCGCGCCCCGAGGGCTGGCCCGACTCACCCGGTTGCCTGCTCCTGGACGTGCGCATGCCCGGCACCAGCGGCCTGGTCCTGTTCGAAAGGCTGATCGAGCGCAAGCTGCTCGGTGTGCTGCCGGTGATCTTTCTTACCGGACATGGTGACGTGCCCACTGCTGTAGCGGCCGTCAAGCGCGGCGCCTTCTACTTCGTGGAAAAGCCCTTCAACGACAACGCGCTGGTGGACCGTGTCGAGCAGGCCCTGCAGTGCAGCGCCGAGGCCATCCGGAAGCACCACGGCGCGCGGTCCATGGCACGGCGGCTGGCCGAACTGACGGACCGCGAGCGCGATGTCATGCGCCTAGTGGTGGAAGGCCGGCCCAACAAGCTCATCGCTGATGAGCTCGACATCAGCGTGCGCACGGTCGAAGTGCACCGCTCGCGGGTCTTCGAGAAGATGGATGTCCGCTCCGCGGTCGAGCTCGCTAACGTGCTGCGGGGGCAGGATGACTGAGGGTTCAGCGATCCCGGCGCTGTCCTGATATCCCGCCTGCGGCGACAATGACCCGATGTCCCTGGGCGAGTTCGATCTCATCAAAAGGTACTTCACGCGTCCCGGGCGGCGAGCCGTCCTCGGCGTGGGTGACGACTGCGCGCTGTTGGCACCGCGCAGCGGGATGCAGCTGAGCGTGTCCAGTGACATGCTGGTCGAGGGGCGGCACTTCCTATCTACTGTGCGGCCCGAGCGCCTCGGGCACAAGGCCCTGGCCGTCAACCTGAGCGACCTGGCTGCGTGCGGCGCCGAACCGCTTGCGTTCACCCTCGCGTTTGCACTGCCTCACGCGCAGGCGCCGTTCCTCGAAGGCTTCTCGCGCGGGCTCTTTGCACTGGCCGACGCCCACGGCTGCGAGCTGGTGGGCGGCGACACGACACAGGGGCCGCTTAGCGTGTGCATCACCGCGTTCGGCGAGGTGCCCCCCGGCGCGGCGCTGCTGCGCTCGGGTGCTCAGGCCGGCGACGACATCTACGTGAGCGGCGTCGTGGGCGATGCGCGCCTGGCGCTGGAGGCCTTTCGCGGAAACGTGTCACTCGACGCTGCAGCATTCGAGCACGCGCGGCTCGCCATGGAGTGCCCCGCGCCGCGCGTCGCGCTCGGCATCGCGTTGCGGGGCCTCGTCCACAGCGCGATCGACGTGTCCGACGGATTGCTGGGCGACCTGTCGCACATTCTCGAACGCTCGGGCGTGGGTGCCACGGTCGACGTCGACGCCGTGCCCCGCAGCGCCGTGCTCGCGACCCAGCCGCTCGCGCTGCAGCGGCTGTGCGCCCTTTCCGGCGGCGACGACTACGAACTGGCCTTCACCGCACCCCGCGAATGTGCCGGCGAGGTGCACGGGGCAGCGGCCCGCACCGGCGTGACCGTTACGCGAATCGGATGCATCGAGCGCACGCACGGGCTGCGCCTCATCGACCGGCGCGGCGAGGCGGTGCAGGACCGCTATGCCTCCTTCGACCATTTCCGCGTATGAGCATGAACCAGGACGTGCTGCACGCCCCCGCCAAGCCGCGACGGCCCTCGGCGCGCTTTCTCGTCGGCCACCCCGCACACCTCGTGGCCCTGGGCTTTGGCAGCGGGCTGTCGCCCGTGGCCCCAGGAACCATGGGCACCTTGTGGGCCTGGCTCAGCTTCGTGGTGCTGCAGCCCTGGATGAACGACCTGCGCTGGGGAGGCCTCGTGGTCGCCGGCCTGCTGGCTGGCTGGTGGGCATGCACCCTCACCGCCCGCCACATCGCGGTCGCCGACCCCGGTGCGATCGTCTGGGACGAGATCCTTGCGTTCTGGATCGTGCTCTGGCTGGTGATGCCCGCCTCCTTCGGCATGCAGCTGGCCGCCTTCCTGCTGTTTCGCGCCTTCGACGCCGCCAAGCCTGGGCCGGTGGCCTGGGCCGACCGGCTCTTCAAGCCCCGCAAAGGCGAGGCCCCTGGCTGGCGGCAGGGGCTGGGCATCCTGCTCGACGATTTGGTGGCGGCGCTGTGCACGCTGCTGATGTTGGCGCTGTGGAGATGGTGGTGAACGAGCTTGACGAAGAGACCGCCCGAGAGGTGACCGCATTGGCCTGTGTGCTGAAGACCCGCAGATGGACGATGTGCGCGGCCGAGTCATGCACCGGCGGGCTCATCGCCGCGGCCTGCACCTCCGTGTCGGGCTCCAGCGACTGGTTCGAGCAGGGCTACGTCACCTACTCCAATGCCGCCAAGACCGAGACGCTCGGCGTGGGGGCCGCCCTGATCGAGCGCCACGGCGCCGTGAGCGAACCGGTAGCCTGCGCCATGGCCGAAGGCGCACTTGCGCACTCAAAGGCCGATGTCGCCGTGGCCGTGACCGGCATCGCGGGGCCCAGTGGCGCCACACCGGGCAAGCCGGTCGGCACGGTATGTATCGCCACAGCGACACGGACTCACGGCGCAGCCGCCACACGCTGGCAGTTTGACGGAGACCGCTTTGCAGTGCGTCGATCCAGCGTAAAAGAGGCCCTGCGGCTCCTGCGCGCGGCAGTGCAGGGCTGAGCAGGTTGAACCAATCCGACATGCCCGCTCATCACAAAACGCGGCCATTCGGCTTTGCAAATGGTCGTCGCCGTAGCTCGCGCTACGGCTGGGGTGTGCGCCTTGACTGGGCACGTTCTGGCTCGCTGCTCGGCCGCGCCGGATTCATTGCACCTCTCAGTCTCGATCAGCGCGAAATCAGCTCGCGCGTGGCACGCACGCCGTTGCTCGTGGCGTCCAGCCGCACCCAGTAGAGGTTGGGCGCCAAGTAGTAGGTCTCGACCAGGCCGTCCTGGTAGTCGAAGCGGACCTTGCAGGTGTCGAACATGCCGGCGGGCGTGGTCACCTTCGCGTAACCCTCGAAGGTGAATCTGTCGTTGCTGGCACTCGCCCCTCCGTTGGCGGGCACGGTGACCGTGAAAGTCTCCGTGTAGCTTGTCGTGCCCAGCACCGGCGTGGAGCGCAGGTCAGGACGCCCGGAGCGTACGACGCGGGTCTGGAGCACATCGTTCGCACTGCCGTAGAACTCGTTGCCCGCGTAGCGCAGGAAGCCGACCGCGGGGTCGAAGTAGTCAATCCTGGCGCGCGCATCGCTGGTCGCATTGCGCCACACGACTGCAAGCGCCGAGGCGCCGTTGAAGGTCGAAGCGAAGATGGTCGCCGATGCGGTGTTCGCCTCGATGGGGCTGGAAGCTGAGATCTTCAGGTCTTGCCCCGGCGAAAGCTGGCTGCACTGTGCGAGCGTGGGCGCCGCATCCGCATTCGGCGCGGCCAGCGAGAGACTGGCGCTCGTTGATGCGAGTTCGGTGAGGTAGGTCTGGTTGCGGTCACTGAAGGTTGTGAGCGTGGGCGTGTAGTAGCTCTTCACGACGCCCAGGCCAGGGGAGAAGTGCGAGGTCTCCACCGACTCCTGGCCCTGCGTGGTGCCCGTCAGCCGCTCGATGGTCGACCGCACCTTGCATGTGTTGAGCCGACCGCCGGGCAGGCTGATGACCTCGTTGCCCTGGTACACGAGGGTGACGCGGCGGCTCAGGTCCGCCTGCCCGGCCGGCACCAGGGTGCGGACCGTATGGTTCACCACTTCGGTCTGCCCTTCCGCGAGGTCGGTGGAGTGCGACCAGCCCTCATACTGCTCGCGCCGGGTCACGTTCCCGCTGCCATCCAGCTCCTCATAGCCCAAGGTGTCCACCGTGTTCGATGTGCTGTCGAAGCGGTAGTACCACACCCGCGTAGGCGTGCTCGCACTCGAACTCACGAACTCGCGGCGGGCGGTGGCGGCCACGCCAAGGAAACTCGCGTCACGCCACTCCACGCGAGGCCGCGCCGCGTTGAGATAGGTATGGTTGACCCCGCTCGGGTCGCGCATGCAATCGGCGTAAGCCACCGGAGCCAGGGGCTCGCCCGCGCCCCCCGCGGCCGGCGCCTCGGAATCGCCGCCTCCGCCTCCACCGCCGCAAGCGGCGAGGGCACAGGTGGCCGAGAAAAGTGCAAGCAAGCGGAAACGAGTACCAGATGCGAACGGATGGGACACGGCGGGCTCCTTGGGCCGTTGTGTGCTCCCGACTGATCCCCCAGGACCCGGCCAGTCTACTGGCCGATACGTTCGCTAATCGGTCGGATAAGTCGCCGCGGGGGAGGTTGTGCTGTCCTACAACCACCTGCGGCGCCGCCTGACCTAGTGCAGTGTTTCACACTCCGTGGAACATAAAACCGCGTCTTTGCCGTCTTGGAGTCGGTGCAAATCCTCGCGATACCTGCGGGTATCGCGAGGATTGCGAGGATTGCGCCTAGCCAGGGCGACAAATCCATCGGTTTTCTTAAGTTCCACGGAGTGCGAAACACTGCACTAGCGGCCGCTGAAGGTCAGGCGGGCACGAGGGCCAGCCGCTCGCCGGCGCGCGATGCCGCGGTCCACTGGAGCGTCAGCAGCACGAGGCGCTTCAAGCCCTGCCAGGGGTCGGCAGGCCATTGAGGATGCCTGAGGCCCTTGACCAGCCCATCGCACACCTGCGCCGCCTGCAGCAGCTCAGCCAGCACAGGGGCGCCGAGCGTCGGCAACACCCGCTCGAACAAGCGCTCCTTGATGCCCCACACGCGAGCCTCGCGCAGCGCGACGGGGAGCGCGCGGCCGGCGGCCAGCGCGTCCTTCACGCGCTTAAGCGCACGGATGTCCTCGGCCAGTGTCCAGTGCACCAGCACGGCCGCCTCGCCCTCGGCTTGGAGACCGTCGAGCATACGCAGGGCCCGCCCTACCTGGCCCGCGAGCACCGCCTCGCCGAGCTTGAAGACGTCGTAGCGCGCGACGTCGAGCACTGCCCGCTCGACCTGCTCGAAGCCCAGTTCGCCCGCCGGATACAGCAGGGCGAGCTTCTGGATCTCCTGGTGGGCGGCCAGCAGGTTACCTTCGACACGGTCGGCGAAAAAGGCGAGCAGCCGCTGCCCCTCCTCCCCGCCCGGCACGCGCTGCCCCTGCGCCGCGAGCCGCTGCGCAATCCACGCCGGCAGCGCCTTGCGGTCTATCGGGTCAATGCGTATCGAGACACCTGCGGCATCGAGTGCCGTGAACCAAACACTGGCCTGTTGCTGACGGTCGAGGCGCGGCAGATGGACGACGGTGACCACATCCTCCGACAGTGCTTGGCTGTAGCGCTGCAACGCTTCGGAGCCGTCCTTGCCCGGCTTGCCGGAGGGGATACGGATCTCGATCAGCTGCCGCTCGGCGAACAGGCTCATCTCCTGTGCCGCGCCCAGCAGCCCGCTCCAGTTGAAATGCGCACCGCTGACGTGGTGCACCTGGCGCTCGGTGTGCCCAGCTGCCCGGGCCGCCGCGCGTATGGCGTCGGCCGCTTCCTGCGCAAGGAGCGGTTCGTCGCCCCACAGCGTATACAGCGGTCGCAGGCCCTTCTGGAGGTGCGCTGCGAACTGATCGAGGCGCAGCTGCATCAGATCGACCGCAAAGCGGCCAGGCGCCGCATCACCTGCGACACGATGTCGCTCTGCATGATGCGAAACAGCTGCGACTCTTCCTGTTCCTTGGCGAGCGCCTGGCTCTCCCGGTAGCTCATGTCGCGAGTGCGCAGGATCTCGGTGGGCGCGATGAGTTCACGGCCCGCTGCGTTGAGCAGGCGGAATTGCAGGCGAGCGCGCAGTTGCAGTTCGCGCACTTCGCCCGCTGCCGTGCTGGCCACGACGCTGCGCTCGCGGTTGTCGACCAGCGCCTCCATGACCACCTGAGCTTGCGACACCGCAGGCACCACGGTGGTCGTCTGGCTCGCATCGATCAGCATGCGCAGCTCCTGCGCCAGCGGCGAGTAGCGGTCGAAGCCGGTCAGCGCGATGGTGCGGAACGCCAGCTCGGGCGCGCGGCGGAGTTCAAAGCCGCAGCCGCCCAGCAACGTGCTCGCACCCGCAAGCAACAGGCGGCGGCGAGCCACAGCGCGCATATGCGATTCGTTCACCTCGACTCAGACCACCACGTTGATCAGCTGCCGGCCGGGCGGCACCACCACCTTCTTGACGGGCTTACCCTCGGCGAAGCGCACGAACTCGGGGCTGGCCAGTGCAGCCGCCTCGATGGCGGCCGGGTCGGCGCCGGCCGCCACTTTCACCGAGCCACGCAGCTTTCCGTTGATCTGCAGCACGTACTCGATCTCGTCTTGCACCAGCGCAGCATCGTCGACCTGCGGCCACGGTGCATCCAACAGGTCGCCCAGCGCGCGCTCGAAACCCAGCTCCCGCCACAGGACATAGGCGATGTGCGGCGCGGCCGGGTACACCGCGCGCAGCAGGATGCCCATGCCTTCGCGCAGCGCCGCGTCGTCAACCGGGCTGGCCGGCAGCGTGGCACCTTCCAGTGCGTTGAGCAGCTTCATCGCGCCGGACACGACGGTGTTGTACTGGAGACGGTCATAGTCGTGGCCGACCTGGCGCAGCAGCTGATGCACCTCGCGCCGCAGCTCACGCCCGCCCGCACTCACGCCCTCGTACAGATCGCCCGCCGCGCGGATGCGCTCGGCATGGCGCACCGCGAAGTTCCACAGCCGGCGAAGGTAGCGGAAGGCGCCTTCGGCGCCGGTATCGGACCACGCAGCGCTCTGGTCGGGCGGCCCGGCGAACATCGTGAACAACCGTGCCGTGTCGGCGCCGAAGCGGGCAATGATGTCGCGCGGCTCCACCACGTTGTTCTTCGACTTCGACATCTTCTCGATACCGCCCAGCGTCACCGGCTGGCCATCCGCACGCGCGGCAGCGCCCACGGGATGGCCCTTGTCGTCATAGCGGACCTCGACTTCACTGGGGTAGAACCAGTGCTTCTTGCCGTTGTCGCCCTCCCGGTAGAACGACTCGTTGAGCAGCATGCCCTGCGTGAACAGGCGTGTGAACGGCTCGTCGAACTTGACGAGGCCGATGTCGCGCATGGCCTTGGTCCAGAAGCGCGCATACAGTAGGTGAAGCACCGCGTGCTCGATGCCGCCGATGTACTGGTCCATCGGCATCCAGTAGTCGTTGCGCTCGTCGACCATGGCGGCGTCGCTGTCCGGGCAGCAGTACCGCATGTAGTACCACGACGAGTCCACGAAGGTGTCCATGGTGTCGGTCTCGCGCCGGGCTGCGCTGCCGCAGCGCGGACACTCGACATGCAGGAACTCTTCGCTCTTGTTGAGAGGGTTGCCCGTCCCGTCCGGGATGAGGTCTTCGGGCAGCATCACCGGCAGGTCCTCCTCGGGCACCGGCACGTCGCCGCACGACGGGCAGTGGATGATCGGAATCGGCGTGCCCCAGTAGCGCTGCCGGCTGATGCCCCAATCGCGCAGTCGCCAAGTGGTCTTCTTCCCGCCCAGGCCCTTCGCCGCGAGCGCCTTGGCGATGGCATCCACCGCCATCTGGTAGCTCATGCCGCTGAACAGATCGGAGTTGATGGTGATGCCGCGCTCCTTGTCGGCATACCACTCCTGCCAGTGGTCGTAGCTGAACTCCGCCTCGCCGTCGACATGGATGACCTGCAGGATGTCGATGCCGTACTTCTTGGCGAAGGCGAAGTCGCGTTCATCGTGCGCTGGGACCCCCATGACGGCGCCGTCGCCGTAGCTCATGAGCACGTAGTTGCCCACCCACACCTCGACGTTCTCGCCGGTGAGGGGGTGCGTGAAGAACAGACCCGTGGGCATGCCCTCCTTCTCGCGCAGCGCAAGTTCGGCCTCGCTGGTGCCGCCCTTGCGGCACTGCTCGATGAAAGCGGCAAGCTTGGGGTTATCGCGTGCGGCATGGAGGGCCAGCGGATGCTCGGACGCCACGGCACAGAAGGTGACACCCATGACGGTGTCGGCCCGCGTGGTGAAGACCCACATGCGACCGTCCTGGATCAGGGCGCCCTGGTCATCGCGGATGTCGTGCGTGAAGGCGAACCGCACCCCTTCACTGCGGCCGATCCAGTGCTCCTGCATCAGCCGCACGCGCTCCGGCCAGCCGCTTAGGAAATTGGGGCTCGAGGAATCGGTGACATTGGCCAGCAATTCCTCCGCGTAGCGCGTGATGGCCAGGTAGTAGCCCGGGATCTCGCGCCGCTCGACGGGCGCGCCGCTACGCCATCCCTTGCCGTCGACTACCTGCTCGTTGGCAAGCACCGTCTGGTCCACCGGATCCCAGTTGACGACCTGTGTCTTCTTATAGGCCAGGCCCTTTTCCAGCAACTTCAGAAAGAACCACTGGTTCCACTTGTAATAGCCGGGATCGCAGGTGGCGATCTCGCGCGACCAGTCGAAGGCCAGCCCCAGCGGCTGCATCTGCGACTTCATGTCGGCGATGTTGTCGCGTGTCCAGCGCGCGGGTGCCACGCCCTTGTCGATGGCGGCGTTCTCTGCCGGCAGACCGAATGCGTCCCAGCCCATGGGCATGAGCACGTTATAGCCCTTCATACGCAGGTAGCGCGCCATCATGTCGTTGATGGTGTAGTTGCGCACGTGCCCCATGTGCAGCTTGCCACTCGGGTACGGCAGCATCGAGCAGGCATAGAACTTGGGCTTGCTCGCATCCTCGCTCACGCGATAGGCGTCGCTCGCATTCCACGCGGCCTGCGCAGCACGCTCAATCTCGTCCGGTTTGAAGTCTGGGTTCATGGGGGGGAAGGCCGTGGCGCCGCGCCTTGAAAAAGTCCGCGCGATTATAGGAATGGCCCTTGCGCGCGCCGGTGACGGCGCACAGCAGGCGCAAGCGTCGCGCCACCGTTCGCGCCGCCGTATCAGGGCTTGCCGGACGCGGAAGGAGGCACGGTTACGAAGCCGATGCGACTCAGCCCGGCCTTCTGCACCACACCGATCAATTCGGCCACGCGACCATACGGAACGCTGCGGTCGGCACGCAGTTGCACCTCCGCGTGCGGGTCGCGCTGAGCCGCTTCGGCCAGGCGGCGGGCAAATTGCTCGGGCTCCACCGCCTGCTCGCCGAAATACAGGCGCCCGGTGGGGTCGATGGCCACCGCAACGAACAGCGGCGTGTCGGCGGGCTGCGCCGCAGCGCTACGCGGCAAATCCAGCTTGAGGCTGGAGGTCATGAGTGGCGCGGCGACCATGAAGATCACGAGCAGCACAAGCATCACGTCGATGAGCGGCGTCATGTTGATGTCGCTCATGGGCGACGGCCCGCTGCTGCGCTCCAACCGCCCGAACGCCACGAACGCGCCTTCAGGCCGCGCGTGCAGCGTCGCCGGCTGCCGCATCAGTGATCATCTCGCGCAAGTCGTGCGCGAAGCCTTCAAGCTCCGCCTCGCAGGCGCCTACTTGCTTGCCGAACACGTTGTATGCCAGCACTGCGGGGATCGCCACCGCCAGCCCGGCCGCAGTCATTACCAGGGCCTCACCCACCGGTCCGGACACGCGATCGATGGTGATCGAGCCGCCCGCTGAAATGCTGATCAGCGCGTGGTAGATGCCCCACACCGTGCCGAACAGGCCGATGAAGGGCGCCGTGCTACCGATGGATGCCAGCAACACCTGGCCGAACTGCAACTGCCGAAGCACGGCATGCAGCGCGTCTCGCAGGCGACGCGTGAGCTGCGAATCCACATGGCCGCGCGCTTCGAGGGTGTTGTCGGCGGGGCTGGCCGTGGCTGCGCTCAACAGCGGCGTAAGCACGCCTTCGCGATCGAACACGGCTAGCCTCTCGCGTCCAGACTGCAGGTCGGGTGCCGACCAGAACGCCGGCACCGCGCGAGCCATGTCTCGGCGAACGCGCCGGAGCAACCAACCCTTCCAGAAGATGACGATCCACGCGCTCACCGACATTGCGAGCAGCAGCGCGGCTACACCGCGCGAGATGGCATCGCCCTGCTGCCAGAACTGCGCCAGGCCGGTCATTGCAGGCCCAGCACGTCTTGCATGCCGAACAGGCCGTTGGGCTTGCTCGCCAGGAAGCGGGCCGCACGCAAGCTGCCCTGCGCGTAGGTGGCGCGGCTCGAGCCCTTGTGCGTAATCTCGATGCGCTCGCCCGTGCCCGCGAACAGCACTGTGTGGTCACCCACGATGTCGCCGCCGCGGATGGTGGCGAAGCCGATGGTCGAAGGATCACGCTCGCCAGTGATGCCCTCGCGGCCGTAAACCGCGCACTGCTGGAGGTCGCGACCGAGCGCACGAGCCACCACCTCGCCCATCGCGAGCGCAGTGCCGCTGGGCGCATCGACCTTGTGCCGATGGTGCGCCTCGATTACCTCGATGTCGTAGCCATGACTGAGCGCGCGCGCGGCCATGTCGAGCAGCTTCAGCACGACGTTCACGCCCACACTCATGTTGGGCGCCATGACGATGGCGACGTGGCGGGCATGTTCGGCGATCCCAGCCTTCTGCGTCTCGCTGAAACCCGTGGTGCCGATGACGGCCTTGACGCCCAGTTCGCGACACACCGCGAGATGGGCGAGCGTTCCTTCGGGGCGGGTGAAATCAATCAGCACCTGCGCCTCGGCCAACCCCGCGCGCAGGTCCGACGTGACATGCACGCCGCTCGTGCGGCCGAGGAAGGCACACGCATCCTGGCCTACCGCGGGACTGCCCGCGACGTCGAGTGCACCGGTCAGCACGGCATCAGGATCAGCGCTCACCGCCTCGATCAACATGTGCCCCATGCGACCGGACGCACCGGCCACCGCAACGCGCAAACGATTCATTTATCGAGGCTCCAAAGGCGGGTAGGCGCGCCCAGGCGGTGCGGCGGGGGCGACAGCTTGCCCTGCAGCGGGCTCCTGGGGCACCGGCAGAGCCTTGATCTGCTCTTCGGTCAGTTCCAGCGGGGGCGCGTTGCGCGAGGTCTTGAAGGTGTCGATGGACGCGACGAACTCACGCTCCGCCGGCAGATCGCCGCCGGTGTCGATGCTCTTGAGCAGTTCGCCGTCGAAACGCACGACCACGGCGCGCCGCTGCGGCTCGGTGCCCTGCCGTCGAATGGTGAACACGTAGTCCCAGCGATCGGCATGGAACACATCGGCCAGGAGCGGCGAGCCGAGGATGTCGCGCACCTGTGCGCGGCTCATACCCGGCTTGACCAGCTCGGCCTGTTCCCGCGTGACCACGTTGCCCTGCACCACCTCGACCCTGTAGGGCGTGATGAAGCCCAAGAAGCTGTCCGAGGACCGCAGCGACTGGCAGCCAGCAAGCAAGACGGAGGCACCGGCCAGCAGCGGCATGAAGCGAATGAAGAGACGCATGGGCGGAATGCGAGGACCCGACAGGGGCATGAGGGCATGAACCCCCGATATCATCGAATCATTCTAGCCGGTGCCCCAGCAGCGCCGGCCCGCCGCGGAGTACCCATGACCAACGCCGAAGAGATCAAGAACAGCGGCCTGAAAGCCACCCTGCCGCGTATCAAGATCCTTGAAGTCTTCCAGCGCAGCAGCCAGCGTCACATGACTGCGGAGGATGTGTACAAGCATCTTCTCGCCGAAGGCTCCGATGTCGGCTTGGCCACCGTATACCGCGTGCTGATGCAGTTCGAGCAGGCTGGCATCCTTTCGCGTAACCACTTCGAGGCAGGTAAGTCGGTCTTCGAGCTCAACGAAGGTAAGCACCACGACCATCTGGTGTGCCTGGACTGCGGGCGAGTGGAGGAGTTCGTCGATACCGAGATCGAGAAGCGCCAGAAGTCGATCGCGCAACAGCGGGGCTTCGAGTTGCAGGAGCACTCGTTGTCGCTGTACGCGGTATGCGTCAAGAAGCAGTGCCCGTACCGCACCCTTTCTGGCCACAAGTGAGCCAGCCAGGAGACTACTCGGGCTTGCCCATCGCCTTTTGGTGACGCTCGATGAACTCACGGTAGGTGTCGATGCCGCGCAGCTGGAGGATGGTATTGCGCACGGCTGCCTCGACCAGCACCGCCAGGTTACGGCCGGCGTCCACGGCAATGACGGCCTTGCGCACCGCCACACCCAGGATGTCTTCGTACAACGGCTCGTAGGGCAGGCGCTCGAACTCCCGCTCCAGCGTCTCCTTGCGGACCAGGTGCACGATGAGCTTGAGCCTCATCTTCCGCCGCACCGCCGTCTCGCCGAAGATGGCCTTGATGTCCAGCAGGCCGATGCCGCGCACCTCAAGCAGGTTCAGCAGCAGTTCCGGACAGCGGCCTTCCAGTGACGTCTGCGACACGCGGTATAGGTCGACAGCATCGTCGGCCACCAGCCCATGTCCGCGCGATATGAGTTCCAGCCCCAGTTCGCTCTTGCCCAGCCCCGACTCGCCGGTGAGCAGAACGCCGAGCCCGAGGATGTCCATGAAGACGCCGTGGCGCGTCGTGCGCTCGGCGAAGAGCTGGCTCAGATACCCCCGCACTACGTCGATCACATGGCCAGCCGAGTGTTCGGTGACAAACAGCGGGATGTCTGCCCGGTCGCACATGGCCACCAACTTGTCGGGCGGCGTCTGCGCGTCGGCCACGATGAGCACTGGGGGCTCGAGCGTCACGATGCGTGAAATGCGCCGCTCGATGACATCCGGAGTGGATTGGCTGAGGTAAGCCACCTCGCGGCGCCCGACGATCTGCACCCGGTATGGGTGGATGTAGTTGAGGTAGCCGACCAGGTCGGCCGCCGACTGCGCGTTGCGGACGGCGGCCTCGTCGAAACGCCTTTCCGGGTGGGCGTGGCCCGCGATCCACTCCCACTGCAGGGCTGGCCGGTGCTCCTCGAAGAGCGCCTCTGCGCTAATGACTGTCGGTTTCACGTGAACGCCTCTTGCGGGCTGTGCGGCGAGCGGAGCATAGCCGCTGCCCGGGGTCGCGCCCGCCTCACAAGAAAATGCCGGGCCGCGCCAAGTTGACTCACCCCCTCGGGCGCGGAAACGTCGAAGACGCTTCCTGGAGGCGCTCTCAAGCCACGGACTTCAGCGGCTCCCAGCTGGAAATGAGATCGTGCACCTTTGCGGCGTCACCCTCGGTCTTGAGCCGCTCCCGCAGTTCACGGTCGCTCAACATCTCGGCGATCTCGGACAGGATCTCCAGGTGCCTCTGGGTCGCAGCCTCCGGCACCAGCAGAAAGATGAGCAGGCTCACCGGCTCATCATCCGGCGCGTCGAACGGGATGGGTTGCAGGACACGCAGGACCGCCGCCAGCGGATTCTTCAGTCCCTTGATGCGACCATGCGGGATGGCCACGCCATGACCCAGCCCGGTGGACCCGAGCCGCTCCCGGGCGAACAGGTTGTCCGTCACCGTCGCCCGCGCGATGGCGTGCAGGTTCTCGAACAGCAGACCTGCGTGCTCGAATGCGCGCTTCTTGCTGGTAGCGTCTACATCGACCAGCACGTTACTGGCAGGCAGGATGGCGGCGAGACGGTTCATCGGAAATCCCAGCGACGGTGTCCGCCTCTCGTACGTTGCCGGCGCCGAAACGAGTAAAGGCGGTCTTTTGTGAAACGACTGCAATATGGGCCTGGATGACAGATTCTGCCCGGGGTGCTGCCGTGCAGCAACGAACATTTTCCCCCGCGCTTGCGGGGGACTCTACTCCCCAGCAAAAAAGCGGCCCGGAGGCCGCTTTTTGCCAGTGAGGTGTATCACGAGCCCGGACCTTCGATGCGCTTGGCCGCCACGTGGTGATGGTCATTGATGCGGTCCTTGTGGCGCACCACCTGCCGGTCGAGTTTGTCCATCAACTGGTCGATGGCGGCGTAAAGATCCTCATGTGCGTTCTCAACGAATATGTCCCTGCCCTTGACCCGCAGCGTCACTTCCGCTCTTTGCCGGCGCTCCTTTTCCTTGAGTTTCTCCACTGACAACAACACGTTGATGTCCACCACCTGGTCGAAATGGCGGGTCACCCGGTCCAGCTTTGTGAGGACGTACTCACGCAAAGCCGGGGTCACTTCCAGATGGTGGCCGCTGATCGTCAGGTTCATGTGTACTCCTTTCGCAGTGGTGAGGGGGAGAGTGAAATACACGAAAGGCTGTCAGTCCAAACAAAGACCCATGGGGATGGGGCCTTCGAAACCAGTGTGCATGCCTTCAACGGTTGTGACAAGCCGTCCGTGAGCGAGTTCGGGTAGGGGTGCACACCCTTTCCTGCGCCACATCAAGTGCACGGGCAACTGCCGGGTCGAATGCGATAATTTCTGCACGCGAACGAATCGGAGCGCCGAACTTGGACGTCGCCCCTCCTCGGTGACCGTCCGCTCCAGCCGGCCCCGGAGGGGCTGCCCGAGTGAGACGGTCGCGAGCCCACATCCGTTTCACCCAGGTCGAGTGCACCTCGCCTCCACGGGCTGGAGTCCCGATGCTCAACGTTTTCACGCTGGCCAACGGCCGGCTGTTCCAGGAAGAGATCGAAAGCCTAGACGCACTGGCGCACGTGCGGCCCGTGTGGGTGGACCTCGAAGAGCCGACTGCCGAGGAGAAGGGCTGGATCGCACAGCACTTCGGCGTGACGATTCCCGAGGATGCCGTCGACGAAGACCTGGAGGAGTCAGCTCGCTTCTACGAGGGCGACCACGGCGAACTGCACATCCGCTCCGACTTCCTCATTGACGACGGCGAGACCGCGCGCAATGTGCGGGTGGCCTTCATCCTGTTCCGCAACATCCTGTTCTCGGTGCACGATGAGGCCCTGCCGGTGTTTCGCCTGCTGCGCTTGCGCGCGCGGCGTATTCCGGCACTGATCGAGGATGCGAAGGACGTGCTGCTCAAGTTGTATGACGCCGATGCTGAGTACAGCGCCGACGCCCTCGAAGGCATCTACGACGCGCTGGAGGCGGTGAGCAACCATGTGCTAAAGCAGGACGTGAACGATGCGACCGCCGGAGAGGCACTGGCTGCGATCGCGCGCGAGGAAGACCTTAATGGCCGCATCCGCCGCAACGTGATGGACACGCGCCGCGCGGTCAGCTTCATGATGCGCAGCCGCATGCTCAATGCCGAGCAGTTCGAGGAAGCGCGACAGATCATGCGCGACATCGATTCGCTCGACAGCCACACCACGTTCCTGTTTGACAAGATCAACTTCCTGATGAACGCCACGGTGGGCTTCATCAACATCAACCAGAACAAGATCATCAAGATCTTCTCGGTGGCCAGCGTCGCACTGCTGCCGCCCACACTCATCGCAAGCATCTACGGCATGAACTTTAGGTTCATGCCGGAGATCGAGTGGTCGATGGGGTATCCGTTCGCCCTGGGCCTGATGTTGGCCTCCGTGGCTGCGCCGTTCATCTACTTCCGGCGCAAAGGCTGGCTGCGCTGAAAGAGGGCGGGGCCGCACGTAGCGGCCCGCCGGGCATAAAGATCGCCGCACAGCGCCCCGCAGCGAAGGAGGGAGGGAGGAGGGAGGAGGAGAACCGCTCCGGGATTTCAGCCGGGCATGCCGGCAGGCTGTGCAACGGAAAACTTGGGGAAGTGAGACTTCGCGCGCTCGGACCTGATCATGCTCACCGGTTCTTCGATGCCACGCTATCCGTGGAGTTCCGCAGAGGGGCGCCTTTCGCACTTGCTTACGAAAAAGGCCCTGTAACTATTGCCTGTGCTCGGACGTGTGGAATTTGATGCTGTAAAGGTTTTGGTGGGGCCCCTCTAGAATTGCGCGCCGCGGCGACCATTGCTCGCGAAGGATCTTTGCTCATGCTTTACCCCCAACTGTTCAAACAACTCGAAGCCGTGCGCTGGAACATGGAGCGCGATATCCCGTGGGACAAGTTCGATGCCGGCTTGTTGTCCGACGAGCAGGCCCAAACCGTGAAGATGAATGCCATCACGGAGTGGGCGGCGCTTCCCGCGACAGAGATGTTCCTGCGCGACAACCGGGATGACAGCGACTTCTCAGCCTTCATGAGCGTCTGGTTCTTTGAAGAGCAGAAGCACTCGCTGGTGCTGATGGAGTACCTGCGCCGCTTCCGCCCCGACCTGATGCCCACCGAGCAGGAACTGCACGAGGTGCGGTTCGAGTTCGACCCGGCCCCGGCGCTCGAGACGCTCATGCTGCATTTCTGCGGCGAGATCCGGCTCAACCACTGGTACCGGCGAGCGTCGGAGTGGCACACCGAGCCCGTCATCAAGGCCATCTACGAGACGCTTGCGCATGACGAGGCGCGGCATGGCGGCGCCTACCTGCGCTACATGAAGCGCGCGATGCAGAGGTTTGGCGACGAGGCCAAGGCAGCCTTCGCCAAGGTGGGTGTGCTGATGGCCAGCGCGCGGCGCACCGCGCAAGCCTTGCACCCAACCAACCTGCACGTGAACGAGCGTCTGTTCCCTCGCGACACGGTACAAAGCCGATTGCCCGACCCGGGCTGGCTGGAGCGCTGGCTGGACAAGCAGATCGAGTTCGACACGGTGTGGGAGAACAAGGTCGTCGAGCGCATCCTCCACAACCTTGGCCTACTGATGGAGCGCAGCTTCGCAAGCGTGCAGGAGCTCAATCGCTACCGCAAGGAGCTGGCTGCGACGCTGACCGCTGCACAGCGCGAGCCGGGAGCCGACGCCGTGCCAGCCTGAGCCGACCCCCGACATGCCGAGCTTCCTCGACAAGCTGGTTCCCCGCTCGGAACTTGCACAGCGCCTGGTTGAGCTCGCGCGGCCCATGGTGTTCACCAACGGGGTGTTCGACATCCTGCACCGTGGGCACGTGAGCTACCTCGCTGAGGCGCGCAACCTGGGCGCCAGCCTTGTCGTGGGCCTGAACAGCGACCAGTCCGCGCGCGGACTGGGCAAGGGCCCTGATCGGCCACTCAACGGCGAAATCGATCGCGCCTGCGTGCTGGCCGCGCTGGAGAGCGTGAGCCTGGTCACCCTCTTCGACGAACCCTCCCCAGTGGAACTGATCAAGTTCGCGCAACCTGACATCTACGTCAAGGGCGGCGACTACGACATCGAGTCACTGGAGGAGACGAAGTGGGTGCGCAGCTGGGGCGGCCGTGCCCTGGCGCTGCCGTTCGTCGAGGGTTACTCCACCACGTCGCTGGTCCATCGCATCAGGGGTTGAGCCGGAGCGGCACCGCATGCCGACACTCGGCATCGCACTCAAGACCCGGCGGCCGAGCGCCTTGCCCGTCACGCGGGCTGATGCCGCGCTCGATGCACCATCGCCTCCACGAGAAGCGCCCACGCCACACCACTCGCGACGCCGCTCGCATGGGCCAGTGGCGCGATGGCGATGTCCCAGCCCGGCGCATGCCGCAGCGGGCCCGCCCAGGGCGCCTCGCCGATCACCTTGACGAGCAGCCCCGCCAACAGCCCGGTGCCGATCCAGCGCGCACGCGGCGCGCCCTGCGATACGAGGTGCACCCCCGCGACCGCCACCGCTGCGTGCCACACGCCGGACAGGCCGCCGTAATGACGCAACGAGGGCTGCAGCAGCAACACTGCGTGTAACGTAGGCCAGGCGGCCAGCCAGGCCGCCGTGCTCGTCCATGGGACGCGCGCTGCCCACCCCAGGGCGGCCACGAGCACTCCGCCGGCGAGATTGGCGCCCAAGTGCAGCGCGCTGTAATGCACGAATGCCGCTGTGCAGGCACGCCACGGCTGGGAGCCGGCCAGTGCCGGTTGCCATTCGAGCAACCCGACGGGCAGCGGCCAAGCGATGAGTGCGCCAGCGCAAGCGGCCAGTGCGAGCGCGGCCCAGCCCCGCCCGGGCTGGGCGTGCCGCTTACCCAAAGACCGCCTGCCAGAGGGCAAGCACGGCGCTGCAATGACCGGCCAGCAGCTCAGGCGCGAACTGTGTGGGGTGCTCGTCGAGGCGGGCACGGTGCTGGGCACGCCGCAGCTCCCGATAGGCATCGGCCGCAGCGACACCGCAGCCTTCGGGCAGCAACTCCGCGGACTCGGCACGCTGCAGCAAGGCGATGTTGCCCACGTTGTCCATGAGCTGGGGATGGGCCTCGCTGTGGGCAAGCACGAGGTACTGGACGGCAAACTCCACGTCCATCATGCCGCCGGGGCTGTGCTTGACGTCGAAGAGCCCCGCCTTGACGGGATGGGCGGCGCGCACCTTCTCGCGCATGGCCTGCACTTCGGAGCGCAGCGCGGACGCATCGCGGGGAGCGGCCAGGACGGTGCGGCGCACGGCCTCGAAGCGCGGGCCCAGCTCGGTCTGCCCGGCGCAGAAGCGTGCCCGGGTGAGGGCCTGGTGCTCCCAGGTCCACGCGGTGTTGCTGCCACGGCCGGTCTGGTAGCGCTCGTAGCTCGCCATCGAAGCCACCAGGAGCCCCGAGTTGCCGTTGGGCCGCAGCGCCGTGTCGATGTCGAACAGCTCACCAGCGGCCGTGCGCAGGGTGAGCCAGTTGATGAGCTTGCGCACGAAGGCCCCGTAGACCTCGGGGGCACGCTCGTCCTCGTCGTCGTACAGGAACACGAGGTCGAGATCACTGCCGTAGCCCAGCTCCTTGCCGCCGAGCTTGCCGTAGGCGATGACCGCCAGGCGTGGCGCCTCGCGATGTCGCTGCTTCAGGTGCTGCCAGGACCAGCGGATCGCGCACTCGAGGATGGCGTCGGCCAGTGCGGAGAGGTCATCGGCCACCTGCTCGACGGTGATGTAGCCTTCCACGTCGCGCACCAGCGTGCGGAACACCTCGGCATGGTGTGCCCGCCGCAAGGTGTCGATCAGCGACTCCTCGTCGGCCTGGCCGGAACGCTGCCACGCGCTGTGGCGCGCTTCGAGGTCGACGATGGTGTCGTCGCGCTCGAAGCGGCTGTGCAACAGGCGCTCGTCGGCGAGTTCATCGATGACGCCCGGGTGCAGCATGAGGTAGCGCATCGGCCAGCGTGCGAGGCCCAGCAGGCGCAGCAGGCGGCTTTCCACCTCGGGCCGTTCCACGAGCAACGCGAGGTAGCTCTCGCGGCGCAACAGCGGTTCGAGCCAGTCGACAAAGCGCACTGCCGCATCCAGCGTGCAGCCGCCCTGCTGCACGGCGTGCGCGGCGCGGTTGATGAGCTTGGCCAGGCGCAGCTTGCTCTCGTCGCGCAGGGCCTGGATGCGCGGGCGCTGACTCCACTGCCGCACGCGCTCGGCCAGCGGCGCGGGCAACAGCTCGGCGAACTCCTCACTGTCGACGGGCAGCGGTACGGGTCCGCAGCTGCGGCACCCGCCTTGGCCGGACGCGGGCGGACGCCCGTCGTGCAGCAGCGCGTCGAATTCTGTGGCCACGGCCTCTCGTGTCTCACCCAGTCGATCCAGCAGCTCGCAGGCGTCGGCTTGGCAGGTCAGGCCCATGCTGCGCGCGATCCAGCCCAGGTCGCCGTCGGCGGTGGGCAGCAGATGGGTCTGCTGGTCGTCGAGGAACTGGATGCGGTGTTCGACGCGGCGCAAGAAGGTGTAGGCCTCGGCCAGGCGCTGAGCGCTCTCGGGCTTCATGAGGCCGCGCGCAGCAAGCTTGTCGAGCGCCTTGAGCGTGGAGCGGGTGCGGATCTCGGGAAACTGCCCGCCGCGCACGACGAGCAGGAGCTGCACGATGAATTCAATCTCGCGGATGCCCCCGCGCGAGAGTTTGACGTCGTTGGCGCGCTCGGGCCGGCCCGCGGCGCGCCGCTGGGCCTCGTCGCGGACCCTGCGGTGCAGCTGGCGCAGGGCCTCGAACACGCCGTAGTCGAGATAGCGGCGGTACACGAAGGCCGTCACGATGGAGCGCAGCGCGAGCGGACGGCTGCTGCGCACGCTGTCCAACGGGGCTACCACGCGGCTCTTGAGCCATGCAAAGCGCTCCCATTCGCGTCCCTGGACCTGCAGGTACTCCTCGAGCATGGCCAGGCTGACAACGGGGGGGCCCGAGTTGCCGTTGGGACGCAGCGCGAGATCCACGCGGAAGACGAAGCCGTCATCGGTGGTGTCGCCGATGAGCGCATAAAGGGCCCGCGCGAGGTGCGAGAAGTACTCGTGTGCGGTGATGCACTGCGGCCCGGTGGTTCGGCCATCTTCCTCGTACACATAGACGAGGTCGATGTCGGACGACACATTCAGCTCGCGCGCGCCGAGCTTGCCCATGCCGACGACCCAAAAGTCGATGCGATGGCCGGCTTCGTTGAGCGGCTCGCCGTAGCGTGCGTCCAGCTCCGCTCGCGCATGTGCGAGGGCAAGGTCGAGTGTGGCCTCGGCCAGTTCGGTCATGGCGAGGGTGACATCGGTCATGTCGGCGCACGCCTCGATGTCGAGCACCGCCAGACGCTCGATCACGAGATGCCGCGCCACGCGCAGGGCTGAGGCCAGCGGCCGGCCGGCCGGCTGCAAGCGAGCGATGAGCGCAAGCATGTCGTCGCGGCGGGGCAGCCCTGGCGGCAGCAGCGGGAGCTCCTGCGCATAACGGCGGCGCACGCGCTGCACGAAACGGCTGTGTTCGGCGCGGGCGGATGGCACAGCGAGCGCCGGTTCGGCGGGCAGCGGCAGGTCAGGCAGGGAACCCATGGTGCAGAGGCCGGTCTGTGCTAGATTGCCGCCGCGCCGGCGCCTGACGGGGAAACGGGTCGCCCGGGGAACCATAAGAGTGCACTGCGGCTACGCACCGCACACCGTCTTGCCGCTACACGGCTCCCCAACTCGTTCATGTCCATCGTTGCGCCCATTTCTGCAGCCTCGCTGCCCCCCTCATCGGCGCGGGCACGGTGGCTGGCGCGCTTGCGCTGGTCGGCGCGGATGCTGGCGGGGCTGGTCATTGCGGCGTGGAGCTTATTGCTAGTCGCCTGGCTGACACTGCACTGGGGAATTCTGCCCCACATCGACGAATGGCGGCCCTACATCGCCGCGCGCGCCAGCCACGCCCTGGGCGTGCCGGTGCAAATCGAGCACATTGCGGTACGTTCTGGCCGCTGGTGGCCCGCATTGGAGCTGCACGGCGTCGTGCTGAACGATGCACAGCGGCGCCCGGCGCTCACGTTGCCGCACGTCATGGCCGTGCCCTCGCTGCGTTCGCTGCTGACCTTGGAGCTTCGGCTGGAGCAGCTGGTCGTGGACGGCGCACAGTTGGATGTGCGGCGCGACCGCAAGGGGCGGCTGCTCGTGGCCGGCATGGACATGACCCCCGGCCTCTCGCGCGGGGACCGCAGCGCGGCCAACTGGTTCTTCAAGCAGCCGGAGTTCGTCATCCGTGGCGGCTCGCTGACATGGACCGACGAGCAGCGCGATGCACCCACGCTCACGCTGTCGGACGTGCAGCTCGTGGTGCGCAACGGGCTGCGGCGGCATGCGTTGCGCCTGGATGCCACGCCGCCAGCCGAGTGGGGCGAGCGCTTCACTGTGCAAGGCCGCTTCACCCACTCGCTGCTGCGTGAAGCGGGCGACTGGCAGCGCTGGAGCGGCACGCTGCATGCCGACCTGCCGCGGGCCGACGTGCGCGAGCTGCGCCGCCATGTCAAGCTGCCCTTCGAGCTGAGCGAGGGCGACGGCGCATTGCGCGCCTGGCTCGACCTGCGCGACGGCCGGCCGCAGAACGCAACCCTGGACCTGGCACTGCACGAGGTCGCGCTGCGCCTCGCACCGCATGTGGAGCCGCTGGCGCTGGAGCAGATCGAGGGCCGCCTATCGGTGCAACACACCGACCAGGGCTGGCAGCTGAGCGCCCGGCAGTTCGGCTTTGTCACAGGTGACGGCATCCGCTGGCCGCGCGGGGACTTGCAGTTGTCGTGGCGCCAGCGCGAGGGGCAGCCAGCCAGCGGCGGCGAGTTCAGTGCGCAGCGGCTGGACCTGGGCCTGATGGCGCAGATCGCCTCGCGAGTGCCGCTGGGCGAGGCGGTCGAACGGTTCCTGGCGGAGCTGGATGCGAAGGGCGTGATGACCGACTTCACTGCCGGCTGGCAGGGCGCGCTGGATGCGCCGTCGCACTACCACGCACAGGGTGTGGTGTCCGGGCTGTCGCTGGCGGCCAAGGCATCGAATCAGCCGCACGCCCTGGGCCGACCAGGGCTGCACAACGCGACCATCGCCTTTACCGCCCATGAGCGCGGGGGCGACGCGCAGCTGCAGATGACCCATGGCGCATTGGAGTTTCCCGGTGTGTTTGAAGAGCCAAAGGTCGAACTGCAGACACTCGCCGCCGCGCTGCAGTGGCGCATCGAACCGGCTCAGGCTGCAGCGATGCTGCCGCGCGTGTGGGTCACCGTGAAGGACGCGCGCTTCTCGAATGCCGATGCGCAGGGCCGGTTCGATGCGAACTGGTCGACTGGGGAGGCGCAGCGCCGCTATCCCGGCCGCCTGGAACTCGTCGGCCAGCTCGCCCGAGGCGACGCCGCACGGGTGGCCCGCTACCTGCCTGTGGGGCTTCCGCAGCACACGCGCGACTATGTGGCGCGCTCAGTGCGTGCCGGTCGCATCAGCGACGCTTCCTTCCGCGTGAAGGGTGACCTGCGCGACTTTCCCTTCCATCGCCTGCGACAGCCCGAGGACGGAGAGTTCCACATTGCCGGGAAGGTGGAAGACGTGGAGCTGGCCTACGTGCCCGGCGTGCCGGCGAGCGACACCGCGCCTGCGGTGCCGTCGCCCTGGCCGGCGCTCACGCGCGTGCGCGGCGAGCTGGTGTTCGATCGCGCCAGCATGGACATCCGCCATGCGCAGGCGCGGGTGTACGGCGTGGAGCTGTCGGGCGTGGCGGGTGGCATCCGCCAGTTCGGCGACCATCCGGTGCTGCAGATCGAGGGGCAGGCGCACGGACCGCTGGCTGACATGCTTCGCTACACGAACGCCTCGCCGGTGGGCACGCTCATCGGCGGCGCATTGGCACGGGCCAGCGCCGCCGGAACAGCCGACCTGCGGCTCGCGCTGGACATTCCCCTGGGCGGCGACCACAAGCCCAGCGTGAAGGGCAGCGTTACGCTGGCCGGCAATGACCTGCGGATCACGCCCGACACTCCCTTGCTGTCGGCCATCCGCGCCCGCGTGGACTTCACGCACGAGGGCTTCAGCGTGGCCGGCGGACAGGCGCGCGTGCTGGGGGGCGAGGCGCAGTTCGGCGGCGGCATGCAGCCCGACGGCAGCGCGCGCTTCACGGGGCAGGGCACGGTCACCGCCGAAGGCCTGCGCAAGGCGCCCGAGTTGGGGCCGCTCGCACGCGTGTCCGCGTCGTTCGCCGGACAGGCCTCGTACCGCATTGCCCTCGGGGTCGTCCGCGGGCACACCGAGCTGCAGGTATCGAGCGACCTGCTCGGTCTGGCTTGCGAGTTGCCGGCCCCGCTGCGCAAGGCGGCCGATCAGTCGCTGCCCCTGCGCTACGCCGTGACCCTCGTGCCCGAGTCCCTCGCACCAGGCCGGGCACCGCACGACACGCTGCGATTGGAGATCGGGAACATCGTCGCAGCCCATTACCACCGCGACGTGTCGGGCCCTTCCGCACGCGTGCTGCGAGGCGGCATCGGCGTGCTGGAGGCCGCGCCCGAACCCGCTTCCGGGGTGAGCGCGCGCATGCAGCTGTCGCGGCTGGACGTAGACGCCTGGCAGGCGGTGGCCCGGCAACTGGCGGACGAGACGCCTGCCTCCACACTCTCCACCGGCACGGGGCCCCACACCGGGATCGGCTACACACCCCGCACGATCGCCCTGCGCGCGCACGAGATCGTCTCCGGCTCGCGTCGGCTGGACCGGGTCGTGGCGGGCATCACCCGGGACGGCGGCACCTGGCGGGCCAATGTCGATGCCGAGCAACTGAGCGGCTACATCGAGTACCGCACACCGGGCAGCTCGGGCGCCGGACGCGTGTATGCGCGGCTCGCGCGGCTCGCGTTGCCGAAGGCCGAGGCCGAGGGCGTGGAGACGCTGCTCGACGAGACGCCGGCATCGCTGCCCGCGCTGGACGTGGTGGTCGACGACTTCGAGCTGCGCGGCAAGCGCCTGGGCCGCGTGGAGATCGAGGCGGTCAACCGGGTGCAGGAGGGCGCCGAGGCAGCACGCGAATGGCAGCTCGACCGCCTCGCGATCACCCTGCCCGAGGCCCGCTTCACGGCCCGGGGCGTTTGGGCTCCGTGGACGACGGCCGGGGGCGGGCGCCGGGCCGAACTTGACTTCAAGCTGGAACTGGCCGACAGCGGCGCGCTGCTGGAGCGGCTGGGCATCGGCAACGTCGTGCGCGGCGGCAAGGGCGAGCTGGCGGGCGAGGTGTCGTGGCTGGGTTCGCCGTTCGCCCTCGACTACCCGAGCCTGTCAGGGCAGGTGCACGTGGCAATTGACGCCGGGCAGTTCCTCAAGGCAGAGCCCGGCGCGGCCAGGCTGCTGAGCGTGCTCAGCCTGCAATCGCTGCCTCGACGCCTGTCACTCGATTTCCGCGACGTGTTCCAGGGCGGATTCCCGTTCGACAACGTCACCGGCGACGTGAGCGTCCGCCAAGGCGTGGCCTACACCAACAACTTGCGCATGCGCGGCGTGCAGGCGGCCGTGCTGATGGAAGGCAGCGCCGACCTGCGCCACGAGACGCAGGAGATGCGCGTGGTCGTGGTGCCGGAGATCAATGCCGGCACCGCCTCGCTCGCCTATGCGGCCATCAATCCCGCGGTGGGTCTGGGCACCTTCCTGGCGCAGATGTTCCTGCGCAAGCCGCTCACGCAAGCCGGCACGCGCGAGTTCCTGGTCACCGGATCATGGGACGACCCCAAGGTCGAGCGCGTGCAGCGCAAGCTGGCAGACTCAACGCCTCAAGGTGCGGAGCCGTCTTCCGCCGCCAACACCGCCCGGAGATGAGCATGAGCCGATTCAAGATCGCTGCGGCGCAGATGGTTTCCACGCCCAGCGTCGAGCGCAACCTCGCCACGGCGCAGCGCCTCGTGGCCCAGGCCGCGGACCAGGGCGCGCGGCTCGTGGCCTTGCCGGAGTACTTCTGCTTCATGGGCGCCGACGATCGCGACAAGCTCGCCATCGCCGAGGACCCGGGCGACGGCCCCATCCAGTCGGCCCTGGCCGAAGCGGCGCGCACGCATGGCCTGTGGCTCATCGGCGGCACGCTGCCCATCCGCGTGCCCGGCATGCCGTTCGTCCTCAATGCGAGCTGCGTCTACGCGCCGGACGGGCGCCAGGCCGCGCGCTACGACAAGATGCACTTGTTCCGCTACGACAACGGGCGCGAGCGCTACGACGAGGGCCAGGTGCTGCGCGCCGGGGACACGCCCGTGGCCTTCGATGCCGACGGCTGGCGGGTGGCTCTGAGCGTGTGCTACGACCTGCGCTTTCCCGAGCTCTACCGAGCACTCAGCTTCACGCCGGGCGAGCGTCCTTGCGACCTGATCGCGGTGCCCGCGGCCTTCACCGTGACGACCGGGCGCGCCCACTGGGAACTGCTGCTGCGCGCCCGTGCGGTGGAGAACCAGTGCTACGTGATCGCGGCCGCGCAGGGCGGGCAGCACGACACTGGACGGTGCACCTGGGGCCACAGCATGGTCGTCGACCCTTGGGGTGACGTGCTCGCGCAGCAAGCCGAGGGCGAAGGCGTGATCCTGGCCGAGATGGACCGCGAGCGCATGGCCTCGGTGCGCACCCAGCTGCCGGCGCTGGAGCACCGGCGGCTATAGTCCGTCCGCGCAGGCAACCTTCAACCAACCTTCAGGCGGCCTTGCGCGCGACGGTCTTCTTCGCTGGCGCCTTGGCCGCGCGCGGTTCGAACTCGAAGCTGACCTTGCCTTCCTTCGTGTCGTAGGCCAGGCGGGCCTTGAACTTGCGCCGCGTCTTGTTGGACACGAAGTTCTCCAGCAGATCGGTCTTGCCGTCGGCCAGCAGCTTGCTCATCTGTTCGCGCGACACGGGCTGCTGCAGGATGACCTTTCCCGTCTTGAAGTCGCAGGTCACGTGTGTGCCCACGGAATGCTCGCAAACGTAGGACGCGCCATGCTCGTACACGTGGCTGCGGCACTTGGGGCACGCGCCCAGGCTTTCCTGGCCACCGAAATCGACCGGCTCGCCAGACTCGCCTTCCTTGCGCGCGTCCTCACCGAAGTCGAACTCCAGCTTCCAGTTGCGGATCTCCTCGTCGTAGACCAGCCGCAGCTCGGCGGTGAAGGGCCAGCCCGCCTTGGAACGGAACCCCTCCAGTGGACCGATGCGGTGGTCGCGGAGGAAAGCCTCGACCTCGGGGATCTCGAAGGCGCGACCGCCGGGGATCTTGCTGATGGAGAACTCGCACTTCTCGCAGGCATAGCGGCGGTAGTTCTCCTTGACCACGCCGCCACAGTTCGGACAGGGTGTCTTGAGCGTTGTGTAGTCGCCGGGGATGGTGTCCCGGTCGTATTCCTTGGCCTTCTTCACGATCCGCTCGGCCATCTTCGCGATCTCGGCCATGAACTGCTCGCGCTTGAGTCCGCCACGTTCCATCTGGGCCAGCTGGTACTCCCAGTTGCCGGTCAGCTCGGGCTTGGTGAGGTCCGGGATGTCGAGCCCGCGCAGCAGCGTCATGAGCTGGAAGGCCTTGGCCGTGGGAATCAGCTCGCGGCCCTCGCGCACCATGTACTTCTCGAGGATCAGCCCTTCGATGATGGCCGCGCGCGTGGCCGGGGTGCCGAGGCCCTTCTCCTGCATCGCCTCGCGCAGCTCGTCGTCGTCGATGAGCTTACCCGCGCCTTCCATGGCTGACAGCAAGGTCGCTTCCGTGTAGCGCGGCGGCGGCTTGGTGCGCAAGGCGCTGACCACGGCCTCCTCGGTGCGCACCCGCTCGTTGGGCTGCACCGGCGCCAGCGTCGCGTCCTCGTCCTGCGCCTCCTTGCCGTACACCGCGAGCCAGCCGGGGTTGACGAGCACTTTGCCGTTGGTCTGGAACGAATGGCCAGCCACCTGGGTGATCCGCGTGGTCACGAGGTACTCAGCCGGGGGGAAGAACACCGCCAGGAAGCGCTTGACGACCATGTCGTACAGCTTGGCTTCCACCTCGGTGAGCGACTTGGGCGCCTGTAGCGTGGGGATGATGGCGAAGTGGTCGGACACCTTGGCGTTGTCGAACACGCGCTTGGCAGGCTTGATGTAGCCCTCCTTCAGCGCCTTCTTCGCATGCGGCGCCAGGGCGCGAAGAGGCCCGGGCAGGTCTTCCTCGGCGATCATCTTCACGGTGTTCTTCACCACCGCGACGTAGTCCTCGGGCAGCGCACGCGAGTCGGTCCGCGGATAGGTGAGCACCTTGTGCTTCTCGTACAAGGCCTGGGCGATCGATAGCGTCGTCTTCGCCGAGAAACCGAAACGCGAGTTGGCCTCGCGCTGCAGGCTGGTGAGGTCGTACAGCAACGGGCTGGATTGGTTGCTGGGCTTGGCCTCCTCGGTGACCGTGCCTGTCTGCCCGCGCACCGCCTGGGCGATGGCCTGCGCGTCGTTCTCGGCCCACAGCCGGTCGGCGCGCCTCTCGGCGTCGGTCTCGTCCTTCTTGAACTTGGGGTCGAACCACTTGCCCTCGTAGGCGCCGGCCTCGGCTTCGAAGGTGCCGCGCACCTCCCAGTAATCGCGCGCAACGTGCTTGCGGATCTTCTCCTCGCGCTCGACCACGATGGACAGCGTGGGCGTTTGCACCCGGCCGACGGTGGTGAGGAAGAAGCCGCCATCGCGCGAGTTGAAGGCCGTCATGGCCCGCGTGCCGTTGATGCCGACCAGCCAGTCGGCCTCGCTGCGGCTGCGCGCGGCGTCCGACAGGCCGAGCATCTCCTCGTCGCTGCGCAGCCGCTCGAAGCCTTCGCGGATCGCTTGCGGCGTCATGCTCTGCAGCCACAGCCGCTTGATCGTCCTGGCTGCACCCTTCTTTTCGGTGCCCGCGTACTGCACGATCAGCCGGAAGATGAGCTCGCCCTCGCGCCCCGCGTCACACGCGTTGATGAGTTCGGTGACGTCTTTGCGCTTCACCAGCTTCACCACCGCGTTCAGCCGCGTCTTGGCCTTGTCGATGGGGGCGAGGTCGAAGTGCGGCGGGATCACGGGCAGGTGGGCGAAGCTCCACTTGCCGCGCTTCACGTCGAACTCCTCGGGCGCCTTGATTTCCACCAGGTGGCCCACCGCGGAGGTGACGATGTAGCGATCGCTCTCGAAGTACTCGGGATGCTTTTCGAACTTGCCGGCGACAGGGGTCAGTGCGCGCACGATGTCCTGCGCGACGGACGGCTTCTCGGCGATGACCAGGCTCTTGCTCATGCGATGAGGGTTCTCGCGCAGCTCGCTAGGCGGGCCGCGGTGCATCAATACAATGGCGGGCTTCTCGCGCACGCATACACGCGCGCGCACCCATGAATTCAATGTACCCAAACACGTCGATGACGCAAGCCAGTGCCGACACGCCTTTTTGCACCGCTGCCCCCACGGGCAGACGGATCCAGGTTCGGCGCTCGGGGGTACACGGCAAGGGGGTGTTCGCGCTGCAGCCCATCGCCAAGGGCGAGGTGATCATCGAATACAAGGGCGAGGTCATCACTTGGAAGGAGGCGCTCCGGCGTCATCCCCACGACCCGAAGGATCCGCACCACACCTTCTACTTCCACATCGACGACAGCCACGTGATCGATGCCAAGTACGGCGGCAACGCGGCGCGCTGGATCAACCATGCCTGCGCCCCCAACTGCGAGGCCGACGAAACCGATGGGCGGGTGTTCATCAAGTCGCTGCGCGCGTTGAAGCCGGGCGAGGAGTTGTTCTACGACTACGGCCTGGTGATCGACGAGCGCTATACGCCGGCCCTGAAAAAGCAGTACGAATGCCGCTGCGGCTCGCGCGGCTGCCGGGGCACCATGCTTGCGCCGAAGCGGTGAGCGCGACCGAGCACCCGCTCCAGTGGGGCGCCGAGGCCCTGTGGGAGCAGCTGTCCCCGCAGCTGCCCGGGCTCAGTGTCGAGGTCGTGGCTCGTATCGCCTCGACCAACACGGCCCTGCTCGAGCGCGCGCGCATCGCACTGCCGCTCGACGACACGGGCGAGCCGGTGCAGGTGCGCCAGAGCGTGGAAAGCCAGGCCTTCGGGCGTCGGGCCGCCGACCTGCAGCCGTGCCTTCTCGTGGCGGAGCACCAGACCCACGGGCGCGGCCGGCTGGGCCGCATCTGGCAGGCCTCAGCCGGCGCTTCGCTCACGTTTTCCCTGGGGTTGGCACTCGCGCCGCGCGACTGGTCGGGCCTGTCGCTGGCCATCGGTGTGGCACTGGCCGACGCCCTGGACCCTTGGCCCGAGGGGCGCCCCACCCGCCCGCAGCACTTGGCCTTGAAGTGGCCCAATGACCTCTGGCTGCTCGACACAACCGGCCACGGCCGCAAGCTGGGCGGCATCCTGGTCGAGACCGTGCCTGCCGGGGCGAAACGACTGGCCGTCATCGGCGTCGGCATCAACGTGCTGCCGCTGGCCGGCGGCACCGCGGCGGGCGGTTATGCCTGCGTGCAGGAGATCGACGCGCAGGCCAGAGCGCCCCGGGTGCTCGCGCAGGTGGCCAAGCCCCTGGTCGACGCCGTGCAGCGCTTCGAGTCCGAAGGCTTCGAGGGCGTCGCCGCGGCCTACGCGCGGCGCGACCTGCTGCAGGGGCGGCCGGTGCACACCACGCAGGTCGACGTTCCCGAAGGCCGGGCGGAAGGGGTGTCGGACGCCGGTGCGCTGCTGGTGCGCACGCCTGATGGGGTGTTGCACACGGTGGGCAGCGGCGAGGTGAGCGTGCGTTTGCAGCCCGCGCCACCGGAGGGCTGAGCATGTTGCGCGTGCTCGTCGGACTCCTCGTGCTGGCCAATGCGCTGTTCCTCGTCTGGACACAGGGGTGGCTCGATGCCCTGGTCGGCGTACGCGCGGCAGGTGACCGTGAGCCCCAGCGCCTGGCACAGCAGGTGAATCCCAACACCGTGCGCATCGTCAGCGCGGAGGCGCTGGCGGCCGAAGTGATGGCCGCCGAGGCCACTGCGGCGCAGGCCGCGTTGCCGTGCCTGGAAGCAGGCCCCTTCGATGCGCGCACAGTGGGCCCGGCGGAGGCTGCGCTCGTGGCCACGCTGCCTGCCGGCACGTGGACCCGGGTAGCCAGCGAGCGCAATGGCACCGTGGCGTACATGCTGCGTGTTCAAAGCGCCGACCAGCAGCTGACCATGCGGGTCGCCGGCCTGCACCTGGACGCTCTGGGCAAGGGCTTCGCCACCTGCGCTCGCCCCTGAGAGGGGCGTGACTTTCCGCATGCGCTGCGCCAAATGGCGGCGCGCGGCCTGCTGTGTCGCGGCAGCCCTCAGGCGCGCTGGAACTTGAACACCGCCACGCTGGCCATCAGGTTTGGAAATCGGCGCACCACGCGGCCATCCTGGATGCCGAACGAATCCAGCACGCGCAGACCGTCCTTGCGCGCCAGCACCTCGAAATCGGCATAGGTGCCCACGCGGATGTTCGGCGTGTTGTACCACTCGTACGGCAGCGCCTTGGTCACCGGCATGCGACCGGTCACGATGCGCATGCGGTTGGGCCAGTGGGCGAAGTTCGGGAAGCTGACGATGCCGATGCGACCCACGCGTGCGGTCTCGCGCAGCATGCGCTCGGTGTGGCGCAGGTGTTGCATGGTGTCGAGCTGCAGCACGACGTCGAAGCTCTGGTCCTCGAACATTGCGAGGCCTTCTTCGAGGTTCAGCTGGATGACGTCCACGCCGCGCCGGGCGCAGGCCAGCACGTTGTCGTCGGCGATCTCCACGCCATAGCCGGTGCAGCCGCGCCGGTCGCGAAGCAGCGCGAGCAACTCGCCGTTGCCGCAGCCCAGGTCGAGCACGCGCGAGCCGGCGGGCACCAGCTGCGCGATCAGCTCCATGTCTCGGCGCTCAGACATGCGGGGCCTCCACGGAGTGGCTGGAGCTGAGGCCGGAGGGTGCCCGTCCCGAAGTCGCAAGCGTTGCGCGCATGCCGTCGCATTCGCGTGCGATGTTCTCGAAGCACGCGCGCAGCAGGGCGTGGTAGCGCGGGTCGTCGAGCAGGAAGGCATCGTGCCCGTGCGGCGCGTCGATCTCGGCGTAGCTCACGCGATGCCGGTTGTCCAGCAGCGCTTTGACGATTTCACGCGAGCGTGCCGGCGAGAAGCGCCAGTCGGTCGTGAAGCTGACCAAGTGGAACCGGCAGGTGGCCTTGGCGAAGGCGGCGGAGAGGTTCCCGCCGTGCTCGCGTGCCGGGTCGAAGTAATCGAGTGCGCGGGTGATCAGCAGGTACGTGTTGGCGTCGAAGTAGTCGCTGAACTTGTCGCCTTGGTAGCGTAGGTAGCTCTCGATCTCGAACTCGATGTCCTGCGTGCTGTACGCGTAGCGCGCAGCCTGCCCGTTGCCGTTGCCGTTACGGATGAGGCGGCCGAACTTGCTGGCCATCACGTCGTCGCTCAGGTAGGTGATGTGGCCGATCATGCGCGCCACGCGCAGGCCGCGCTTGGGCACCACGCCGTGGGCGTAATAGTGGCCACCGTGGAAATCGGGGTCGGTGATGATGGCACGGCGGGCCACCTCGTTGAATGCGATGTTCTGCGCCGAGAGGTTGGGCGCGGTGGCCACTGCGATGCAGTGGCGCAGCCGGTCCGGATGGCGCAGCGACCACGACAGCGCCTGCATGCCGCCCAGGCTCCCGCCGATCACTGCCGCGAGCTGGCGGATGCCCAGGGCATCGAGCAGGCGGGCTTGGGCGTCGACCCAGTCCTCCACCGTCACCACGGGGAAGTCGGCGCCGTACGGCCGCCCGGTGTCGGGATGGGCATGCATCGGTCCGGTGGAGCCGAAGCACGAGCCGGGGTTGTTGACGCCGATGACGAAGAAGCGGTTCGTGTCCAGCGGCTTGCCGGGGCCGACCAGGTTGTCCCACCAGCCCTCGCTGCGCGGTTGGCCCGCATAACTGCCGGCCACGTGGTGCGACGCGTTGAGCGCATGGCACACGAGGACGGCGTTGCTGCGCTCCTCGTTGAGCGTGCCGTACGTTTCGTAGACCAGCGTGTAGTCGCGCAGTGCCGCGCCGCTTTGCAGCGGCAGCGGCTCGGCGAAATGCCGCGATTGCGGCGTGACGTCACCGACCGATGGCATGGTTCAGATGCAAGACAAAAGACCCGGCACCGCCAAAGCGGGACACCGGGTCCGTGTCCATCTTTAGCTGCATTTATTGAGCGCCCGCAAGCCGGAACAAATCAGCGCTGACCGGCGAGTATAGCGGCCACCCTTTTGCGTCGATCCGGCTTGAGTGAAACTGTCCTTTGCCGCTCGATAGAGCACACTCGGCAGCACACCTCGCATCTCATGGGCCGCCACTTGCCGAACCTCGATGTCGCCATGTCTGCCGGGCTGCGGCAGGTTCCCAGCGGGACCCGCCTGCGGTTGCTCGCATGGGCGCTGAGCCTGCTCGCCGCGGCCTGCACTCCCGCGCCGCCCCCTGCATGGTCGGGGTATGTGGAGGGCGACTACGTGTATGTCGCGTCGCCGCTGGGGGGCAGCCTGCAGCAGCTGGCCGTGCATCGCGGCCAGGCGGTGCACGACGGGGCACCGCTCTTCACGCTGGAATCCGAGAGCGAGCGCGCGGCGAGCGGCGAGGCTGCCGCACGCATGGCGGCCGCGCAAGCGCAGGCCGAGGATGCGGCGAAAGGACGCCGGCCCGCCGAGGTGGCCGTCACGCAGGCCCAGCTCGCCCAGGCGCAGTCCCAGGCGCGTAACGCGGCCGCCGAGTACGCGCGGCAGCAGGAGCTGCGCGCCCAGGGCTTCGTGTCGCCGGCGCGGGTGGACGATGCCCGCACGGCGTGGGAGCAGTCGCGCCAGCGCGTGGCCGAGCTCGAAGCTGCGGTGCGCGTGGCCCGGCTGCCGGCCCGCGCGGACGCCCGGGCTGCCGCGCAGGCCCAGGTGCAGGCGGCGCAACAGGCGTTGCGGCAGAGCGAATGGCGCGCCCAGCAGAAGGCGCAGCGGGCGCCCGTCGACGCGGTAGTGGCTGACACCTACTTTCGTGTCGGCGAGTGGGTACAGGCCGGCCAGCCGGTGGTCGCGCTGCTGCCCCCGGGGCGCACGCGGGCACGCTTCTTCGTGCCGCAAGGAGACCTTGCCGCGCTGACCATCGGTCAGCCGGTGTCCATTCACTGCGATGGCTGCGGCGAGCCCATTCCTGCCCGCATCGACTTCATCGCCACCCAGGCCGAATACACGCCGCCGGTGATCTACTCGAACGCACAGCGTGCGCGTCTGGTGTTCATGGTCGAGGCGCGTCCCGCGCCGGCACATGCGGCCCGGCTCAAGCCCGGCCAGCCCGTCGACGTGCGGCCCGCGGCCCCCGTGCCATGAACGCGGCGAACCTGCGCGATGGCGGCATGGCGATCGACGTGCGCGGCCTGACCAAGCGCTACGGCGATCGCACCGTGGTCGATCATCTGTCGCTGCGCGTGCGCCCCGGCCGCATTTGCGGCTTCCTTGGTCCCAACGGGAGCGGCAAGACCACCACGATCCGCATGCTGTGCGGCCTGCTCACGCCCGACGAGGGCGAGGGCACGTGCCTGGGCCTGGAGATCCGGCACCAGGCCTTGCAGATTCGCCGCCAGGTGGGCTACATGACGCAGAAGTTCGGGTTGTACGACGACCTGTCGATCCGCCAGAACCTGGACTTCGTGGCCCGTCTGTTCGAACTACCTGGTCGCCGTGAGGCTGTCGACGAGGCACTCCAGCAACTCGGCCTCGGCGCGCGCCAGCATCAGCTCGCCGGCACGCTGTCGGGCGGATGGAAGCAGCGGCTGGCCCTGGCCGCCTGCCTGATCCACCGCCCTCGCCTGCTGCTGCTCGATGAACCCACCGCCGGGGTCGATCCCAAGGCGCGCCGCGACTTCTGGGACGAGATCCACCGCCTGGCTGCCGAGGGCATCACCGTGCTCGTGTCCACGCACTACATGGACGAGGCCGAGCGCTGCCACGAACTGGCCTACATCGCCTACGGCCGCATGCTGGCGCGCGGCAGCGGGCCGGAGATCGTGCGCGACGCCGGCCTGCGAGTGTGGGCGGTGCAGGGCGACGGCGTGGCTGCGCTGGTCGAGCCGCTCAAGCATGCCCCCGGCGTGGTGAGCGTGGCCGCCTTCGGGCATGCGGTGCACGTCGCCGGCACGGATGAGGCGACGCTCGCGGCGGCCATCGAACCCTGGCGCCAGCGTCCCGGCCTGCAGTGGCGGCGCACCGAGGCGAACCTGGAGGACGTGTTCATCAGCCTCATCGGTCGGGCGCAGGACAACTACCCGGAGGCCGCATGAACGGCGCTGGGTTCTCCTTCGGGCGCATCCTGGCGGTGTTCCTGAAGGAGTTCCAGCAGATGCTGCGCGACCGGTTGACCTTCGCCATGGCCATCGCCGTGCCCATCGCGCAGCTGGTGTTGTTCGGCTATGCCATCAACACCGACCCCAAGGGCCTGCCCACGGCCGTGGTGGCACACGACACCGGTCCGCTGGCGCGCAGCCTGGTGGCGGCGCTGCAGAACACCGGCTACTTCCGAGTGAGTGCGCAGCCAGCCAGCGAAGGCGAGGCCGATGCGCTGCTGGAAGACGGCCGCGCCCAGTTCATGGTGGCGATACCGGCCGACTTCAGCCGGCGCCTGGTGCGCGGCGAGCGGCCGGCGCTGCTCGTGGCAGTGGATGCCACCGATCCCGCGGCTTCCAGCAATGCCATTGCGGCGCTGGCCGAAGTGGCGGGGCGCGCCCTGCGAACCGAACTGTCCGGGCCGCTCGCGCGGCTGCAGCCGGGGCCCGACCCCTTCGAGATCCGGGTGCATCGCCGCTACAACCCAGAAGGGCTGTCGCGCTACAACATCGTGCCGGGGCTTATCGGCACCATCCTGACCATGACCATGGTGATGCTCACCGGCCTGGCCATGACCCGCGAGCGCGAGCGGGGCACGATGGAGAACTTGCTGGCCACGCCTGTGCGTCCGGTGGAGGTCATGCTCGGCAAGATCCTGCCCTACGTCGTGATCGGCTATGTGCAGCTGGGCGTCATCCTGCTGGCTGCGTGGCTGCTGTTCGAGGTGCCGATGGCGGGCAGCCTGACCCTGCTGGTCGCGATGATCGGCGTGTTCATGCTGGCCAACCTGAGCGTGGGCTTCACGTTCTCGACCCTCGCCCACAACCAGCTGCAGGCCATGCAGATGACGTTCTTTTTCTTCCTGCCCTCCATCCTGCTGTCGGGCTTCATGTTCCCCTTTCGCGGCATGCCGCGTTGGGCCCAGTGGCTGGGGGAGGCGCTGCCGCTCACGCACTTCCTGCGCATCGTGCGCGGGGTCATGCTCAAGGGCAACGGCCTGGGGCAACTGCTGCCCGAGCTGTGGCCCATGCTGGCCTTTCTGCTCGTGGCCGGGGCGCTGGCGCTTGCGCGCTATCGACGTACGCTCGACTGAAGAGGGTGTGAACGAATCCCACATGCCCGCTCAACACGCTGCTTGGGCGCGCCGGATTCATTCACACCTTCTGACCCCCGTGATCGGGGTGAACCCGTACCGTACCTGCGGGGGTGTGGGTCTTGCGGGGCGCTGGAAGAATGTGCAAGTTTTGGCATTCCTGCGTTGCCCCCTCGGATGATCACCATTGCCCTGTTGCACCGCGACCTCGAAGTCGCGTGGCCCCTGGCCACCGACATCGCTGCCGTGCCAGGGCTCACGGTGCAGGGCATTGTCCGGGACCTGGCCGAACTGCGCGGGCTGTTCTCGCAAGCGGTTCCCGACCTGCTCATCGTCGATCTCCTGCTGCCGTCGGCGCACGTGCGGGCCCTGCTGCTGGAGCTGTGCCGTCCGGTGCGGCCGCGTCGCCCCCAGGTGCTGGTGCTGGCCCTTTCGGCCGACGACCCGCGCGTGATGGAGGCACTCAAGCTGGGTGCGGACGGCTACTTCGCGCACGGGCCGGCATCGCCGTCATTGATCGAGGCGGTCGAGCAGGTGCTGCGCGGCGAGTCGACCATGACGCCGCAAATCGCACGCGAGGTGAAGTCGCATTTCGCCAAGGGTGGGGCGGTGGCCCTCACGGACGCAGACTGGCGGCTGCTGCAATGGACGGCTGAGGGATTCCTTACCAGCGAGGTCGCTCGCGCGCTGCAACTGTCGGCGCATGGCGTGGGCCTGCGCATCCGCCACATCTACCGCCTGCTTCAGGGGGTGCCGCACACCGCCGTGCGCGCCTTGCCGGCCGCCTGACGCGCTGGGCGGCACTTGGAGCCGCACAGCGCACTACTCGCGCGGCATCGTTTCGATGAAGCTGGGGCGCTGCGCCAGCTTGTCTGCCAGGCGTGCCAGGTTGGCATGGCCGGTGCGCCAGTCGACGGCGGGGAAGCGGAAATCGAGGTAGCCGAGCGCGCAGCCGACCGCGATGTCGGACAGCGAGAAGTGGATGCCTGAGCAGAACGGCTTGTCGCCCAGGCCCTTGCTCATTGCGGCAAGAGAAGCCTGCACCTTGTCCAACTGCCGGTCGATCCAGGCGCGGCAGCGCTCGCCGTCGCGACGGCCACTCCAGGTGTCTTCGAGCCGGGCGAGGACCAAGGCATCCAGCATGCCGTCGGCCAGCGCCTCCCAGGTGCGCACCTCGGCGCGCTCACGGCCGCGCTCGGGAATCAGCTTGCCCACCGGCGACAGCGTGTCCACATACTCCACGATCACGCGCGAATCGAAGACCGCCTCGCCGCCTTCCATGACGAGGCAGGGCACCTTGCCGAGGGGATTGGACTCGCGGATGCGATCGCTGGCCCACACGTCTTCAAGCTCGAACTGATAGTCCAGTCTCTTCTCCGTCAGCACGATGCGGACCTTACGCACATAAGGGCTGGTGAGCGAGCCGATGAGTTTCATGTTTTGTCGTTCCTGTTCAATTCATTCTAGTGTCGTGCCCGTTCGACTCTTGGGATGCCGTCCGCGGTAGAGTGCACCGAGGGAGAGGGCCCGCGCATGGTTTGCGGGACAGATGAACGACATGAACACCATCGCCATGGCGGACCGCACCGGGCCGCAGTTCCAGGACACGGTTCCCAACGGCCAGCCCCCGGCACCCAGGGCCGGACGCGAGCTGGAGGTCCGGTTCACCGGATCGGGCAGCGAATACTTCCGCATCTGGATCGTGAACCTGCTGCTCACGCTCGTGACCCTGGGGCTGTACTACCCCTGGGCCAAGGTGCGGCGCCTGCGGTACGTCTACGGCAACACGTTGGTGGACGGTCACCCGCTCGATTTCCACGGCGAGCCCCTCAAGATGCTGCGTGGCTACCTGCTGGTGGGCGCCATGATCGCCGTGTACTCGGTCGCCGGCCATGTGTCGCCCGCGGCCGGCCTGGTGGCTCTCCTCATCGTGGCGGCGCTCTGGCCCGCGCTGCTCAGGTCTTCGATGCGGTTCAGGCTGGCCAATACGAGCTGGCGCGGGTTGCGCTTCCGCTTCAACGGCACCCTGGGTGGCGCGTACCGAGCCATGCTGCCGCTGTTCATGCCGGCCGTGGCCATCGTCGCGCCAATGACCACCGTAAACAACACGAAAGTGCCGCCCCCCTGGTTCGGTCTTTGGGCGCTCGGCGTCGTGGGCGCAATGCTGCTCGCAGGCCCCTGGTTGTGGTGGAACCTGAAGAGGTACCAGCATGACCACTACGCGATCGGCCAGTGGCAGACGCGGTTGAGCGCCTCGCTCGGGTCCTTCTATATGGTGTTCATCAAGACCTTCGGCGTGTTCCTGGCCATGTTCGCCGTGCTGGTGATCAGCATCGTGACCACCGCAGGTCTGGGTGCCATGTCCCGCGGGGGCGCGGGCAGCGTTGCAGCCATGCTGATCGGGTTCCTGATGGCCGCAATCGCGATGGTTGCCGCCCAGGCAGTGCCCCGGCCCTACTTCATGTCGCGCATGCAGAACCTGCTGTGGTCGCACACCGGCAGCCGTGCGATGCGGTTCCGCAGCGCGCTGGGCTTCCGGCCGCTCCTGGGGCTGACGGCGAAGAACGGGTTGCTTGTGGTGCTGACGCTCGGCCTGTACTGGCCTTTCGCCGCGGTCGCCATGCAGCGTTTGCGTGTCCAGGCGGTGTCCGTCACGACCAGTGCGGATCCGGATGACCTGGTTGACCGGGCCGGCCGGGACAGCCCCGATGCGGCCGGAGATGCCGCGGGTGACCTGTTCGGGCTGGACATCGGCTTCTGACCATGGGCTGAAAGAGGCTGAGAAGCAATCCGACATGACCGCTCGTACCCTGCAAATGGCGCCACTCGGCGTTGCAAATGCTCGCCATAGCCCGGGCTATGGCTGCGCTTTGCGCCTTGACTGGCACCATTTGCAGGGCCCGCTCGGCCACGCCGGATTACTTCCCAGCCTCTGAGCAGGTTTCGCGCAGCAATGGACCACGACGGGGGGCGCGGCATCGCGGCCGAGTACTTCGACGGCGCGAGCGCTCGCGCGCATGCCGTGCGGGCTGAGCTGAGCGGGGGCCTGCTGCAGGTGCGCGGCGAGGGCATTGCAGTCAGCGTGCCGGCCCGGCAGGTGAAGTGGCCGGAACGCACACGCCACGGGCCGCGTGTGGCCCACCTGCCCGGAGGTGCGGCGCTGCACTGTGCCGATCGCACCGCCTGGGATGCCTGGCTGCGCGCAGCGGGCCGGGGCGACGGGCTGGTGGTGAGGGCGCAGCAGAGCTGGCGGGCGACGTGGGTCAGCGTCGTGTTGCTCACCATGGTGTTGGCGGCCGGCTTCGTCTGGGGCGTGCCCTTGGCGGCTCGCGCCGTCGTGGCGTTGCTGCCGCAGCGTGTCGATGCGGTAGTGGGCCGCGCGGCGCTGGAGGTGTTGGCAGGGCATCTGCTCGACCCCACGCAGCTGCCGGCTCCTGAGCAGCAGCGCATCGTCGCGGCCTTCGAGCGCGCGGTGAGCGCCATGCCGCCGGGCAGCGCACCCGCGTGGCGCATTGAATTCCGCAAGAGCCGCATCGGACCCAACGCGTTCGCGCTGCCGGGCGGCACCATCGTCCTGACCGACGAGCTGGTGCGGCGCGTGTGCGGTGACGAGCGCATCCTGGTGGGTGTGCTGGGCCATGAGCTGGGCCATGTGCGGCACCGCCACGGCATGCGTGCCCTGGCGCAGGTCAGCGCGCTCGGCGCTGCGGCGGGCCTGGTGTTGGGCGACTTCAGCAGCCTGCTGGCGAGCGTGCCGGTGTGGCTGGGGCAGGCGGCCTATTCGCGTGATGCCGAGCGTGAAGCCGATGCGGAAGCTGTGCGCGTACTGAAGGCGGCCGGCCACTCCCCGGAGGTGATGGTCACGTTCTTCGAGGCCGTGCGGTACGGCGAGGACGGCAAGCCGCAGGGCGAGACTTCGCGCGCGTCCTGGCTCGGCATTGCCATCGCTTCGCACCCGGCGGACGAGGAGAGAATCCAGTTCTTCCGCGACGCGGCGAGGTGAGCCTTATCCGAATGTGTGCAGGCCGGCGCAAAACGGAGTGCTCCACGGACAGCGCTCGCCGCACTGATGTCAGCGTGGCGTGGCCCCTGGTTCTGGCGCAGGGGCAAGCGCATGCGGACGGCGTGCGATTCAGGCGGGCGAAGCCAACGCTAACTGTCATGAGCCCGTGGTGAGACACCCCGGATGATGGAAGACTGTGGGGT
>CBINKC010000002.1:0-91729 GCA_966251135.1 uncultured Burkholderiaceae bacterium
GCTACCGCGACGACGCGCCGCTGTTCTCGCGCTTCCAGATCGAGCACCAGATCGAGACCGCGTTCTCGCGCACGGTGAATCTGCCCTCCGGCGGCGCGATCGTGATCGACCACACCGAGGCACTGGTGTCGGTGGACGTCAACTCCGCCCGCGCCACCCGTGGCAGCGATATCGAGGAAACCGCCACCCGCACCAACCTCGAAGCTGCCGACGAGATCGCTCGCCAGATGCGGCTGCGCGACCTGGGCGGCCTCATCGTCGTCGACTTCATCGACATGGAGGAATCCAAGAACCGCCGCGAGGTGGAAACCCGCCTGCGCGACGCCCTGCGGCAGGACCGCGCCCGCGTGCAGTTCAGCTCCATCTCCAAGTTCGGCCTGCTGGAACTGTCGCGCCAGCGGCTGCGACCGGCGCTGAGCGAGGGCAGCCACATCACTTGCCCGCGCTGCAATGGCACCGGCCACATCCGGGACACCGAATCGTCGGCACTGCAGATCCTGCGCATGGTGCAGGAGGAGTCGATGAAGGAGAACACCGCGGCCGTGCACGTGCAGGTGCCGGTGGAGGTGACCTCCTTCCTGCTCAACGAGAAGCGCACCGAGATCACCAAGATCGAGATGAAGCAGCGCGTCACGGTGCTGCTGGTACCCAACAAGAACCTCGACACGCCCAACTACCGCCTGGAACGCCTGCGTCACGACGACCCGCGCCTGGAGAACCTGCAAGCCAGCTACACCATGGTCGACCAGGGCGAGGAGGAAGTGGGCTTCACACGCCGCGAAAAGCCCAAGGCCAGGCAGGAGCCACTGATCAAGGGCATCCTTCCCGATACCGCCGCCCCGGTGACGCCGCGTCCTGCGCCTGTCAAGGCTGAAACGGCATCGGCTGCCGCGCCCGCCGCGGCACGGGCGCCAGTAGTCGCCACGCCGGCCGGAGGTGGCTTCTTCGCCTGGATCAAGAAGCTGTTCGGCCTCACCGAGGTCGCTCCCGTGCCAACGCCGGCCACCGCACCCGCCGCCGCGGAAGGCGCCATGCGCAAAGAGGGTCGTGGCGAGCGTGGCGAGCGTGGTGGGCGCAACGGCCGCGGCGAGCGCGAGGGCCGCCGTGGAGAGCGGGGCGAGCGCCCCACCGACCGCGGCGCGGAACGCGGTGCCGAGCGGGCGGCTGCGGCCGATCGTGGGGGACGTGATGGCCGGGGCCGCCGCGGTGAGCGAGTCGAGAAGGCTGAAGAGCCCATCGGGCTCGAGATCACCAAGCCGGCGACCGAGGAACGCGCCGAGCGCGCGCCGCGAGGCGAGGGCCGGGCAGAGCGCCAGGAAAGCCGCGAAGCGCGGGGCGACCGACGCCGCGGCCCGCGCGCCGAGCGCGAGCAGCGCCGTCCGGCTGGGCCGGCCGAAGGCGCCGCAGAGGAACCCGCCGTGCAGGAGAGCCGGGCAGCCGGGGCTGCTGCTACCGAGGGGACCGAGGGCGCCGGCGAGCCCCGCGAGGGCGGCCGTCGTCGCCGCCGAGGCCGTGGCGGCCGCGATCGCGACGAGGCTCGCCAAGCCGAGGCGGCCGTAACCGCCGAAAGCACCGCGGAAGCGCCCGTCATCGCCGTGGCCCTGGACGCCCAGCTCGACGCCGCCCCGGTCAGCGGAACTGCGGCCTCCGAGGCTCTCGACACTGCCCCAGCGCTCGAATCGACTCCCGAAGCCGAGACGGGCGAACGCGAAGGAGGCCGCCGTCGCCGCGGCCGAGACCGTCAGCGGCGCGAGCGACGCGAGTTGGAGGCGCAGGTGGGGGCCGAAGGCACTCTCGCCCCGGAGACTGCTGAGCAGCCAGTGGAGCATGCAGCCATGCTGCAGGCCGAGCCGGCACAAGCCGAAGTGGCACGGACGGCACCCGTCGAATCACAGCCTGTCGTGACGAAAGCAGTTGCATCGGCGCCCGCGCTGGCCGAAGCCCATGCCACGATGCCTCCGCCTGCAGGAGTCGCCTCGTTCGAACTCCCCACTGACGAGCTGCAGGCCGTCGCCTCGGCCGCAGGACTGCAGTGGGTCAACTCCGACGCCGACAAGATCCGCGCCGTGCAGGAGGCCATGGCAAACGAACCCAAGCCCGTCCATGTACCGCGCGAGCCGAAGCCGGTGGAAGTAGCGGACGAGGGCCCACTGGTGCTCGTGGAGACGCGCAAGGACCTGTCGCAGTTCAAGCTGCCCTTCGAGACTGCTGCCCACGCGCAGCCTCACGCCTAGTTGCCCTCCCGCCCTCGCTGATGAGGGCGGGGCGGTAACCGCCGGGGGTGCAGGACGCCCCCCCCCCGGCGTGTCAGGGCAACCGATCCAGGGCCTGCAGGTACGCCGTCTGGTGCATCAGCTCATCCCACGGGAGCGGCTCGCCCTTCGCAAGAAGCTGAACACGCCGAGCCTCGCTGTCGGGATCCGGCTGCCAGCGCCCTTGCTCCAATGCCTGCTGCAGGCCGTCGAGCAGTTCATCGACCGGCCGCCCACCATCAACCTTGGACTGGTTGCACAGCAGGACGAGGTCACAGCCGGCGTTCAATGCAGCAATGCCGCCTTCGACCGGGCTGCCCGCCACGCGAGCGCCTTCCATGCTGAGGTCATCGCACACGATCGCACCGGCGTAGCCGAGCCGGCCGCGCAGAATGTCCTTCAGCCAGCGCGACGAAAAACCGGCCGGCCGTGCATCGACCTGCGGAAAGGTCACGTGCGCTGGCATCACGCACGTCAGCGCCAGGCCCAGCCACCCGTAGGGCTTGGCATCGTCGTCAACGATCTGCTCCAGCGTGCGGTCATCGACCGCGCTGTCCACATGCGAATCAGCCACCGCGTAGCCGTGGCCCGGGAAGTGCTTGCCACAGTTGGACATGCCGGCGCGCATGAGCCCCAGCATCAGGCTTTGCGCGAGCACCGTGACGACGCGCGGATCCCGGTGGAACGAGCGGTCGCCCACGACCTCGCTGCGTGCGTGATCCAAGTCGAGCACCGGCGTGTACGAAAGATCCACGCCGCACGCGCGCAGCTCAGTACCCAGCACATAGCCCGCCGCGACGGCCGCGCCGATGGCCCGCATGGCATCGTCCATCCACAGCTCGCCGAACCGCCGCATGGGGGGCAGGTGCGTAAAACCATCGGTACGAAAGCGCTGCACGCGGCCGCCTTCGTGGTCCACGCTGATGAGCAGGTCAGGCCGCAGCGCCTTCACCTCTGCGGTGAGCTCCGTGAGCTGCCGGCGGTCCTGCCAATTACGGGCGAACAGGATCAGCCCTCCTGTCAGCGGGTGCCGCAGGCGTCGGCGGTCGTCGTCGGAGAGCGCGTGTCCAGCGATGTCGAGAATGACGGGCGTATGGGTGTGCATCTTCAGGCTTGGAGTTCGTTCTTCTCTATGACGACGAAGGCGGCAGCGTATTCGCTCTCATCGCTCACGCTCACGTGTGCGGAGAGTCCGCGCTCGGAGAACCAGGCGGCGAGCTCGCCGTGCAGTCGCACCACGGGCTTGCCACCGGGAAGATTGAGGATCTCGCACGCACGCCAAGTCATCGGCATGCGCATGCCCATGCCGATGGCCTTCGAGAAAGCCTCCTTGGCGGAGAAGCGAGTCGCGAGATATGCAATGCCGCGCCGGTCAGCACGCGTGCGACGGTAAAGGAATACCTGCCACTCTTCAGAGCCAAGCACTTTCTGCGCGAAGCGGTCGCCGCGACGCTGCAACGTCGCCTCGATGCGCCGGATGTCGCAGACGTCGGTACCGATGCCGTAAATCATGTCCCGCCCGGGGCCGGTGCGTATGCCCGATGGATGCAGCGCAGGTAGTCGCGCACCGTTTCCGCGAGGCCCAGCTCGAGCGCATCGGCGATGAGTGCATGGCCGATCGACACCTCCGCCACACCGGGCACCGCCGACAGGAAGTCCGTGAGGTTCGCGCGGTTCAGGTCATGCCCGGCGTTCACCCCCAAGCCCACCCGCCGCGCCGCCTCGGCCGCCGCGGTGTAGCTGCCCAGCACCGGGACCTGCTGGGGCAGGCCGTGCATCCGCGCATAGCGCTCGGTGTAGAGCTCCACACGGTCAGCACCGGCCGCGCGCACGGCGGCCATGGCTTCAGGCACGGGATCCATGAAGAGGCTCACCCGCACGCCCAGTGCACGCGCCTCGGCCACGAGTGGCGCCAGGCGCTCAGTATCCTCCGGGAAGCTCCACCCATGGTCGGAAGTGGACTGGTCCACGGCATCCGGGACGAACGTGCACTGGTGCGGGCGCACTGAGCGCACGAAGTCCATGAGGTTGTGGAACGGATTGCCCTCGATGTTGTACTCGGCCTGTGGCCAGTGCGTCATCAGCTCGGCCAGCTCGTGCACATCCTGAGCCCGGATGTGCCGCTCGTCAGGGCGCGGGTGCACGGTGATCCCCTGCGCCCCGGCCTCGAGCGCCAGCGTGGCGGCTCGCGTCACGCTCGGGATGCCGAGCGTGCGCGTGTTGCGCAGCAACGCAACCTTGTTCAGGTTGACCGACAACGAGGTCATGCCTCGATGGGCGTCGAGGCCGGTGGTAAGCAGCGGATTCATAGTGTGGCGTCAGGGATCGAGGTGGTGTTGCACCTCGATCATCACCTGGCGGGTGCGCAGCGTGGGCGAGCCCAGATGATAGTGAAGCAAGGCCCTGAGCGTGGTCTTGAGCTCGGGCAAGGCGGGCATGCAAGCCTGCTGAAGCGCCGCCATGCTGCCGTGCATCAGCGCCGCCTGCAGCCCGATGAGGCAAGCTCCCGTGAGCGACGCGTCACCGCTCCTGGCCGCCGTCACGCCGACCTCTGGCAACAAGGCATAGGGAGCATCCTCGTGCACATCGTCCAGCGTGAGCGTCAGCCTGTCCAGTTGCGGCAGTAGCCCAACGTCGCGCAGGAGTGTCATCTCGAAGGCCCGCAAGGCAGCTTGCGCCTGCCCCTCGTCAGTGCCCGGCAACAGTGGGAGCGTCTGGGCATACGCGTCGAACAGTGCCGGGTAGGGATCCTCCCGGGCGATGAACTTCATCAGCAGTTCGTTCAGATAGAAGCCGCTGAAGAGCGCAGCGCCCGTGAGCATGGCGCTGCCGCCGGCCCATTCGGCACTACGCAGGTTCTGCACCTCGGCGCCGGCCCCGTCCTCCGTCTTGGTCAAACGCCCTACGGCCACCTGAAGCCGCTGGAACGGCAACAACACGGGGCGCAGCTGTGAATAGGGGCGCTTGGCGCCTTTGGCCGCGACGGCCAACCGGCCCTGCTCGCGGGTGAACAGATCGAGGATGAGGCTCGTTTCGCTCCAGTCATACCGGTGCAGCACGTAAGCCGCCATCGTGGCTGGCGATCGCGCGGCGCGGGGCATGTCACTCGTAGCCGTAGCTGCGCAGATGCTCCTCGTTGTCGGCCCAGCCCGAACGCACTTTGACCCACAACTCCAGGAACACCTTGGCGTCCATGAGCGACTCCAGCTCCTGGCGCGCCTCGCTGCCGACACGCTTGAGCCGCTGGCCGCCGGCACCAATGATCATGCCCTTGTGCGCCTCGCGATCCACCACGATGCTCGCGGCGATGCGCCGCAACCGACCTTCCTCCTCGAAGCGCTCGATGACCACAGTAGAGGCGTACGGCAGCTCGTCGCCGGTGAGGCGAAAGAGCTTCTCGCGGATGATCTCGCTGGCCAGGAAACGCTCGCTTCGATCGGTGAGCGCGTCGGCCTCGTAGAACCACGGCTGCCGCGGAAGATAAGGCTTGAGGATACTCAACAGGCGTTCGACTTCGCCCTGCCGCGTGGCCGCCAATGGAACGAACTCGGCAAAGGCGTGGCGGTCCTGCATGCCTTGGAGCCAGGGCGCAAGGTCCGCACGGCGATGCACCGTGTCCAGCTTGTTCGCCACCAAGATGACCGGCTTGCCGACGAGTCCTTCGGCTTGCAGCAGCGCCAATACCTTGGCGTCGTCCAATCCGAAGCGGCCGGCCTCGACCACGAAGAGCACCACATCCACATCCGACAGGACACCCTGCACCGTGCGGTTGAGCGTGCGGTTCAGCGCCGCGCCATGGCGGGTCTGAAAGCCCGGGGTGTCAACGAAGATGAACTGCGCCTCATCGACCGTCCGGATCCCCGTAATACGGTGCCTTGTCGTCTGCGCCTTGCTGGACGTGATGCTGATCTTCTGACCAACCAGCGCATTCAGCAGCGTGGACTTGCCCACGTTGGGGCGACCCACGATGGCCAAGAGTCCGCAGCGCTGAGTTGGCTCGGACGAGGCCCCATTCCGCGCGTCATTCACGCTCTGCTCCACAGCTTCTTTCGGTGATCGCCCCGTTGCACCGGAGGCGGCTGTCGCCTGGTTGACTCTCAATGCCACGAATCTCCAACTCAGGACACTAGGAACGCAACGGGCTACCCGGCTTGTCGGTGGCCTTCAGGGCTCCGAGCATGCGGCGGGCAGCCTCCTGCTCGGCCAAGCGGCGCGAGCGCCCTTCACCCGTATAAGCCATGTTGAGCGCGGGCACCGAGCACTCGACCTCGAAGGTCTGCGCATGGGCCTGTCCGCGAGTGGCACTGATCCGGTACGTGGGCACAGGTAGACGTCGGGCCTGCAGCCACTCCTGCAGCTCCGTCTTCGCGTCCTTGCTCCAGTTGCCGATCTCGGTCGTCGAGATGGTCTCCCCGAACATACCCTCAACCAGAATACGAGCCGCCTCGAAGCCTCCATCCAGGAAGGCAGCGCCGATCACTGCCTCGAGAGCGTCAGCCAGGATAGACACGCGCTGCGCTCCGCCGCCTCGCGCCTCGCCTTCCGACAGGCGCAGGACATCAGGCAGGCCCAATGAGAGAGCAACCTTGTGCAAGCTGTCTTCACGCACGAGGTGAGCACGGATGCGCGTCAGGTCTCCTTCATCGGAACCTGCGAAACGTTCGTACAGCAAGCTCGAAATGGCGAGACTCAGCACCGCGTCGCCAAGGAACTCAAGCCTTTCGTTGTGCTCCGCGCCGAAGCTCCGATGCCGTAGCGCACGCTCGAGCAGCGCCTCCTGGGAAAAACGATAACCCAGGCGCTGCTGCAGTGCGGCGAGTCGAGCGTCCATGAATCTCTGAAGCGTGCTGACTACTTGGCCTTGGAGCTTCCTTCGTATTTGATCAGCAGGTAGACCGGGCTCATGATTTCCACTTCCTTGTCATAGGCAAAGCGGATCACGACCTTGTCGTTTTCCTTGGTGATGTCGAGGTCCTTGGCCGAAATGGAGTTGATGGAGTACTCGATCTGCGTTTGCTTCTCGAAGGCAGAGCGGATTTCCGGCACGCTGGACAAACCCTCCGCCGCGATCTTGCTGACCGCCCGCTTGATGGTGAAATACTCATTGACCGTGGGCACCACTCTCATGCCCACCAGTGCCACGAAGCCGATCACGATCGCCCACAGAAGGAGCCCGAATAACGTGATGCCGCGTTGTTGACGCCGTTCGACCTTCATGCCCCTCATGCCCCATGCCCCCGTGATCCTGCTGCCCGCCTCTGACGATCTTTCATTGGAACGACCCAATTCGCTTAAGGTCACCGAAGTTCATCCAGACGAAGAACGCCTTACCCACGATGTTCTGGTCCGGTACGAAACCCCAGAACCGCGAGTCCATCGAGTTGTCGCGGTTGTCGCCCATCATGAAATAGTGGCCTTCGGGCACCTTGCAGGTCATCCCCTCGGCACTGTAGCGGCAGTTCTCGCGGTACGGGAAGGTTTCGTTTGGCGGGAGGTACAGCTGCCGGCCAGGATCGAGCAGGATGCGGTGCTCCGCCTCGCCCAGCTTTTCGAGGTACTGCTTCTCCACGCGCAACGTTTCCTCATTGAAGAAATCGGGCAGCGGTGTAATGGACACCGGCTTGCCATTGATGTAGAGCTGCTGGTTTCGGTAGGAGACCTCGTCACCCGGGACACCCACCACACGCTTGATGTAGTCGATGCTCGTGTCCTTCGGGTAACGGAACACCATGACGTCGCCGCGCTGCGGCTGGTGGTTTTCGATGATCTTCTTGTTGATCACGGGCAACCGCACACCATAGTGATACTTGTTCACAAGAATGAGGTCGCCGACGAGCAACGTGGGAATCATGGACCCCGAGGGGATCTTGAACGGCTCGAAAAGAAACGAGCGCAGGAGGAACACCACGAGAATCACCGGGAACAGACCGGCCGTCCAGTCCAGCCACCAGGGCTGGACCAGCACGGCTTGCTTGGCCTGGGTCAAGTCACCGTCGACCCTGCTGATACCCTGACGAGCCAAACCTTCCCGACGCACGGCATCGTGCCGCTCGAGGTTTTGCGCTGCCGCAAGGCGCCGCGGCGCAAAAACGAAACGCTCGGCCAACCAGTAGCCGAACGTCACGACGGTGAGGATGAAGAGCAGCAACGAGAAGTTGCCTGTCCACTGCCCGAAGTACCAGCCCCCGAGGTACACCACGAGGCCGCCATAGAGCAAACCAGTCAACGAACTCATCAATCTTCCACTTGGAGGATGGCCAGAAACGCTTCCTGCGGCACCTCCACGGAGCCGATCTGCTTCATGCGCTTCTTGCCGGCTTTCTGCTTTTCCAAAAGCTTGCGCTTGCGACTGATGTCGCCCCCGTAGCACTTGGCCAGCACGTTCTTGCGCAGCGCCTTGATTGTCTCACGCGCAATGATGTTCGAGCCGATCGCAGCCTGGATCGCCACGTCATACATCTGCCGCGAGATGAGCTCGCGCATCTTCGCCACTACCGCACGACTGCGGTACTGCGCCTGGCTGCGGTGCACGATGATGGACAGCGCGTCCACCCGGTCCCCGTTGAGCAGGATGTCGACCTTGACCACGTCCGCGGCCCGGTACTCCTTGAACTCGTAGTCCATCGACGCGTAGCCGCGCGACACGCTCTTGAGCTTGTCGAAGAAGTCGAGCACGATCTCCGCGAGCGGCATGTCGTAGGTCAACATGACCTGCCGGCCGTGGTAGGCCATGTTGAGCTGGACTCCACGCTTCTGGTTGGCCAAGGTCATCACCGGACCTACGTAATCTTGAGGCATGTACAGATGCACGGTGACGATCGGCTCGCGAATCTCACGGATGCGCCCCTGGTCAGGCATCTTCGACGGATTCTCGACGTGGATCACCTCCCCGTCGTTGATCTCCACCTCGTACACCACGGATGGAGCAGTGGTCACCAGATCCTGGTCGAACTCCCGTTCCAGCCGCTCCTGCACGATCTCCATGTGCAGCAAGCCGAGGAAGCCACAACGGAAGCCGAAGCCCAGCGCCTGGCTCACCTCAGGCTCATAGCGCAGCGACGAATCATTCAGCTTTAGCTTTTCCAGCGCGTCGCGCAGCGAGTCGTACTCACTCGCTTCGGTCGGATACAGGCCCGCAAACACTTGCGGCTGGATTTCCTTGAAGCCGGGCAGCGGCGTGGTGGCGGGACCCAGGTTGTTCGGCAGCTTCTTCTCCACCGTGACGGTGTCACCCACCTTCGCGTTCTGGAGCTCCTTGATGCCCGCGATGACGAAGCCCACCTCTCCGGCCCTCAGCACGTCACGTTGCTCGGACTTCGGCGTAAAGACACCGAGTTGCTCCGTACCGTACGCGGCGTTGGTCGCCATGAGACGGATACGGTCGCCCTTATGGATCTCGCCGTCCACGACGCGCACTAGCATCACGACGCCGACATAGTTGTCGAACCAGGAATCAATGATCATCGCACGCAGCGGCGCGTCGAGCTTGCCCTGGGGCGGGGGCATCCGGGTGATGACCGCCTCCAGGATGTCCTCGACGCCTTCGCCGGTCTTGGCACTGCACGGAATGGCGTATTCGGCATCAATGCCGATCACGTCTTCGATCTCCGCCTTGGCGCGCGCAGGGTCGGCCTGCGGCAAATCCATCTTGTTGAGCACCGGCACAACTTCAACATGCAGGTCGAGCGCGGTATAGCAGTTGGCCACTGTCTGCGCCTCGACGCCCTGGCTCGCATCTACGACAAGCAGCGCCCCCTCGCACGCCGAGAGTGACCGACTCACCTCGTAGGAGAAGTCGACGTGCCCCGGCGTATCAATGAGGTTGAGGTTGTAGCTGCGGCCATCGCGTGCGGTGTACTTGAGCGCAGCAGTCTGCGCCTTGATGGTGATCCCGCGCTCACGCTCGATATCCATCGAATCGAGTACCTGCGCTTCCATCTCTCGCTCGCTCAGGCCTCCGCAACGCTGAATGATCCGGTCGGCCAACGTACTCTTGCCGTGGTCGATGTGGGCAATGATGGAGAAGTTGCGGATGTGATCCATGCCTGAAGGTCGAAGCCTCTTTCGCTGTTCTCGCGACCGCGACGTCGCTTCAGCGACGCTCACGTCGCGCGGGATGCGACGACGCAAAACGCCGTGAGGAAGCTAAAAAAAAGGCACGTCCAAGGTGGTGACGCGCCTTCCAACAAAACGTATGGCAACTGCTTGTTGGGCTTTCATTGTAGCCAAAACGACCCCGTGGAAGACCGCACCCGGGCTCGATTTCTTCTCGTTGCGGGCCACCAACATCAAAATCCATCAACAGCTTATCCACAGGTAGCTGTGGACGTCTTGGGGATAGATGCCCCCTATCGCCGATCGTTGCGGGAAGCGTCGATAAACTGTGAGTTGTAGGTCGATTTTGCCCGCCTGACGGTCCAATCTCACGACGCCAAATGACAAGTTAGTGACCGCGAACACATCAAAGCCCCTACCCTTCCTTCCATTCCTTCCATCACGTGGAAAGCCCGGGCAGTTCAGTCGGGCGAAGGATTAGTCGAGCCAGGTCGCCCTCCCCGCCACTCAGGGCGAGGGTGGGATCACCACATAGTTCACCCACTCGCCGCGACGCACAAGCACATTGACCGGCTTGGCCTTGTCGACCTTCGCCGCCACCGCCTCGAACTGCTTGGCGCTTGTGATCTCGCTGTTGTCCAGTGACAGGATCACATCGCCTTCGCGCAGCCCGGCACGTGCGGCTGGACCGTCGACCGTTTCAACGCGCACACCCCCCTTGACCTTGAGCTCGCGCCGTTGCGCCTCGCTGAGATCCAACACACCGATGCCTAACCCACTGGCCGCCGAGGGCGCACGCGGAACGCCGTTGCTACTAGCGCGGAGCTGTGTGTCGTCCTCCAGTTCCGCCACTGTGATGTGCATGTCACGGAAGCGGCCGCGGCGGAACACCTGCAGATTCACGCGGGAACCCGGCTTGGTATTGCCAACGATGCGAGGAAGATCCCCCGCTTTGTCGATGCCGCGTCCATCGAACTTCGTGATGATGTCTCCCGCCTCGACTCCGGCCTTCTCGGCCGGGCCGCCGCTTTCGACGCTGCGCACGAGGGCACCCTGGGACTTGCCGAGCCCAATGGACTCTGCGACCTCCTTGGTGACCCGGTCGATCTGCACGCCAATGCGGCCACGAATGACACGCCCGCCCACTCGCAACTGCTCCGACACGCGACTGGCTTCGTCGATGGGAATGGCAAACGAGATCCCCATGAAGCCGCCTGATCGGCTGTAGATCTGCGAGTTGATGCCGACCACTTCGCCTCGCATGTTGATCAACGGACCGCCAGAGTTGCCAGGATTGATGGCGACGTCGGTCTGGATGAAGGGCAGGTAATCGCCCGTGTCGCGACCCTTGGCGCTCACGATGCCGGCTGTCACGGTATTGGCCAGCCCGAAGGGTGACCCGATGGCGATCACCCACTCACCCACCCTCAGCCGGTTCACGTCGCCGATGCGCACTGCGGGCAGGCCCGTGGCGTCGATCTTCACCAGCGCCACGTCGGTGCGACGGTCGGAACCGATGATCTTCGCCTTGAACTCACGCCGGTCGGTGAGGGTCACGAGAACATCCTCCGCGCCTTCGACCACGTGTGCGTTGGTCATGACGTAGCCGTCCGGGCTGAGGATGAAACCGGAGCCTATGCCTCGCTGCTGCGGTTCGGCATCCGGCTCGGGCGCCCCTCGCCTGGGGGGCTGCGGCTGGCCGGGAATGGGCAGGCCAAAGCGCCGGAAGAACTCCAGCAAGTCCTCGTCCAGTTCCGGGTTCACACCCCGGTTGGCTCGCAATCGCTCCGTCGTACGGATATTGACGACCGCAGGCCCGACCTTCTCCGCAAGCTCGCTGAAATCGGGCAGCACCTGGGTCGGACCCTGTGCTCGCGATGGCGCAGGAACGAGCGCGCCCCCCCACGCCAGCGCAAGGGCCAGCACGCCGCTCCACAAGGTCCGCACTCCCGGCACGCGGCGCGAAAAAAATGTGAATTGGAATTGCATGACAAGAGCCTCACCACGTAAAGGCAAACCACCGATACCCATAACAGCCCGGCACGGGCCGATGCATCGCCCACTCCGGCGCATCCACTGCCACTACTTCCGGCGCTCGAGCCCGTCGGCGAACGCTTCCAAAGTCGCCGCTGGCACGTCGCCCACAACGGTTACCCACCAGTCGCCCTTGCGCCTCATCAGCGTGCGCGTGGCCCCGAGCGTGCTCACGATAGGATCATCCTTGTGGCGCTGCGCATTGAACGGCTCAATGAAGAGCGACACCTGTGTCAGGCCATCGGAGAAGATGGTATGCACCGCCTCGGTGGCGGTCCCGGTCGATTCGCCGGGTATGCCGTTTTCGAGGGGCCGCTTCACGCAACTCACCTGCCGGAACCCGGGCACGCTGCGTCGCATGCTCCACCCTTCGGTCTCAAGGTGTGTGGGCATGAACACCGGGCGCACCACCCTATAGCCCTCCAGCTTGCGCATCGGCTGCAACACCACCTCAGGATGCGCCCGGATGTTGATCACCACGTCCGAGAAAGCGCTGCTCTCCAGCAGCTTGTCCTTGTCGTCCAGCACATCCGCGCGAAGCAGCAATCCAGAACTCTTGTCGCTCCAGAGTCGGTACTTGAAGCGATAGCCGTCGCGGGGCATCAGCAGGAGGACGATGGCCTCGTGCCCGGCGATGCGCTCATCACGCTGCAGCTTCATCTGGTAAACGTCGGCTATATGGTCTTCGCCCCCATCAAGGAGGCGCGGGAAGGAGCTCAGGGAGTCGCGCTGCTCGATCAGCGCGACACGCGCCTGCGGCCACAGCGTCAGTACTACGCCGTTGTGCCGCAGTACATGTCGCAGCTCGCCGTCCAGCGAATCGATGCGCTCGAACTGGTTCTCGCCTTCACAGTAATGCGTGACGCGTGCGCTCGATACTGCCCCTCCCGCACTAACCACGAAGGTACCCTGGAAGTTGCGTCGGGTGGCCGCCTCCTGGATGCGCGAAAGCCAGGAGCGCAACTCCTGCGCAGCCATGGGCGCTTGCTGCCCGGGTGGAGCAGCCCGAGCCGGCCAGACAGAGCACAGTGCGCCGGCGAGCGTCAGCGCGAACAGGAAACGATGGAGCATTCGGATCAGCGTGCAGAATCTTCGGCGACAGCGTTACGGACGAGGCCGGAGGACATACCGAGCGCCGAGGTACCGGCGAAATGCTGATGCGCCGCCAGGTAGCGATCCAGTCGCGGATCGCGAATGACACGGCCGCTGCTGCTCAACTGGCGAGGCACCACGCGCATCGCAGTCACAGGAACGGCGTCCACCGCAGAAGCCGCAGCGACCACCGGCCCTTGAACCGCAGAACCACCGGCCGTCGGCTCACGCATGACGAGCAGCGCCGCCCCCGCGACGAGCACGAAGCCCGCTGCCACGGCCGATGGCACCAACCACGCCCATCTTGGCGTACGACGCCTTGCCCATGCGACCGGCGCCGCTGCCTGCTCGCCCGCCGACACGGCGGGGGGGTGCAACGCGAGCACGACAGGCTCATCGGCGAGCCTTGCACGCAGCGCCGCGAGAAACGCCGCATCGCGGCCAGGACGCATGGCCAAGTCGTCCGAACGGAGTACGTCACCAATGAGCTGATAGGCGTGCCAAGTAGCACGCACGCGCCCATCCTCTCGCCAGGCGGTGCAAGCGTGCGCCGCAGCTGCCGAATCGAGCTCACCGTCGGCCAGTGCGGATAGCTCCTCCAGCACCGACGGCTCGTGGCCTGATCCGATAGACATGTCCATCTCCAATCCAAACGCCTCGCCTCACCCCGCGCCGTTCACCAGCGCTCACCTTTTCGGGTATCCAGTAACGGCCGCAAGCGCTGCGCGATCGCTTCACGAGCGCGAAAAATGCGCGAGCGCACGGTTCCGATCGGACAGTTCATCAACTCTGAGATCTCTTCGTAGCTCAGCCCTTCGATCTCGCGCAACGTGATAGCTTGGCGCAGGTCTTCAGACAGTGCTTCGATGGCAGCGTTGACCGTGGCCGCGATTTCCTTGCTGGCCAATACCGCATCCGGCGTTTCGCCGTCGCTTAGTTCGTTTTCGGTACGGGAAGTTTCGTCCTCGTCGTCGCGCGACGCCCGTGCGGATTCGGTGATCAACGGGTCGCGCTTGAGTTCCACCAGCGTCTTCTTCGCGGTGTTGACGGCAATGCGGTACAACCAAGTGTAGAAGGCGCTCTCCCCCCTAAACTGAGGAATCGCGCGATACGCTCGCACGAAGGTTTCCTGGGCGATGTCTGGAATGAGATCGACGTCGCGCACCATGCGGCCAATGAGGCGCTCAATGCGGCGCTGGTACTTGACGACCAGCATCTCGAAGGCTTTCGTGTCGCCGCGCTTGACGCGCTCGATCAGCGGTGCATCAGCGTCCGGGGCGTTCATTGTTCTGATTCTGGCCGATCGCCCCGACACGCGCCCACGTCGGGGCGCGCAGCAGGCCGGGCGCAATATACCGCGCAGCGCAGGGCATGCCATTGCGGGACATGCCCTCGCCGCTGCGCGGGCACCCACGTGACGCGACGCATCGGCGAGGCCAAGTCGTGCTCGAACCGAAGCAGCATCCATGCACCGAGATCCAGCGCCACATCCAATCGACGAGCCCGCACTTCATCATGGCCTAGCGGCGAAGCCAAGTACCAGAGCTGGCCATCCCAGCGCACGCGCATCGTCTCGCAGCGCCACGAAGCGGCGCATGCGCACAACGCGCCCACGGACACGAGCCCAAGGGAAGCGGCAACGGGTTGGGACCGCGCATCGGTGTCGGCAATCCACCACGCAGCCAATGCAGCCGCCGCCAGCGCGGTCAACGCAATCAGCGCAGTGCGCCAAGCGCCGAACCGCTCAAGGGTGATCTGGAACGCCGGCGACGCTCGCATCGGCGCGACAGGGCAAGGGCCCTACTAGGCACGCTTGAAGACAAGCGTGCCGTTGGTACCCCCGAAACCGAAGTTGTTCTTTACGGCGTACTCGATCCTCATCTTCCGAGCCGCATTGGCGCAGTAGTCCAGGTCGCACTCGGGATCCTGATTGAAGATGTTGATCGTGGGGGGCGACACCTGGTGGTGCAAGGCCAGGACGGTGAACACTGACTCGATGCCCCCGGCTCCACCCAGCAGGTGGCCGGTCATCGACTTCGTGGAGTTGACTACCAGTTTTTTCGCATGGCTGCCGAACGCGAGCTTGATGGCATTGGACTCGTTCACATCGCCCAGCGGCGTCGAGGTACCGTGTGCGTTGACATACTGGACCTGCTCAGGGGCGATCCCGGCATTTCGCAGTGCCGCCTTCATTGAGCGGGTGGGGCCTTCGACATTGGGCGCCGTCATGTGGAACGCATCGGCACTCATGCCGAAGCCGACCAGTTCCGCATAGATCTTGGCGCCGCGCTTGCGCGCATGCTCGTACTCTTCGAGCACCATCACGCCCGCACCTTCGCCCAGGACGAACCCATCGCGATCCTTGTCCCATGGGCGCGAAGCGGTAGCCGGATCGTCGTTACGGGTGGACAACGCACGCGCGGCGGCGAATCCACCGACGCCAAGCGGCGAGACCGTGGACTCTGAGCCGCCCGCGACCATGACGTCGGCATCTCCGTACTCGATGAGCCGCCCAGCCTCACCGATGGAGTGCAGGCCCGTCGTGCAGGCAGTGACGATCGCCAGGTTGGGGCCCTTGAAGCCAAACCTGATCGACACATGGCCCGAGATCATGTTGATGATCGACGCGGGCACGAAGAAAGGTGACACCCGCCGGGGACCGCGAGCCTCCAGTTCGGCGTGGGTTTCCTCGATCATCGGTAGTCCGCCGATGCCGGAACCCACCAGCACGCCCATGCGCTCGGCAAGCTCTTCAGGCAGCGCCTCGTTGGTGGGAAGGCCCGAATCGCGCACCGCCTGGACGGAGGCCGCCAGCCCGTAGTGGATGAAGGTGTCCATGTGCCGGGCCTCCTTCAGGGGAAGGTACTCCTCCACATTGAAGCCCTTCACCTCACCAGCGAACCTGCAGGCGAAGTTCGACGCGTCGAACTTCGTGATGTTGGCAATGCCGGGCTTGCCAGCCAGCACATTGGCCCAGCCCTCCTGCACGGTATTGCCCACCGGGCTGATGAGCCCTAGGCCAGTGACGACGACGCGACGACGAGACATTCGATGAAACTTTCGGGACTCAGGCCTTCTGGTGCTTGACCGCGTAATCGATCGCGAGTTGCACCGTGGTGATCTTCTCGGCCTCTTCGTCGGGAATCTCGATGCCGAACTCGTCCTCAAGGGCCATCACCAGTTCAACCGTATCAAGGGAGTCCGCGCCCAGGTCGGCCACGAAGGCCTTTTCGTTGGTCACGTCGGACTCGGGTACGCCAAGCTGTTCGGCAATGATCTTCTTGACGCGGGATTCGATATCGCTCATGACTCCTCCAGGAGTGTTGACGGAAACAGCCCGGCATTCTAAGGGCTGCGATATGGACCCACGAGACGCGATCCACACCCTTGCGACGAGGGCAGGAGCCGCCTCTCGCAGAGGTGCTCAGCACATGTACATGCCGCCGTTGACGTGCAGCTCCGTGCCAGTGATGTACCCGGCCTGCGGCGAGGCGAGGAAGGCCACCGCATGCGCGATATCCGCCGGCACCCCAAGCCGACCGAGGGGGATGTGCGCCTTGAGCGCCGCGGTCTGCGACTCCGGCAGGGATGCGGTCATGTCGGTCTCGATGAAGCCGGGCGCCACGCAGTTGACCGTGACGCCCCGACTACCCAACTCGCGCGCGAGCGATCGAGTCATGCCCGCAACGCCAGCCTTCGCAGCGGCATAGTTGGCCTGACCGGGGTTGCCGCTGGCACCCACCACCGACGTGATGTTGACGATACGTCCGTAACGCTGCTTCAGCATAGGGCGGACCGCGGCGCGGCTCACGCGAAACACGGCCTTCAGGTTGGTGTCGACCACCGCGTCCCAATCCTCGTCCGTCATTCGCATCGAGAGGGTGTCGCGCGTGATGCCGGCGTTGTTCACGACAACCTGCAAGCCGCCATGCTCCTTCACGACCGACTCGATTGCGGCATCTACGCCATCGGCGTTATTCACGTCGAGCACGATCCCGCGGCAACCGGGATGGGCGGCCAGCGCATCGCTGATGGCCCGCGCGCCCGCTTCAGTGGTGGCAGTGCCAAGAACCTTCAGGCCGCGCTCAGCCAGTTCCACGGCGATGGCGCGACCGATGCCACGCGATGCACCAGTGACCAATGCAACCTGTCCTCCAAACTGAATCTCGCTCATGCCAGCAGTCCCTTCGTTTCTGTGAGTGAAGCCAGGTCGAACATCGTGCCCGACACGGCCTCGGCGTCGATGCGCTTGACCATGCCCGCCAACACCTTGCCCGGCCCGCACTCGATCAGATGTTTGACACCACGCGCACGGATCGCCTGCACCACCTCGACCCACCGCACGGGGCCGAACGCTTGGCGGTACAGCGCATCGCGGATCGCCGCGGGGTCGCCTTCCACCTTCACGTCGATGTTGTTCACCACGGGGATGCGAGGCGTCTCGATACGCGTGGCAGCCAGATGTTGCCTGAGCCGCTCGGCAGCGGGCTTCATGAGCCGGGAGTGGAAAGGCGCCGACACCGGCAGGACAAGGGCTCGCTTGGCGCCCTTGTCCTTCAGGGCGGCACAAGCGTGATCCACACCCGCCCTCGTTCCCGCGATGACAGTCTGCTTCGGGTCGTTGAAGTTCACCGCCTCGACGACTTCGCCAGTGGCGGCCGCCACCTCTGCGCAACCATTGCGCACGGCGAGAGCATCCATGCCAAGCACCGCGGCCATGCCGCCCTCGCCGACAGGCACCGCCTCCTGCATGGCCTGGGCGCGAAAACGCACCAACGGCAGTGCCTCGGCCAGCGGTAGAGCACCGGCAGCGACAAGCGCACTGTACTCACCAAGCGAGTGGCCAGCGACCACTGCAGGCTCGTGACCCGTCTCAGCCATCCAGGCCCGATAACACGCAATGCCCGCAGTCAGCATCGCAGGCTGGGTATTCGTGGTGAGATCGAGCTGCTCCTTCGGACCCTGATGGATGAGGCGCGCCATGTCTTCGTGAAGCGCATCAGACGCTTCCTGCAGAGTCTGACGTACCGCGGCGTGATCGCCCCAGGCGTCGAGCATGCCGACGGCTTGCGAGCCCTGACCGGGAAACACGAACGCGAACGACAGCATTGCCAGTCCTCTTCTACAAACCGAATTCCATGTCGAGCCGCCAACGCGGCATCAGAAGTCGAGCAGCACTGCACCCCAGGTGAAGCCGCCGCCCACCCCTTCGAGCAGTACCGTGTCGCCGGGCTTGATCCGGCCTCCGCGCACCGCTGTATCGAGTGCGAGCGGAATGGAAGCCGCAGAGGTGTTGCCGTGCTCGTCCACCGTGACGACAAGCTTGTCCATCGGCAGCTTCAGCTTACGCGCGGTGCTCTGCATGATTCGGATGTTGGCCTGGTGCGGGATGAGCCAATCGATATCGGCCTCGGTACGGCCGCCCTTGGCGAGCACGGCACGCGCGGCATCTTCCAGCACGCCAACGGCAAGCTTGAAGACCGCCTGGCCGTCCATCTTGACGAAGGGTTCGCCGACAAGACGCCCACCTCCGATATGACCGGGCACGCATAGGATCTCTGCATGAGTGCCGTCCGCATGGAGGTTGCTAGCCAGGATACCCGGGGTGTCGCTGGCCTCAAGAACCACAGCGCCGGCGCCATCGCCGAAGAGCACGCAGGTCGTACGATCCTTGAAATCGAGGATGCGCGAGAAAGTCTCGGAACCGATCACCAGCGCCTTGTTCGCGGCGCCGGTGCGCACCATGGCGTCGGCAATGCTCAGGCCGTAGATGAAACCCGAGCACACGGCCTGGACGTCGAACGCAGGGCAGCCGGTGATGGCCAGCTTGCGCTGCACCAGACAGGCCGCCGAAGGAAAGGCCATGTCGGGTGTCGACGTCGCCACGATGATGAGATCGATGTCCGAAGGCTGCAGGCGAGCCGCTGTCAACGCACACCTGGCGGCCTGAGCCGCCAGGTCACTGCAAGCGACGTCGGGCTCTGCGAAGTGGCGCGCCCGGATGCCCGTGCGCTCGACGATCCACTCATCCGAGGTCTCAATGCCGTCGGCCGCCAGTTGTGCGGCAAGCTCTTGATTCGTGATGCGTCTGGGAGGCAGGAAGCTGCCGGTACCGGTGATGCGCGAGTAGCGTGCGGACATGAAGGAAAACTCAGGCGGTAGGCTCGGCAGCGGCCGTGCAGTCGGACGCCTCCTGATCAAGGGACGCGGCGGGTAATGCGGCCAGCGTCTCAAGGATTCGATCGTGCACGCGCGCTAGCAGCCCGTGGCGGGCGGCATCATAAGCGCGGCGCAACGCCATCTCGAACGCGAAGGCATCCGAGGAGCCGTGAGCCTTGAATACGAGGCCGCGCAGGCCGAGCAATGCGCCACCGCTGTAGCGGCGGTGGTCGAGCCGCTGCGCAAACCGGTTCAGGACAGGCTTGGCGACCGCTCCGGCCAGCATGGAGAGCGGATTGCGTTGAAACTCCTCACGCAGCAGGGTGGCGATCAGCGAAGCGAGTCCCTCGGATGTCTTCAGCGCAACATTGCCGACGAAACCGTCGCACACCACCACATCAATGGTGCCCTTGAAGATGTCGTTGCCCTCGACATTGCCGGCGAAGTTCATATGGCCTGCCCGGGCCACTGCGCGCATAAGCTCACCCGCCCTTTTGATGGCGTCGTTGCCCTTGATCTCTTCCTCGCCGATATTGAGGAGGCCGACCGTGGGGTCGTCCTTGCCGTCGACGGCAGACACAAGGGCTCCACCCATCACTGCAAACTGGAGCAGGTGCTCGGCCGTGCAATCTACGTTGGCGCCGAGATCAAGCACTGTGGTGTAGCCACCCAGCTTGTTGGGCATGACGGCCGCGATGGCGGGCCGGTCGATGCCCTCGGTCGTCTTGAGCACGTAGCGGGACACAGCCATCAGAGCGCCTGTGTTTCCTGCCGACACACACGCCTGCGCAACCGCGTGCCCTTGCGCGTCGGGCTTGACCTGTGCAATGGCCACGCGCATGGACGAATCCTTCTTGCGCCGCAGGGCCACCTCGATGGGATCGTCCATCTCGACAACCTCGGCGGCCGACACCAGCGTGCAGCGAGGCCATGCGGAGGCGGACGCCAGCGCGCCCGGACGGCCAACGAGCATGAGCTCGGCATCGGGATGTGCGCCCAGGAACGCCCGGCATGCGGGCAGTGTGACGGAAGGCCCATGGTCGCCGCCCATGCAGTCGACGGCAATGCGAACCTTCTCGGGCGATGTGGTAGCGCGGGTCATGTCAGACAGCACGACTGCGGCCCACGCCCGCGCGCCGACCACGCTGAAACACGAAAACCCGGCACTGCATGGAACAGGCCGGGCGACAAGAGCTCATCAATGACATTGACAGCGCAGGCGCAGCGCTCGGCGCACGGAAAGCGCGAGACAGACTCAGGCGTCGGCCTTGGTCTTCAGTACCTTGCGACCACGATAGAAGCCCGTCGGGCTGATGTGATGACGAAGATGGGTTTCGCCAGTCGTCGGCTCCACAGCGGTGCCCGGAACGGACAGGTGCTGGTGGGCGCGGTGCATACCGCGCTTGGACGGCGACTTCTTGTTCTGCTGAACGGCCATGCGATTCTCCTGGGTCTGCGCTGGCAGGCGATGGGACTTGGAGCCGCACACCGCCTGGGCAGGAAAGGCCAGCCACTCGATCACCCTTCAAACGCAAGGCAAACAAGGCACCAGCCGGAAAGCCGGCGATTCTAGCATGGGTACTTCCGATCCTTTCCGCAAACCTCGCCAGCCCTGTGCCGCCTCAACTGGCCCGGCCATCCCGCTTCAGCGCAGCCAAGACGGCAAAGGGATGCGGCTGATCTTCGTCGTCCTCCGATGAGTTGCACGGCACGGCCAGCGGCTGCGGACACGCCTCGTGCCTGGGCACGAGAGGCAGCGCGAGGAGAAGTTCATCTTCCACGAGGTCACGCAGGTCGAGTGACCGGGTCAAAGCCAGTACATCATCCTCCTGATCAGCATCCAGTTGCTCCGCCGCACTTTCGCCAGCAACGAACAGGAAGCTGCGGTCGACATCGAGAGCCACCCGAACCGGCTCCAGACAACGCTGACAGGCTAGCGCTAGGCTCGCCGTGGCACGCAGATGGAGCCATGCCTGCGGAGCGCCGCCGCGAACGGGGCGGATTTCGCCACGCACGCGCCAATGAACCTCGCCCTCAGGAGGGACTTCGGGATGGGCGGAACCGACGAGGCGCTCGAGCGAAGCAAGTGGCCAACCGCCTTCCAGTTGCTCAGCATCCTTGGCGAAGGCCTGGACATCAAGGCGGCGCGGGTCGGTGGGACAGCTCTTCATGGCGCCAGTGTACGGGCCGGCATCCTCCGATACTCATCAAGTGCCAATGGGACAATGCCAGCGCATGAACGTCACGCCGCCACTCATCCTCGCCTCCACCTCGCGCTACCGGCGAGAACTGCTCGAACGGCTGCGCCTCCCTTTCGAAGTGCATAGCCCCGAGGTTGACGAGACCCCGCGACAGGGGGAGGCGCCATTTGTGCTGGCCGAGCGGTTGGCCATGGCAAAGGCCGTTGCTGTGGCACAGCGCGCGCCCGCCGCGGTAGTGATCGGGTCCGATCAGGTCGCCGAACTGGATGGACGCGCCATCGGCAAGCCGGAATCACACGATCGGGCCGCCCAGCAGCTACGAGCGATGAGCGGGCGCAGCGTACTCTTTCACACCGCAGTGGCGGTGGTACGCGACGGCACCGGTTTCAGTCGCAGCACGCGGGTACCGGTCACGGTGAGGTTCCGGCGCCTTGAGGAAACGGAAATCGAACGCTACCTCCGACTCGAGCGCCCGTATGACTGCGCGGGCAGCGCAAAGTGCGAAACACTCGGCATTGCCTTGCTGGAAGCCATCGAATGCAGCGACCCCACCGCGCTGGTGGGCCTGCCACTCATCGAGACGTGCCGGCTGCTGCGCGAGGCCGGTTTAGACCCCCTATCGACATGAACAACCAGCTGTACCTGGTGCCCAATACGCTGGATTTCGGCGTGTCCGACGCAGGCGCGATCCCGTGCCTGCAGGACGTGTTGCCGCTGGGCGTGATCCGGACGGCAGCAGGGCTGGGCTACTGGGTCGCCGAAAATGCAAAGACGGCACGCGCGTTCCTCAAGCGTGTGGATGCCATAGTGCCCCTGTCACAACCACTGCAGTCGATCGAGATCGTGGAACTGCCCCGGCCCGCAAAGGGTGCACGCACCGTTGCGACACAGCCGGTAGAGCCCCTGCTCGCACCAGCCTTGCGGGGCGAGGACATGGGGCTGATCTCGGAGGCGGGCTTGCCTGGCGTTGCCGACCCCGGCGCGCTCCTGGTCCAGGCCGCTCACGCGCACGGCATCCGGGTAACACCCCTTTCAGGGCCCAGTTCCCTGCTGCTCGCGCTGGCGGCCAGCGGGCTGAACGGACAGCATTTCGCCTTCGTAGGCTACCTCCCGGTGGAGGCCCAGGCGCGTACAGCACGCATCCGGGAGCTTGAATCCCTGTCGAGCCGATGGAACCAGACCCAGCTCATGATCGAAACACCCTACCGGAACGAGGTATTGGTGGCGGCGCTGCTTGCGGCGTTGCAACCTCAGACCCGGGTGTCGGTGAGCTGCGGGATCACGCTGCCCGGCGGATGGACTCGCACGGACACGGTCGCCGGGTGGAAATCGCGTGCGACAGTGATGCCCAAAGACGTGCCGGCCGTCTTCTGTGTGCTGGCCCCCTGAGGGCACCTCAGCCTGACTCCTGTTCCACGGGCTTCTTGGCCCCAAACAATGCGGCCAACTGGCGCTTCGGCTTGATGTTGGGCGAGAAGCTGCGCGCCGCCGGCACTGCCGTGCTGCGCTGCGCTTCCCACGCGGGCGTCTGGCTGCCAATGGCTTCGTAAGGCCGATCGAAAAACGGGTCCGCCGCAGGCTTGGGCGGTATACCCGACCCGCCACCCGCCGGGCGAGCACGGACGCGCGACTCACGGTCTCCGTCGTCCGCCCCGCGCCCCCGCTCCCCGCGAAAGTCGCCGCGCTGGCGGTCATCGTCGAGCTCGAGCGGCTCCAGCTCGATCTTCTTCCTGATGAGCTTCTCGATGTCCGCGACAAGACGCTGATCTTCGCGAGAGACCAGCGTGACAGCCAAGCCCGAAGCACCCGCACGACCCGTGCGTCCGATGCGGTGCACATAGTCCTCGGGGTTGAACGGAACGTCGAAGTTGAAGACCGCGGGCAGGTCGGCGATGTCTAGGCCTCGGGCTGCGACGTCAGTGGCGACCAGTACGTCCACCTCGCCACGTTTGAAGGCATCCAACGCCTTCAAACGCTCGTCCTGGGACTTGTCGCCGTGCAGCGCGTTCGTACGCAACCCATCCCGCTCGAAGGAGCGCGCCAGGCGGGCGCAGCCGAGCTTGGAGTTGACGAACACGATGGCCTGGGTGAGGGAGCGCTCCCGCAGCAGCCGGCGTACCGCCGCGCGCTTGTCATCCGCAAGAACGCTGTAGAAACGCTGCTCGACCGTGGAGGCCGTGGCATTGGGCCGAGCGACCTCGACCAACACCGGATCGTGCAGGTAGCTCTCCGCCAGCCGCTTGATCTCGGGCGAGAAGGTGGCGGAGAACAGGAGTGTCTGTCGCTGCTTCGGCAGGAAGCTGAGAATGCGCTGGAGATCAGGCAGGAACCCGATGTCGAGCATGCGGTCGGCCTCGTCGAGCACCACGTACTCAACCTGGCTCAATACCGTGTTCTTGGCCTCGATGTGATCCAGCAGGCGGCCTGGGGTGGCCACAAGCACCTCCACACCCGCCTTGAGGTCTGCGGTCTGTGGCTTCATATCGATGCCGCCGAAGACGACAGTCGAGCGCAGCTTGGTGTGCTTGGCGTAGGTCTTGACGCTGTTGGCCACTTGGTCGGCCAGTTCCCGGGTGGGCGCGAGCACGAGCGCGCGCACCGGGTGGCGCGCCGGGGACATGCTCGCGTTCTCGTGCTTGAGCATTTTCTGCAGCAGCGGCAAGGAGAACGCCGCCGTCTTGCCCGTGCCCGTCTGCGCCGCACCCATGACGTCGCGCCCGTCGAGCACGATGGGGATGGCCTTGGCCTGGATCGGTGTCATGGTGAGGTAGCCGGCATCGGCCACCGCGCGCAACAGGCGGGGGTCGAGCGGGAGCGTATCGAAGCGCAGCACCTGCGCCGGCGCCGCGGCGGGCTGCTGTGCTTGAAGGGTCTCGGTCATAGAACCATTATCGCGCGGCTGGAATGACCCTTGCTTGGGGGCCCGGCCGCATGGCTCAACGGCGCACGATCATCCAGTCGGGTGAGCGGAAGCGGACGATGCGCCCGTACAGGACGATATACGTGACAGCGAACAGCACGATGAAGCCGCCGAGCACCGCGGAGTTGTCCCAGAACAGCATGGCTGGCACGACAGACATCATGCAGAGCAGCCACAGGTAGGGGGCCGTCATCGAGTTGCGCTTAGTGAGAATCTTGGCCGTCTTGTTGCCCACCGCCCAGCGCATAAGGCGCCGATAGATGAGGCTGTGCAGATGCACGCCGTCGGGCATGCCCACCGGCCGGCCCCGAACAAACTTGCGCCGGTACATCGAGAACACGGTCTCGAAGATCGGGTAGATGCACATGAGCAGCGGACACAGCGGCGACACCTCGGCATTGCGCTGCAGGAGCAGGATGTTCAGTTCGGCCACATAGAAGCCAAGGAAGTACGCGCCGCCGTCACCGAGGAAGATGAGGCCCGCCGGGAAGTTCCAGACGAAAAAGCCCATCACCGCGCCCACCCCCGCCAAAGCGCACAGTGCAATAACAGGATCGCTCGCCTGAAATGCGACGTAGGCAGTGGAGCCGAGCATCATCACCACGCACATCGCCGCGAGTCCGTTGAAACCGTCGATGATGTTGACGGCATTGGCCACACCCGCCACGGCGAAGACGGTCAGCAGCACGGCAGGCACGTAGTACGTAACCAGCCAATCAATGCCGGGGAGATCGGCTCGGGTGATGACGGCATCGAGCAGCCATGCCGCGAGGCCCGCGGAAATGGCGGTGAAGAACAGCCGGCGCCTGGGGCTTTGGGTCTTGGTGAGGTCCTCGGCCAAGCCGGCCAGAAACGCGGGCGCGGCGCAGCCGAGCAGCCACACCCCGAGGAGCATGTCCGGCCCTCGGATCGGCCAGAGGACGCTCAGCGCGACCACGAGGCCGAGCACGATGCCGATACCTCCGATGCGAGGCACCGGGGTGGCGTGGAATTTCTGCGGCCCCGAAAGGTCTGCATCGGCCGACATGTGCGCATGCACACGTGACGACCGGATCACGAAGAACGTGGTCACGGCGGACAGGAAGAAGCCGAGCAGGAGAACGAGCATCAGGCTAGTTTATGCCGCCACAAGAGGGGCTCTCCCACGGCACCTCGCCTTCGATGCGAAGGGCCGCCGCAAGGCCGACGCATAGAATCCGGCACGTTCAAGAAGCTGGACAAGCGGTCACCAGACGAGGGAGGCGCCGCGGCTTCGCTGAAGGGAAGGGTCACCTCTATGCTCCTGATCACAGGCGCCGCCGGGTTCATCGGCGGCAACTTCATTCATCACTGGTTCTCCCATACCGAAGAACCAGTGGTCGTGCTGGACAAGCTGACCTACGCCGGCAATCCGGACACCATCGCTGCTCACCTGCAGTCCGGCCTGGCCACCCTGGCGCAAGGCGACATCTGCGACCGCGAAGTCGTGCGATCGCTCCTGGTCAGGCATCGCCCGCGCGCCGTGCTGCACTTCGCCGCGGAAAGTCATGTGGACCGCTCCATCCACGGACCCGGTGAGTTCGTCCAGACCAATATGGTCGGTACCTTCAGCCTGCTGGAGGAAGCACGCTCCTACTGGAGCGCGCTTCCTCTGCCCCAAAGGGACGGGTTCCGGTTCCTGCACGTCTCCACCGACGAGGTGTACGGGTCGCTCGGCGAATCGGATCCGGCGTTTTCGGAAGCCACGCCCTACGCCCCCAACAGCCCCTACTCCGCAAGCAAGGCGGGCAGCGACCACCTGGTGCGCGCCTACCACCACACCTACGGCCTGCCCACGCTCACGACCAACTGCAGCAACAACTACGGGCCGTATCACTTCCCCGAGAAGCTGATTCCGCTGATGATCCTCAACGCCCTGGAGGGCAAGGCGTTACCGGTGTACGGAGACGGGCAGAACATCCGCGACTGGCTGTATGTGCGAGACCACTGCGAGGCTATCCGCCAGGTGCTGGCCAAGGGCCGCACAGGGGAAACGTACAACATCGGCGGCAAGAACGAGATCCGCAACATCGACGTGGTGACCACGATCTGCCGCAAGCTCGATGCGCTGCAGCCGCGTGCGGGCGGCGCGCGCTATGAAGAGCTGATCACTTATGTGGCGGACCGTCCCGGCCACGACCGCCGCTACGCCATCGACCCGAGCAAGATCGAGCGCGAGATCGGCTGGAGGCCAGCCGAGACGTTCGAGAGCGGGATCGACAAGACGGTGCGCTGGTACGTTGAGAACGGGCCCTGGATCGATAGCGTGCGCAGCGGCGCCTACCGCGACTGGGTGGCCAAGAACTACAACGCGCGCAGCAACGCATGACGAACTCCGCCATGAAGATCCTGCTGCTGGGCAAGAACGGACAGGTAGGGTGGGAGCTGCAGCGCTCGCTCGCGCCGCTGGGCCAACTGCTCGCGCTGGACCGGCGGGGCGCGGATGGGCTGACGGGTGACCTGTCTGACCCCGAGGCGCTGCGTGAGACGGTGCGCGCGGTACGACCCAATGTGATCGTCAATGCCGCGGCGTACACGGCAGTGGACAAGGCCGAAAGCGAAGTGGATCTCGCCAGGACCATCAACGCCACGGCGCCGGGCGTGCTCGCCCAGGAAGCCGCGGCGCTCGGCGCATGGTTGGTCCACTACAGCACCGACTACGTGTTCGACGGTTCGGGCGCCATGGCTCGCGCCGAGAGCGCGAACACCGGGCCGCTCAGCGTGTACGGCCAGACCAAGCTGGAGGGCGACCAGGCCATCGCGGCCAGCCAGGCACGGCACCTGATCTTCCGCACCAGCTGGGTCTATGCCGCGCGTGGGGGCAACTTCGCTCGGACCATGCTGCGACTGGCGGGCGAGCGCGAGCAACTGCGCGTCATCGACGACCAGGTGGGTGCACCGACCGGCGCCGAGCTGATCGCCGACGTGACCGCGCATGCGCTGAGGCAGGCGTGGCAGCGGCCGGACCTTGCGGGTCTGTATCACCTGGCCGCCTCAGGACAGACGAGCTGGCACGGCTATGCCTGCCATGTGATTGAAAGGGCGCGCAGTGCGGGCCAAGCCTTGAAGGCGAGCGCAGCAGCCATAGAGCCCATTTCCACGTTGGACTACCCCACACCCGCGCGCCGGCCGCTGAACTCGCGGCTGGACACGGACAAGTTGCGTCTAGCCTTCGGACTGACACTGCCCGACTGGCGCATGGGCGTGGACCGAATGCTGGCGGAAATACTGGCCTGACACAGGCACCCCACGGAGGATCGACATGACGCGCACCCGCAAGGGCATCGTCCTCGCCGGCGGATCAGGCACTCGCTTGCACCCGGCCACCCTGGCCCTGAGCAAGCAGCTGCTGCCGGTGTACGACAAGCCGATGGTGTACTACCCGCTCAGCACGCTCATGCTGGCGGGCATACGCGACATCCTCGTCATCAGCACGCCGCAGGACACGCCGCGGTTCGAGGCTTTGCTGGGCGACGGGCATCGCTGGGGGATCGATCTCAGCTACTGTGTGCAGCCGAGTCCCGATGGGCTTGCACAGGCCTTCATCCTGGGCAGGAAGTTCGTCGACGGACACCCGAGTGCCCTCGTGCTGGGGGACAACATCTTCTATGGACACGACTTCCACGCCCTCCTGGGCAACGCGACCGGGCGCTCGACCGGCGCCAGCGTGTTTGCTTATCACGTGCACGATCCGGAGCGTTACGGCGTGGTGGAGTTCGACGCCAGCGGTCGCGCGTTGAGCATCGAGGAGAAGCCGGCCAGTCCCAAGAGCAGCTACGCGGTGACCGGGCTGTACTTCTATGACGAGCAGGTGTGCGACATCGCCGCCGATATTCGGCCCTCCGCGCGCGGCGAGCTGGAGATCACCGATGTCAACGCGCGGTACCTGCAGGCGAAGCAGCTGAACGTCGAGATCATGGGCCGCGGCTATGCGTGGCTGGATACCGGTACGCACGACAGCCTTATGGAGGCCGGGCAATTCATCGCGACGCTGGAGAAGCGGCAGGGGCTGAAGGTGGCCTGCCTGGAGGAGATTGCATTTCGCTCGGGCTGGATCACTGCCGAGGAACTGGAGCGACAGGCACAACCGATGTTGAAGAACGGCTATGGGCAGTACCTGCTCAAGGTGCTGAAGGAGCGAGTGTTCTGATGAAAGTGATTCGGACAGCGATCCCCGAGGTGCTCATCTTCGAACCGAAGGTGTTTGGCGACGAGCGTGGCTTCTTCATGGAGAGCTTCAACGAGCGGGCGTTCCACGAGGCCACTGGTCGGGATGACCCTTTCGTGCAGGACAACCATTCGCGGTCGGCTCGCGGGGTGTTGCGAGGCCTGCACTATCAGCTCCCACCGCATGCTCAGGGCAAGCTGGTGCGCGTGGCGAGCGGCGCGGTGTTCGACGTGGCGGTGGATATGAGACGCAGCAGCCCAAGCTTCGGCAAGTGGGTGGGCGTCGAACTCAGCGAGACCAACCGGCGCCAGTTGTGGATCCCGCCGGGTTTTGCCCACGGGTTCCTCGTGCTGAGTGACTCGGCGGACTTCCTCTATAAGACGACCGACTACTACGCGCCAGAGACCGAAGGGGCCGTGCGCTGGGACGACCCGACCCTGGGCATTGAATGGCCCGATACGGGTATGGCTCCGCAGCTTTCGGCGAAGGACCAGGTCGCTCCGCTGCTCGCCGAGGCACGCAGTTTCGACTGAGGCATATCCGCGGTCAGAAGGCCTTCGGAGACTTGGTCTACACTCGCGCGTTCTGGTGTGTTCACGTGATGAACGCACAGCAGTTGCCGCATTCCCCATGCCCCTTTCTCCCTCCACCGAGCAGGACACGGCTGCCAAGCTTGAAGTGCTGCGCGTACTGAGCGCCCGACCAGAGTTGTCGCAGCGAGAACTATCGAAGGCGCTCGGGCTCAGCCTGGGCAAGACCCATTACGTGCTGCATGCGCTGCTCGAAAAAGGCCTGGTGAAGATCGAGAACTTCAGGCGCAACGACAACAAGTTGGCGTATGCCTATCTGCTCACTCCGAAGGGCATGAAGGAGAAGCTGCGGCTGACCCGCAGTTTCCTGGCCCGCAAGGAAGCCGAGTTTCAGCGCCTGAGCGACACGATTTCTCGCTTGCGCCAGGAGATTCAGGCTGAACAGCTAAGCGGCGCGAGCACGCCGGGCGATTTGTGATCATGAATAAGCACGCGAAGATCTACGTCACCGGGCACCGAGGCATGGTGGGCAGCGCGCTCGTGCGCCGGCTGCAGGCGGGCGGCTACGAGAACATCGTGACCCGCACACGTGAACAGCTGGACTTGCTCGACCAGCAGGCGGTGCATCGCTTCCTTGCCGAGGAGCGGCCGGACTACATCTTCATTGCAGCCGCTAAGGTGGGGGGCATCCAGGCCAATAACCTCTACCGAGCCGACTTCATCTATCAAAACCTCATGATCGAGGCCAATCTCGTGCACGGCGCGCATCTCGCAGGCGTGCAGCGGCTGATGTTCCTCGGTTCCAGTTGCATCTATCCGCGCGACTGCCCGCAGCCGATCAAGGAAGAGTACCTGCTGACCGGCCCACTGGAGCCGACCAACGAGCCTTATGCGATCGCGAAGATCGCGGGCATCAAGCTGTGCGAGAGCTACAACCGGCAGTTTGGGCGGCAGTACGTGAGCGTGATGCCGACGAATCTGTATGGGCCGAACGACAACTACGACCTGGCCAACAGCCATGTGCTGCCTGCGCTGATACGCAAGGCGCATGAAGCGAAGGTGCGGGGGGATACGCAGTTGGTGGTCTGGGGGTCGGGTACGCCGCGGCGGGAGTTTCTTTACGTCGATGACCTTGCTGATGCCTGCGTGTTCCTGATGGAACGTGGGCACGACGGGCCGCTGGTGAACATCGGTACGGGCGAAGATGTGACGATTCGGGAGTTGGCGGAGACGGTGATGGAGGTGGTGGGCTTCACCGGCCTGATGGTCTACGACACCAGCAAGCCCGACGGCACCCCGCGCAAGCTACTCGATGTGAGCCGGCTGCGCGCGCTCGGCTGGGCCGCCCGCACGAGGCTGGGCGACGGCATCCGCTGGGCCTATGAGAGCGCGTCATTCCGGACTCACTCCCTCGAATCCATCACCACGCGGTGAACCACATGACCACCAAGAAGATCGCTCTTATTACAGGCATTACCGGCCAGGATGGCGCCTACCTCGCTGAGCTGTTGCTGGATAAGGGTTACGAGGTACACGGCATCAAGCGCCGCGCGTCGCTGTTCAACACCGACCGCATTGATCACCTCTACCAGGATCCGCACGTGGACAACCAGCGCTTCGTGCTGCACTACGGCGACCTTACCGACTCGAGCAACCTGATCCGCATCGTGCAAAAGGTGCAGCCCGACGAGATCTACAACCTTGCCGCGCAGAGCCATGTGGCGGTGAGTTTCGAGGAGCCCGAGTACACGGCCAATGCCGACGGCATCGGAGCGCTGCGCCTGCTGGAGGCGATCCGCATCCTGAGCATGGAACGGAAGACGCGCTTCTATCAGGCGAGCACCTCTGAGTTATATGGACTTGTGCAGGAGACGCCGCAGAAAGAAACCACACCGTTCTATCCCCGCAGCCCGTATGCAGTGGCCAAGCTGTACGCCTACTGGATCACAGTGAACTACCGCGAGGCTTACGGGATGTATGCATGCAACGGCATTCTGTTCAACCACGAGAGCCCGGTGCGGGGCGAAACGTTTGTCACCCGAAAGATCACGCGGGCAATCGCCCGTATTGCACTCGGGCTGCAGGATTGCCTGTACCTTGGCAATCTTTCGGCCCTACGCGACTGGGGCCACGCTCGTGACTATGTCGAGATGCAGTGGCTGATGCTGCAGCAGGAGCAGCCCGAAGATTTCGTCATCGCGACCGGCGTGCAGTACAGCGTGAGGCAGTTCGTCGAGATGGCCGCAGCCGAATTGGGCATAAAGCTCTCATTCACGGGCCACGGCGAGCAGGAGATCGGCACAGTGATCGACGTGACAGAGGTAAACGCCGAGTTGAAGGCTCGCTGCAAGCGCGGCGATGTGGTCGTACGAGTCGACCCACGCTACTACCGGCCCACCGAGGTCGACACCCTCCTCGGCGACCCGTCCAAAGCGCGTAATAAGCTCGGCTGGACACCGAAGACGGCACTGCCGGAGCTGGTGCGCGAGATGGTGCAGTCCGACTATTCCGCGGCGCGCCGTGACAGCATGGTCAAGCTGGCCGGCTTTCAAGCGTACGACTACAACGAGTAGCGCATCCAGCGCGAACGATCATGAGATCCAAGAGCGTCTACGTCGCCCAGCCCAGCATGCCTGCGCTGGAGGACTTCATCCCCTACCTTCGCGAGATCTGGGATACCCGCATCCTGACTAATGGCGGGCCGTTCCACGCGCAACTCGAAAGAGCACTGTGCGAGCACCTTGGCGTGGAACACATCTCACTGTTCACCAATGGAACCCTCGCGCTGGTAACAGCGCTGCAGGCGCTGCGGATTACCGGCGAGGTGATCACCACCCCCTACTCCTTCGTCGCCACGGCGCACTCGCTGCTGTGGAACGGCATCAAGCCGGTTTTTGTCGATGTCGAGCCAGGCACGCTCAACCTCGACCCCGCCAAGATTGAGGGTGCGATCACGCCTCAGACCACGGCGATCCTCCCCGTGCACTGCTATGGCCATCCGGCGAACGTGCGCGAGATCGGGCGCATCGCAGACACCTACGGCCTACGAGTGATCTACGACGCCGCGCATGCCTTCGCCGTCGACCTCGACGGCGGCAGTGTGCTGCGCTACGGCGACCTATCGGTGCTCAGCTTCCATGCCACCAAGGTGTTCAACACCTTTGAGGGGGGCGCGATTGTGTGCCCCGACGCCAAGACCAAGCAGCGCATCGACCATTTGAAGAACTTCGGTTTCGTCGATGAGGTCACGGTTGTTGCGCCTGGCATCAACGGCAAGATGAACGAAATTTGCGCCGCGTTCGGCCTGCTCCAGTTGAAGGGGATCAACGAAGCGGTACTGACGCGCCGAGCCATCGACGCGCGTTATCGCGCCGGTCTCGCCGACGTGCGCGGTATAGAGTGCATGGGCGACGCTGGTGAGTCCAGGCAGAACTACTCGTACTTCCCGATCCTCGTTAAGCCCGAGTATCCGCTGTCGCGCGATGAGCTTTACGACAAGCTGCGCACCCATGGCATCCATGGTCGCCGCTACTTTTACCCGCTCATCAGCGACTTCCCGATGTACCGCGGGTTGCCCTCGGCAGCACGCTCGAACCTACCGGTCGCAGCCAAGGCGGCGTCCGAGGTCATCTGCCTGCCGATGTACGAGGCACTTGATCAAGCGGTGCAGGCGAAGATCATCGCGCTGATTGCTTGCGCGTGACGCATGGCCTGGCTGACTGCGGAGCAGGTGAGTGCCATGGGGTTTGGCGCAGTAGGGTCGGATGTCTTTCTTTCGGACAAAGCGTCCTACTACAACTGTCCGGCCATTCGCATCGGCAGCCGCGTTCGCATCGATGATTTCTGCGTTTTGTCGGCTGGCCACGGCGGCATTGAAATCGGGAACCATATCCACATCGCGGTGTTCTCATCGCTGATCGGCGCGGGCCGGATCACGCTGCGCGACTTCGCCAACGTTTCCTCCCGCGTAGCGATTTACAGCAGCAGCGACGACTTCAGCGGCGCAGCGATGACCAATCCCATGATCCCGGCGCAGTACACCAATGTGACGCACGCGCCCGTCGACATCGGCCGCCATGTCGTGATTGGCACCGGCTCGGTTGTGCTGCCCGGCGTAGTGATCGAGGAGGGCGTTGCGGTGGGCGCGCTCACGATGGTCAACCGGCGCTGCACAGCCTTCGGCATCTACGCCGGCGTTCCTGCACGCCAGATCGCTGAACGCCGCCGCAACCTGCTTGAGGTTGAGGAGCGCTTCCTCGCGGGCGGCCAACGTAGCTGAGCGCACAGGGCCAACAAGAGCCACATCGAGCCGCCCATGGGACTACGACGCAACATCCTCGCCTCCTACGCCAGCCAAGGCTACGTCACGTTGGTGAGCATCGCGGCACTCCCCTTGTACCTTCGCTATCTCGGCGCCGAGGCATACGGGCTGGTAGGCTTTTTCACAATGATGCAAGCATGGTTCATGCTGCTCGACATGGGCCTTACGCCCACGCTGTCACGCGAGACGGCACGCTTCCACGGCAGAGCCCTCGCTGCGGCTGACTACCGCAGTCTGGTTCGCGTGCTGGAAGCAGCGTTTGTCGGCATCGCGCTGGCAGGCGCGGCCGCAGTCGCTGCTGGATCGGGTGCCATTGCAACGCGCTGGCTGCAAGCCTCGGCGCTGCCTTTGGCCGAGGTTGAGCGGGCGCTTCACATCATGGCGGCGATTCTCGCGCTGCGATGGATGTGCGGCCTGTACCGAAGCATTCTGAGCGGCGCCGAGCGCCTCGAGTGGCTTGCGGGCTTCAGCGCAGCTTTCGCCACCCTGCGCTTCGTGGGCGTGCTGATCGCGCTTCATTACGTGGGCGCCACCGCCACTGTCTTCTTCGTCTACCAGTTGGCCGTCGCCGCAGTCGAACTCGCCGTGCTGGCGCGCCACGCCCGCGCCCTGCTGCCGGCCGATGCCGAGCCACGGCACTGGCGCGCGGCCCTCGCGCCGGTCAGGCCACTTGTGACGTTTTCTATGTCTCTGGCGTTTACCTCGTCGGTATGGATCTTTGTCACCCAAACCGACAAGCTGCTGCTGTCAAGAATGTTGCCACTGTCGGAATACGGCTACTTCACTCTGGCAGTGCTCGTCGCCGGCGGTGTGACGGTGATAAGTGGCCCGGTCAGCGCCGCAGTGATGCCGCGCATGGCAAGGCTCGAAGCGGAGCACGACGGTGCCGCACTTGTCGACGTTTACCGGCGATCGACCCAGTTTGTCGTCGCGGTGGCAACAGCCGCGTCACTCACGCTGGCGCTCGCCGCCCGGCCGTTGCTCCATGCATGGACCGGTGACGCCGCGCTGGCCGACCATGCCGCGCCCGTGCTCGTGCCCTATGCCCTCGGTAACGGGCTCCTTGCCGTGTCAGCCTTCCCGTACTACCTGCAGTACGCCAAGGGCAATCTGCGCATGCACCTCATCGGCAGCGCGTTGTTCGTCTTGCTGCTCATCCCGCTCATCGTGCTGGCCGCGCGCCAGTACGGCGGTGTGGGTGCAGGCTACGCTTGGCTCATCATCAATGGGCTTTATCTGGCGACGTGGGTTCCGCTTGTCCATCGCCGATTGCAGCCCGGGCTAAACCGAGCGTGGTTCCTCCGTGACATTGGTGTCATCGCGCTGCCGGCCGCAGCGGCTGGAGTGGCGGTGGCATCACTGCTGTCGGCCGACGACGGGCGCGGGATGGTGGTGGCGAAAACCGTCGTGCTGCTCACGTCCATGGGCATCGTCGGCGCTGCCTTTACCTCAGCGGGCTGCGAGCACATCCGCCTGCGCTGGCTACGTTGGCTGGGACCACACCGCCCGCCCGAGGAAGGAACCCAAGGTGGCTGAACACCTGCGATCCGAAGCCGACATCACGTGCCGCTGGCGGCGTAGCGACCCGCCGTTGGTGAGCATCGTGTGCACGACATACAACCACGCACGATACATTGAGCAGGCGATCGTCGGCTTCCTGATGCAGGACACCGACTTTCCCTTTGAAGTCGTCATCCATGACGACGTATCCACCGACCACACACGCGACATCGTCTCGTCATACGCGTCGCGCTATCCGAATCTGATTCGCACGGTCTATCAAACCGAAAACCAGTACGCCCAGGGCAAGACCTCCGCCGTCGTCGCGTTCGGGCATTGCCGTGGCAAGTACATTGCGTTCTGCGAGGGCGATGACTATTGGACCGACCCGCAGAAGGTGCAGTTGCAGTGCAATCTGCTCGAAGCTGATCCGAGTTGCTCGCTTGTGTTTCACAACTGCCGCCTGCAATACGAGGCGCAGGGCGACACGCGCGATGAAGTTGCCTGCCACCTCTCGAAAAGCAGCTTCACGCTAGAGGATGTCGTGCTCGATGACTGGTTCATCCCATCGCAGAGCATGGTGTTCCGTCGGGACGCCCTGGAGCTGCCACCTTGGGTACATCGCGTTTTCGGTCTCGACTATGCGATGCATCTGTTGCTCGCACGCCGAGGCCGTATCGCCTATATCGACCGCCTCATGGGTGTCTACCGCATCAACAGCGGGTCAATCTCGGGCAACCGGCCACCGGGCTTCTTCCAGGTTAAGCTCATTCAGACACTGAGCTACTTCAATTTCCATACCAACTTCGAGCACGACGCGATCATCGGTCGACGCCTAGACCGCGAACGGGAGCTGATGTACCTGGCTGTGCTGAACGGTCGGCCCTGGTACGTTCGCGCGCTCTCACCCGACTACTTCCGCTTCAAGCTGCGCAACCTATTGCGCCGGCGTCGGCGCCTCGTCCCCGAGCCGGCGGCGCGAGCAGCACAAGATATGCCGACGGCGTGACCGATGCAGCGATCGAGCACCGTACCCGCGACCCATCCTCGCCTGCTGGCCGGCGCGCTTGTCGCGTTCGTGGGCCTCTCTGCCGCCAATGTGATGCCGCCGCTTCTCCAAGCGGCGCTGTACTTGGTGGCGCTCACGGCGCTGCTGCATCCGCCGCGTCCACTGCCCAAGTTTGAGATCGCTGTGCTCGCGGCCGCCGCTGCGTACATTGTTGCGGCGCGGCTTGGCGCCGGCCTGGAGATCGACGGTTCGCTGCGCGTCGTGCGGCCCTGCTTCGAAGGCTTCGTGCTCGCGCACGTGCTGTACAAGTGGTGCCGCATCCGCGACTTCCGCTCGACCGTGCTGGTGCTGGCTGGCGTTGTGGCAATCCAATTCATTGCGGCACTGCTGATGGCCGCCAGCCCGGCGAGCCGCATGGCATTCATCGAGAGTATCTACGCTGACGAGAGCTACCAGAACAGCCAGTTCACCGGCGCACTGCTCTTTCGCGGGTACGGCCTTTCGCGCCATCACCTGTACGGAATGCCGCTGGCGCTGGGCCTATCGGCGGCACTGCTGCTCAGCATGGCCAGCCTGGAGCGCGCGGGGCGCGCCCGACTGCTGGCCGCCGTGGCGGCGGGCGCCGCTCTGGTGGTGGTCGCGGTAAACGCGCGCATTGGCTTCGTGCCCGTCCTAATTTGCTATTTGGCCGGTGCAACGTTCGCGTTCAACCGCTTTTATCCGAAGCATGCGCTGGGGGTTGTCCTCATCCTGCTGGTGCCGGTGGTCTCGCTGGGGGCTGTCTGGCTGGGCGACAACTTCGAAACCATCGCAACGTGGCTCTCCGCGGGCTTCGAGCAATTCAGCGGCATTGACAACGGAGAGGCAACGACCCTGTCCGACTTAAGTTCCATGCTGGTGTTCGCGCCGAATAAGGTGGAGCTGCTCTTGGGTTCAGGCCGCGCCTGCGGCACTGAGGAAGCCTGCTATTCCGACATTGGCTTTGTGCGCGCTCTGCAGGAGGGTGGCGTTGTCGTGCTGGTGCTCGTGCTCTCCCTCTATGGCCGCATGAATCAGCACATCGTGCGCTTCTTCCGTGCGACCTACGGGCTGCGCGGCGGCTCCCGCCGGCGCGCAGCCAAACTGCTCGCCATCGTGCTGCACGCCACCTTCATCGCGGCAATGGTCAAGGGCGAGGCGTTCGGTCCGAGCGACTATTCGCGCCTCGTTGTCGCGCTCGCCGGTCTGAGCATGCTGGCCGCCGCGCAGCGATCGCGCCGCCGCAGAGCGGCGCTTCAAACGTTATCCGCCAATCCCAGCCGCTCTCCCGCCACCCCGATCTGAATTGCTGTCCCGACCGTGTTACGTCACCTCGTCAACTTTCTGCTCACCTGGCTTCCTCCGTCGCGGTGCTTCGCCTTGCGCATCGCCTTGCTGCGCGCTTGCCGCATCGACGTCGGACGCAACGTCAAAATGTGCGGACGTGGATGGATTTACGGCCGTGGCATGCTCGGCATCGGCGACCACACCTGGCTGAGCCCGCAGGTGGTCTTCTACACGCATCCGGACGCGCCAATCCGCATCGCGGAGAACTGCGACATCGGTCCCGGCGTCCAATTCATCACCGGCACACACGAGATCGGCCCGGCGGCGCGTCGCGCAGGTGCCGGCATCGCACGCGCGATCTCCGTGGGGCGCGGGACTTGGATCGGCGCAAGCGTGCGCATCCTGGGCGGCGTCACGGTCGGCGAGGGCTGCGTGGTGGCGGCTGGCGCGGTTGTCACGCACGACATTCCTGCCCACTCGCTCGCCGCGGGCGTTCCTGCAACGGTTAAGCGGGCGTTGCCGTGATGGCACCGCGAATCATCGTCGTCTGCAACGCGCTAGACGACCGCACTCGCATGCACCGGGCCATCGTCACCGACAGCCCGGCTGCCTCGCGCAAGGTGTTCCTGATGTGCCGCGCGATGCGCCTGGCCGGAGTACGACCCATCGTGCTCAGCCTGGGCCGCGGCAAGCAGGACGGCTCGGGCCGCAGATTCAGCGCGGCAGTGCGACGCGTGGACGGCGTGCCGGTCGTCTACGCGCCGTTTTGGCACCGCTCGGTCCTCTCGCAACTCCTGTCGCTGGTCGGGCCGGCAACGTTGCTCTGGCGCTTGCGTCGTCCTTCAGGCGACCGGACGGTCCTGTTCTACAACGCGATGCCCGCCTACATGCCCACGTTGCTGCTCGCCCGCGTGCTGGGTCTGTGTACCGTGCTCGACCTGGAGGACGGCCACGTGACCACCCCTGGGTGGACTTTGGCGAGCACGATCGCCCGGCTCACCGGCGCACTTTTCGAGCGCTTGTGCACGCGCGTGCTGCTCGCGTGCAGCGCGCTCGCCAACGCGACCACTCTGCGACCCTTCGCGTGCTACTACGGCACGGTGGAGTCAGCGTCGGCCGCTGCGCCTTGGCCCACGCGTGGCTTCACGGTGCTGATGGGCGGTACGGTGTCTCGCGATACCGGCGCGGCGATGCTCCTCGACGCCATCGAGCGGCTGCGTGCCGAGCGTCCCGCCTGGGCCGAGGGCTTGGCCATCGAAGTCACCGGCACCGGCGATTCGGTCGACGCGCTACGCGCATGGGCCGGCCACCCCGGCTGGCCTCGCATCACCGTGCACGGCCGCACGTCCGACGCGCAGTACCGAGCGATTCTTGCTGGCTGCCAGGTCGGTCTGGCGCTGAAGCCGCGTTCCGGGCCGCTCGCGCAGACGACCTTCCCGTCCAAGGTGATTGAACTGGCCGGCGCAGGGCTACTGGTGCTGACGACCGACATCAGCGACGTGCGCACGATCTTCCGGGAAGACGGTGCCATCTACCTTGACGATGAAAGCGGCATGGGGCTCGTCGATCGCCTTCGCTGGATTGCCGAGAACCGCGAAGCAGCGCGCACTGCCGCGCAAATCGGTGCACAGCGGGTGCGCGAGCGCTGCGACCCCGCGCTGGCAGGCCACTCCTTGCGGCGGTTCCTGTTCGATGTATCACCATGAGCGCCGTACCGCCCATCGTCAGTTGGCAGCCGGTCCTTACCGACCACCAGTCGCACACGTTGCGGGCCCTGGCTCATGCGGCCCGAGTGCCGCTTACCGCGATAGTCGCGCGGCACGAGGATCCCACCCGCAAAGCGCAGGGGTGGACTGACCCCGACGCGGCAGGGCTCGACGTTCGGCTCCTGGGCCAAGACACTGGGCTCACAGAAATCGTTCGCACGCTGCGAGAGCATCGCCACTGCGTGCACCTGTTCGGCAGCCCGTTCGACAACCCCCGCTTCATGGCCGCGCTCGGCATCGCGCTTTGGAGCGGTCTGCAGGTCTACCTCGTCTCCGAGCCTTACTCGACCAACGCAGCGGGTTACCTGCACGACAGAAGCCGCGCAATAGCTTGGCTCAAGTCCAAGCTCCGGCCGTCGCTTTATCGCCTGTACGGCATGCTGTTGCAGCGCCACCTGCGGGGTATCTTCGCCATCGCGCCCCTGGCCGCAGCGCAGTACCGAGCCATCGGCATACCCGCCTCGAAGATCCATCCGTTCGGTTACTTCGTACCAAAAGTCCAAAGCGCCCTGCCCGACGCTGCTGCCGACGCGTCGGGCAGCAGCTGCCGCGCCGTGTTCGTCGGCAACCTCATCTCTCGTAAGGGCCTGCCCGAACTTACTGACGCAGCTCGACGCCTGCGTCAGGCGCGCGTCGACTTGCAGATCGATGTTTACGGCGCCGGCGATCCGGCGGTGTTCGGTTTCGATAACCAGGCGATCCGCTACGCCGGACGCATCCCGTTCGGCCAGGCGCAGTCGGTCATCGCCGGCTACGACTTCCTTGTGCTGCCCAGCCGCTACGACGGTTGGGGGGTGGTCGTGAACGAAGCGGTACTTGCCGGCGTGCCGGTGGTCTGCAGCGATCGCGTGGGCGCGGGCGCTTTCGTGCGACGGTGGGACTGTGGCCTCGTCTACGTCCCCGATGCACCCGGTGCTCTCGAACACGCGCTTCTCACGATGACCACGGACACCGCGCTACGACAGCAAATGCGTCAGGCTTGCCGGGACGCACGTCATCTCCTCGATCCAGCCGTTGCGGGACGCTACCTTGCTGATGTGATCGGCGCCCCGGCCCGCGGCGCCCCCCCGCCGGCGAATCCCTGGTACAACGACTGAGAGCCTGTGTCGAGCAAAGATCAACGGGCCTTCAGAGTCCACGTCACGAACATCGTCGGCACCGGCGCAGTGCACCTCGTCGCCTCTCTGCTCCCGGCGCTGGAGCGGGCTGTCGGTTACCAGGTGGACGACATTCACCTTCCGGACCGGGGCCCGCTGGTCCACTACGGCCGGATAGCCAACGGACCGGCACCCGTGCACTGGCACCGAAGGCTGCCCAATGCGCTGTCGCGTGTGCTCGAATGCCTGCTGTGGGCGCACCGCTTCGACGGCAAGACTCCGCTGCTCGTGCTTGGCGATCTTCCGCTTCGCTGCGCGGGCCGGCAGGTCGTGTTCGTGCAGACCCAGCACGTCACGCAAGCTGAGCACGCCGGCAGCTGGGTCGGGGCCATCAAGTACAGGATCGCGCGAGCCGTGTTCCGTGCCACGCTGGACCGTCCAGCCGCCTTCATTGTGCAGAGCGAGACGATGAAGGCCGCGCTGGTCGACACCTATCCCCGGTTGAGCGACCGGGTGCATGTCGTGCCACAACCCGTGCCGGCCTGGCTGCTGAACACGGGACTGCGCCGCACAGGCCGCCGGCGCCTCGTTGACGCCGACCTGGTACTGTTCTATCCGGCGGCCCCGTATCCGCACAAGAACCACCGCCTGCTGGCGAAGGTCGACAGCGCGCGCACCTGGCCAGTCGAGCAGTTGTTGCTGACGATCCCGCCCTCTGCCCATCCGCACCCGCAGCTCGCGTGGATCAAGTGCGTCGGGCTGTTGCCACCTGAGAGCGTGGTGGGAGCCTACGCTGAAGCCGATGCACTGGTCTTCCTGTCGATCGCCGAGAGCTACGGCCTGCCGCTAGTGGAGGCCATGTGGATCGGGCTGCCGATTGTCTGCCCCGACCTTCCTTACGCGCGTTCGTTGTGCGGCGACCAAGCGTTCTACTTCGAGCACACCAACGTCGAATCACTGCGATTGGCGTTGGTGCGCCTCCACGCAAGGCTCGCGGCGGGCTGGTGGCCCGACTGGTCGAAGCGCCTGGAACAAATTCCGAAGGACTGGGACGCCGTGGCTTCGGCCATGCTGCTCGTACTGTTCCCCGCCTCAACCGGCAGACCGGCGCCAGCCAAGCAACCAGAAGCACTCCCATCTTGAAGGTCACCATCATTACCGTCGCCTACAACAGCGCAACCACCATCGCCGACACGCTGGCGTCCGTGGCGGCACAGACTCACAGCGACATCGAGCACATCGTCATTGATGGCGGTTCCACCGACGAGACTGTGGACATCGTGCGTCGCAACGGCACGCGTGTCTCCCGCTGGGTGTCCGAACCAGACCGGGGCATCTACGATGCAATGAACAAAGGTCTGGCGCTGGCCACCGGCGACATGGTCGGCATGCTCAATGCAGACGATGTACTCAACGACAAAGAGGCGGTGCACCGCATTGCACTGGCGGCAGCATCGGGAAGCGATGTCGTCTACGCGGACCTCGTCTACGTGCGCGCCGACGATCTCGGGCACGTGGTGCGCCAATGGAATTCAGGCATCTTCCGGCCGTCGCGACTTCGCTTCGGCTGGATGCCACCCCATCCGACCTTCTACGTGCGACGCGCCTTGCTGAGCGACGTTGGCCGCTTCGACACAAGCCTGCACATCGCAGCAGACTATGACTTCATGCTGAGGTGCCTATGCCGGCCAGGCGTGAACGTGACCTACGTGCCGCGCGTGCTCGTGCGCATGCGCGCCGGCGGTGTTAGCAACGCCTCTGTGTCTTCGATGCTGCGCAAGAGCCGAGAGGACCTGCGCACGATGCGTAAGCACGCTGTCGGCGGCTGGTTCACGCTGGCCGCGAAAAACCTGCGGAAGCTGCCGCAGTTCGTGCGCCGTGCCACCTGACGCCTTACTGAAGCAAGCTTTAGGTTAGGCAACAACCGTCAGTTATGCACCTGGCCGGTACTCTGAGACATACCGACAAAGCCAGCGCTTCACCAGACGGTCAGAGACAGCAGTTGGGTAAGCATGCAACCCCGACTCCAGCTCTGAGGTCAGCACTGGATCGGCGGTGGTATGCAGGGCGGCAACCCGCAGCCGGGGGTGCACAGTCGGCAGCGTGCTATCTGTGTCTGCCAGCAGTTCTTCATACAACTTTTCCCCCGCGCGCAGCCCGGTGATGACCACAGGAATCTCGTCCACCGTGTGTCCGGACATTCGAATCATGTCGCGAGCCAGATCGGCGATCTTGACAGGACGACCCATATCGAGGACGAGTACCTGACCTGTCTCCCCGATCGCGGCCGCCTGCAACACCAGCCTCGCCGCCTCCGGAATGGTCATGAAGTACCGCGTAATGTCGGGATGGGTCACCGTCACGGGCCCGCCCTTGGCGATCTGCTCCTTGAACTTCGGGATCACGCTGCCGCTGGAGCCCAGCACGTTACCGAAACGCACAGCCATGAAGCGGGTGGTTTCGCCGCCCTGCGAAGCTAGCTCGGAGATAACCATCTCCGCCGCGCGCTTGGTCGCTCCCATCACATTGGTCGGATTCACCGCCTTGTCCGTGCTGATCAGCACAAACCGCTCTACCCCCGCCTCGCCCGCCGCCTTGGCCGCCAGGTATGTCCCCATCGTGTTGTTGCGCAATGCCGCCCACGCGTTCTCTTCCTCCATCAGCGGCACATGCTTGTATGCCGCCGCGTGGAACACCACCTGCGGCCTGTACCGCTCGAAGGTAGCCTTCAGTCCTTGCGCATCCTTCACATCGCCGATCAAGCGCACCAGCAACAGATGCGGAAAGCTTTCACTCAGCTCCTGCTCAATCTTGTACAGCGAAAACTCGCTCAGTTCGAATAGCACCAACTTCTGGGGCCCATAACGCGCAACTTGCCGGCACAGCTCCGAACCGATGGAGCCGCCTGCGCCGGTGATGAGGACCGTCTTTCCGCTCAGCGTCTCCGAAATCCCCGCTTCATCCAACACCACAGGCTCGCGGCCCAGCAAGTCTTCGGGCTCGATGTCGCGCACATTGGTCACACGCCGGCCTTCGCGCAACTCCTCTGCCGAAGGAACGGTGAGCACGGGCAGGCGCGTTCCCGCGGCCAGATCCAACGCGCGCCGTCGCTCGGCAGCGGAGGCGGAAGGCATCGCGATGATCACATGCGAGATCGCATGCGTCTCGGCCCAGCGCGACACGGAATCGAGCAGGCCCAGCACAGGCACGCCACCGACCCTCGCGCCGCGCTTGGCCGGATCGTCATCGAGCAGCCCCACCACCATCCAGCCCTGCCGATGAATGCCGGCGAGCAGCAACCGCGCCGCATCGCCCGCGCCCATGACGAGCGCGCGCCGGTTGTCAGTCCCGTTTCCCGCCATCCGGCCGCGCATGTGCTCGTACAGCATGCGGTATGCGATGCGAACCATGCACAGCCCCATCAGCGACACGACAGGATGCAGCGCCAGCACCGCCCTCGGCACCTTCGTCAGCTGCGCCATCAGCACGATCACAGCGCCCACCAGCCCGGCTACCGTGCACGCCACCGTGAGCCGTTTCACCTCTCCAAACCCGGAGAAGCGCCAGATCCCCTTCGGCACACCGAGCGCCACGAAGGTGAGCAGATACAACGCAATCAAGCCCAGCATCACCCAGATGTCGTAGTTTGGGCGCGCCGACCACCAACGCTCGAAACCCAGGCGGAAAAGATAGGTGATGTTCCAGCAGGCCGCGATGACGAGCCCGTCAAGGAGCAGCGACAAGGGCTGCCGGTGGGGGCGGATGCGGGTCAGGAAACGGTCGAGCGCTTGCCAGCTCATGCGGGACCAGTGAAAGGATCGGAGGCGACGAAAAGACAGTGTGGGTTCGGGCTGCGGCCAAGCTGCCGCTTCACCGCCCCCACAGCAGCCTCAGCGTCTGCGCGAGCACCACAAGGTCATTCCACACACTCGCGCGCTCCACGTAGGCCACCGCGGCGCGCAGCTTCTTCGGCATGATCACCTCGACATACTCGCGCTCGGGGTCGGCCGCGCGACCCAGCACCTCGGACTCGTCGGCGAACTCCAGCGACACCGGATCGGTAATGCCCGGGCGCACCGACAGCACCTTGGCCTTCAGATCCTCCGGGTACATCGCCACATAGCGCGGCACCTCGGGCCGCGGGCCCACGAGGCTCATGTCACCCAACAGCACGTCGATCAGCTGCGGCAGCTCGTCGAGCTTGCTGTGGCGCAGCCACCGGCCTGCGCGGGTGATGCGGGGGTCGGCGCCCACGGTGATCTGTCGGCCGCCGGCTTGCGGCGCGTGCGCCATGGTGCGGAACTTGTGGATGCGAAAGACGCGGCCGTGCCGGCCCACGCGCTCCTGGCGGAAGAACACGGGGCCAGGGGAGTCGAGGCGAATCCACACAGCCGCCACCACGAAGAACGGCAGCAGCAGGACGAGCGCGCAGCCCGCAACCGCGATGTCGATCAGACGCTTGACCATGCCTCAGTCAATCGAGTGACGCCGCGAGCACGGCCTCGACCACGCGCTGCACGTCGGCATCCGTCATGCGGGTGTACAGCGGCAGGCTCACCATGCGCTCGTACGCTTGTTGGCTGTGCGGAAACTGCTCAGGCCGCAAGCCGTAGCGCTCGCGCCAGTAGGGATGCAGGTGCAGCGGGATGTAGTGCACGCTGCAGCCGATGCCTGCATCGAACAGACGCTCGATCAACATATCGCGCGACACGGCGGCACCCTCGGCGAGGCGCACCACATAGAGATGCCACGCATGCACATCCCCCACCCTCGCCTGCGGCGGCAGGATGACGGGCAGATCGGCGAAGGCCTGCTGGTAGCGCTCAGCAATCTCCTGCCGCCGCCGCTGGAACTCATAGGCCCGCTTCAACTGATGCAGCCCCAGCGCCGCCGCGATGTCGGTGAGGTTGTACTTGAACCCCGGCGCGACGATCTCGTAGTACCAGCTCGGCACCTTGGCGGTGAAGCGGTCGAACGCATCGCGATTCATGCCATGCAGGCGCATCACGCGCATGCGCTTCGCGAGATCGGCATGACGGGTGACGACCATGCCGCCCTCGCCTGTGGTGATGGTCTTGTTGGCGTAGAAGCTGAACACCGTGGCGTCGGATTCCAGCGTGCCGATGAGGCGCCCGGCCGACGTGGTCGGCAACGCGTGCGCGGCATCTTCCACCAACTTGAGGCCGTGCTTCTTCGCGAGCGCCAGCAGCGCGGGCATGTCGGCCGCGAGCCCTGCATAGTGCACCGGCATCACGGCCTTCGTGCGCGGCGTGATGGCGGCCTCGACCGCCTTCACGTCGATGCACATGGTCGCCGGGTCGATGTCGACGAGCTTCACGTCAGCGCCCAGGTAGCGCACGACCTCGGCGGTGGCGGTGAAGGTGTGCGTGGTGGTGATGACCTCGTCTCCCGGGCCGATGCCCAGCGCCTCCAGCGCGAGATGCAGGCCGGCGGTGGCGGAGTTCACGGCAATCGACTGCACGCTCGCGTCACCGAGGTACTGGATGAAAGCCTCCTCGAAGCGCTTGGCCTTGGGCCCGGTGGTGATCCATCCGGATCGCAGGGTGTCCACCACCTCGGCAATCTCTTCCTCCCCGATGTCGGGCAAGGCAAACGGAAGAAAGGTTTGGGGTTCGGGCATGGGATTCAGTCCTTGCCGATCCAGCACAGCACATGGGTGCGCAGGAGCGGCACGGTGTTGAACACGCTGTAGAGACTCGGATGCAGCCGGGTGACGGCGCGCGCGATCGGTGGAGCGAGCGTCACGCGCCGCGCATCGATACGGCCATGCAGGAAGAGCCTCCGTACGCGCGACATTGCAACACCGCGCACGTCGGCGTTGCGGGGGTTGTCGACGGTGAAGTCATACCAGAGCACACCGCCACCGCGTTTCGCCGCGCGCCACATCACATCGGCCAGGCGCTGCTGAAAGGCATCGTCAAGCAACGAGGAGAACACCGTCGCCTGCATCACGATATCGGCGCTCTCGGGCGCGATGGCGCGCTGGGCGGCATCGCCGAGCGTGAGCTGCACAGCCGCGGGCAGCCGATCGCGTGCGGCTGCATGCCGCTCGGGCAACAGTTCGATGCCAGCGAGATGCTCGGGCGCGAAACCCATCCAGATCAGTTCGAGCAGGTTGCTGCCGGTCCCGCAGCCCACTTCGAGACAGGAGCGGATCGAGAGGTCGTTCCAGCCCAGCCGCTTGAACAGCCGCAGCATCGCGCGCTGGCGCTCCTGCACCGCCAGCAGGGCGGCCGGGTTCAGCAAGCTGTAGCGCGGATCCTGTGGCACGCGGCGCGCATAGCGCTCGCGCACGGCCTGCGCTTCACGGGCATCCTGGGTGGGGCCGGCCATGCGCCTCACCTCGTGAGCGACGCGAACCGCTCGCGCCCTCGCCCGCGGCGTGACACGTCCCATCCACCGAACAGGGAGCCCGCGCCGTAGGCGAGGTGGTAGGTTGCGATCACGGCCGGCACGCGCCAGACCACCGACCAGGGCAGGCGACGCTCCACTCCCACGGCCACGGTCATGGCGGCCACCCCCCCGGCATAAGGTGCCGCTACGCACAACCACGGCCATGCGGGCCCGCCCAGCAGGGCCACCAACGACGACAGCGCCAACAACGCGACGAACACCACCGGCACGGCGTGCCGCACCGACCCCACCTGCCCGTGCTTCTTCATCACGAAGGGCTTCCAGTAGCCGTACTGCAGATACTGCCGGAACACCTGCCGCAAGGTCGCGCGCGGCCGGTAAACGCTGCGGATGCGCGACGACTGCCATACGCGCCCGCCACCCTTGACGATGCGCAGGTTGTGCTCGTCGTCCTGGTTGCGCACGAGACTCTCGTCGAAGCTGCCGTAGCGCTCGAAGGTGGCGCGGGGCCATGCGCCCAAGTAGACGGTGTCGACCCAGCCGTTATGGTCGAGTTGCCGCGAGCGAGCGCCACCCGCCACCCAGCGCGACTGGAAGGCGGCCGCCACCGCATGCTGCATCGGGCCGCCGTCGGCGTCGGGCTCCGCGCGCCAGGGGCCGCCCACGTTGTCGGCACCGGTTTCGACCAGCGCGGACAGGCACTGCGCGATGTAGTCGTCGGCGTACTCGGTATGCACGTCCATGCGCACGATCACCTCGCCCTCGGCCTGCGTGAGCGCCCGGTTCAGGCCAGCGGAGACGATGCGCTGCGGATTGGCGATCCAGTGCACACGCGGTTCGGCTTCACTGATCTTCTGCAGCAGCTCGCGCGTGCCGTCGTCGCTGTCGCCGTCCGCGATCACGAGCTGCATCGACCAGCCCGGGGGCAACTGCTGGCGCAGCGCGCCTGCACAGAACGCCTCGATGTATCGGCGCTCGTTGCGGCAGGGGACGATCACCGAGACCCGGCTCATCGTTGCGCTCCTTGTGCCTGCCGCGCGCCCACTTCGCGCACCAGGGTGGTCCAGCGCTGGAAGTGCGCGGACTCGCTGAAGACACGGCGGCTGCGCTCGATCGCGGCAAGCGCCATGCGCTCGCGCAAGGCCCGGTCGCGCAGCAGGCGCAGTAGAGCCTGGGCAAGCATCTCGGTGTCGCTCGGGGGCACGAGGATGCCCGTCTCAGACGTCAGGATCTCGGCCGGCCCCGTGGGGCAATCGAAGGCCACGCAGGGCAGGCCCATGGCCTGCGCCTCAAGCAATGCGAGCGGCATGCCTTCGTAGCGCGACGGCAGTACGAACACGGCCGCCTCGCGATACTCGCGCTCGATCTGCGCAGTGGGCGGCACGAACTCCACGCTGCCCGCCACGCTCCGTGCCCGGGCGAGTGTCTCGGCCTCGGCGCGCAGGGCTCCGTCGCCCACGATGCGCAAGCGGGCCTCGGGCAGCTCGCTCGCCACCTTCGGCCAAGCCTCGATCAGCAGATCGAACCCCTTCTGCGCGACATGCCGGCCGACCGCGAGCACGCGCGGCATGGCAGCGAGCGGCGGTGCGTCAGCGCGCAGCGCCGAGGCGTTGTAGATCACGTGCGTGCGCGGGTTGAGTGCACGAAACTTCGGTGCGTCGGCTTCGGTCAGGCTCACGACTGCGGCCACCTGGGGGTAGAGCCAGCCACGCAGCCGACGCCACAGGCGCGACCGCGCATTGAAGTGATTGTGGTCGCAACAGATTGTGCGCCGGGCATGGCCTCGCTCGAACACCAGGGTGGAGCACGCCGTGGTCAGGCCGTTGAGCACGATCACATCGACCGGCTGCGTGCGAGCCAATTGCGCCAGGCTTCGACCGATGCGCCATTGGGCACGGAACAGTCGTGCCGCCCGCGCCCAGCAGGATCCTGAACCGGCGGTCTCGTGCCCGCTCGCCCCTGACGCCGCATGAGCGTTCACCAGGCGTACCGAGGGATGCAACGCGTAACGCACCTCGTGCGGCGCGGTGTCCACGGTGCCCACCGTCACGTCCATGCCCTCATCGGCGAGATGGGTGGCCATCGCGCAGACAAAGCGCTCCACACCACCGGCCAGGCGCAGGCTGTCACACAGCAGCAGCACACGGACGGGCCTCGGGTTCATGCACCGGTGCGGGCGATAAGCCGGCGCACCTCGACCGGCTGGTAATCGGGTGCCGGCAGGGCCATGCCGCTGGCGCGCCACACCCGCAGGCGTTCTCGGGCGGCCCGCATGACGTCGATGAGCCCTAGCCTCACGAGCGTGCGCACCATCGCCGTTCGGCGGCTGGAACCTTCATGCGCGCCGCCGGCCGCCGGCCCGTGCACCCACTCGTCCTGCGCGTAATCCGACTGCTGCGGTGCTGCCAGGGACCCCAGCTCGCGCAACTTGCGCGCCACCACGAGCATGTACACCTCGTGGCTGTTGCACAGGTTCACGCGCCGCTTCACATCCATCGGATTGGCCACGCGCCACCAGCGCAGGCGATCGACCTTGAGCGCGAAGTAGAGCCTGCGCAGTTCGAAGCCGTTGGCCGGCTGGTAGAGATTGAAGAACAGCTCGGGCGAGAACTGATAGAAGCCGTGCCCGCTGAGGTTGTTGGCGGGCAGCGCATGCAGCACATGGCCGCCCACGCGGCACAGGTCGACGCAGTTGCGCCACGCAACGGGGAAATGGAAGACGTGCTCCAGGCAACCGAAATCGAGCACCGTGTCGTAGCTGCCCAGCACCTCGGCGAGCGGGCCCTGCTGGGGCCACGGGAGGTTCATGTCGTGGATCAGCGGCGCGTGCTCGTACGGCGAGGCGTCCACGGCGTCGGCCACTTGGCAGCCCAGCCATTGCTGCATGAGCGGCTCGAAGTAGCGCAAGCCGCCGTGTGGCGAGGTCTCGCGCAGCGGCGGCAGCCGGCGCAAGCGCCGGTGTTCCTCCAGCTCCCAGTCCTCGATGAAAACGGCCTGGCGGCCGATGGCCAGCGTTCGGTCGAAGCGCACGCTCAGGTCCTGCGCATGGGCCAGAAGGTTGAGGTTGTGGATATCGATGCCCACGGCGTCCCTGTTGTGTCTATCCGCGCAGTGTTCGCGTCAGCAGCATGCCGCCCACCGCCACCGCGATCACCACCCACTCCACGGCGATTGCCGTCCACGCCAGGCCTGTCGCGCCCGCCGCACCGCCCACCGTGGCCGCCGCCAGCACACCCGCCACCCCGCCCGCCACCACGGCGCTGCGATACGCGGTGTCGTAGCGGCCGCTGCCGAGCATCCAGTAGCCGATGAACTTCCACGACAGCAGCAGCGGCAGGAGCCAGCCCAGCACCTGCAGCACGGCGTACAGCTGCTCGCGGTCGAGTCCGCCCTCGCCCGGCGCCACCAGCGGCGCGAACCACGGCCAGGCGAGCCAGCCGCCGCACAGAAGCCCGGCCCCCGCCCATGCCCCGCCTAGAGCCCAGCGAACCGCATAGCGCAGCGCGATGCCCTGGCCGCGGCCGAACAAGGCGACCATGCGCGGATAGACCAGCGAGAAGAGCGGGTCGGCGCCCCCCAGCACGGCCCGCACGATGCGGTCGGCCATGAAGTAAAGGCCCAGTTCGGTCTTGGCCATCTGGACGGAGGCCGCCGCCGGCAGCGCGAAGGTATACGCGGCCCCGGCGATCGACACGGGCATCATCGTCCAACCCAGGCGCAGGCCTGGCGCCACTTCGGGGCGCTGCCACAGGCGCGCGGCAGCGCCGCGTTGCAGCGGGTACAGGTCACGATGCAGCCACCGCCAGCCGAGCACCGCGAGCACGGCCGCGACGGCGAACTGCGCGGCCACATAGGCCTCGACGCTGTGCACGAACAGCCAGCACACGGCGATCATCGCCCCGTACACCACCAGTTCCACACGCGCCCAGCGGTCAAGCTGCTGCGTGGCCTGCAGGTACCAAGTGGCCGGTGCGCCGAGCACGCAGGCCAACGCCGCCACAGACAGGCCATCGATCCACGGATGCGCCACCGGCTCGCCCGACACCCAGCGCACCACCACGAACGACAACAGCACCGCCGGCAGGCACAGCACGCAGCGCGCGCTGAACACCTGCTGCGCCAGCCGCCAGCGGCCGGCGGCATCGGTCGTGACGGCCAGCCGGGTGGCGGAGGCGAGGAAGCCGCCTTCGACGATCAGCGACAGCAGCCCCGACCACACGAGGATGAAACCGAGCCGCCCGAACTCGTGCGCCCCGACGCGGGCGGCGACCGTCGGCAACACCAGCAGGGGCAACGCGAGGCGCAGCGCTGCCGCCGCGTACACCGGCGGCAGCGAGCGTGACCAGCGTGCCGGCACGGCCGTGTGCGTCATGCCTTGACCACGAGCCTCGCCGTGTAGTCGACACGATGCAGGAACACCGGGTGCTCGCTGGCGGCGAAGTATTCATCGACCGCCCGCCGCGCACCCTGCCAATGGCCATAGTCATCGATGATGAGCAGCCCGTGGCGCGACAGCAGCGGGTACAGGTGCTGCAGCTCGTGGCGCGTGGACTCGTACCAGTCGGTGTCCAGGCGCAGCAGCGCAATGCGTGCGGGCAGCGTGGCAGGAATGGTGTCTTCCACCTTGCCCTTGATGAAATGAATGCGCTCGCGGGGATAGCCGGTAGACCAGAGGTTGGCCTGCACGTCCTCCAGGCTGGCCACGGCCCACAGCGGCTTGTCGCGCGCAGTGCGATCGAGCTGCTGGCTGGCGGGTTCGCCGGAGAGACTGCGGTCAGCCTCGGTCGGCTCGCTCATGCCTTCGAACGTGTCGTACAGGTAGAGATGGCGCGAGGTGTCGCCACGCGCCAACAGGGCCAGCGCGATTGCCATCATGCTGCCGCCGCGCCAGACACCGCATTCCACGATGTGGCCTTCGATGCGGTGCCTGACGATGTGGTCCACGGCGCCCAGCAGGCTGGCTCGGCGCTCCAGGCTCGTCATGGTGTAGGGAGCAACGCGGGCCACGATGGCACGGTCGGCGTCGGACAGGTCCGCGAGCGCCTGCGACTCGCGCTCGGCCTTGCGGGCAAGCTCCCAGCCAGTGCGGGCCAGTACGGCTTTTGCCAGGTTCTTCATCAGGGAGGTTCAGTGAGACAGCCGCGCTCGGGCGAAATGCGGCGGGATTGTCGCATCCGGGCACCACGCATCAGGCCTCAGCCGAGGCCGTAGGCGCGCCCGTGTTCGACGATGAGCCGCTCCCAGCGGCGCGCATGCTGCGCCTGCTGGAAAGCCCGCATCACGGCCTCGCGGTGGGCTTGCAGGTACTCCAGGCAATCGGCCACGGCATCGGCGCTGCGTTCGCGCAGCAGCAGCGGCTCCAGGCCGTGAGCCCGCATGAAGGCGCCAAGATCACCCGCATCCGCGCAGATGAACGGCCGGCCGTGGTTGAGCAGCGAGTACAGCGCCCCCGACTGCGACGCGTCGCGGTAAGGCAGCAGGAACACGGCCTCGCGCCCCAACAACGCCTGCAGTTCGGCGTGATCGAGGTAGTGGTCATGGATGCGCACGCCGAGGTCCGCCAGCTCGCGGCGCAGCGGCGCCAGGCTCGAATCCCAGGCACCGCACACTTCGAGCGTAAGCCCCAGCGCGCGAATACGCGCAGAGCGGGCGAGTTGAGCAAACAGCTCGACCCCCTTGTACGGCTTGACCGTGCCCCAGAACACCAGCGCTCGCGGGCGGCCCTCGGCACGGAACGGCGTGACGCCGAGCCCCGGGGCCACCGGCAGCAACCCGTGAGGCAGCACGTGCGACTTGGCGCGCAAGCGCTCGCCATAGCGGCGCATGAAGTCGTCATGCGTGGCGCCGCTTACGAAGACGAGGCTGCGCGCCATCGAGGCCAGCCAGCGCGTGGGCGCATGCTGCTGCCCGGCGTAGCCATGCGGCACGGCGTTGTGCACGGTGTAGACGAGCCGCTGCCTCACGGGCCACAGCAACGGCAGCTCGGGCGGCCACCAGGCGCTGAACTGCAGGTTCACCACGTCGTGTCCCGCCCGCAGCACCTGCAGGAGCAGGCCCACATAGGCAGGCGCACCTTTCCACCGGGGCGCGACCGTGCCGGACACGCCCGCGGCATGCACGGTGACGCCGGGCGTGTCACGCATGGCCTGCAGGAACTCGCCGTTGTAGCGTGTGCGCGAACCGTAGAAGTGAACGTCGAGCCCCTGCCCGGCCAGCGCCCGGACGAGCTGGAAGTCGTAAGGCAGCACGAACGAGCCGCCATCGACGATGGCGATGGAGTGTGCGCGCTTCACCACCTCAATGCGCGAACCAGAACCGGCGGCCGAGGCGATAGGCCGGCTTGCCACGCCGCTCGCCGATGTCGACCGCCGGATTGCCGCCCACCATGCGATACGGGGGCACGCTCTTGGTGACCACGGCCCCGGCCATCACGACCGACCCGGTGCCCAGATGCACGCCCGGCATGATGAGCGCGCCGGCAAAGATCACCGCATGGTCGTCGATGCGCACCGGCTTGGCCTTGGTGGCGAAGCCCGGGTCGTGTACGTCGTGTCCCATGGTGTAGATGCGGGCATCGTGCGCGATGGAAACATGCGCGCCGATGGAGAGCCCGCCGCGGTTGTCGAGGTACACGCCGCGGTTGATGAGCGACCCTTCGCCCACCGACAGCCGCCCCACGTGGAAAAAGCGCACGCCGCCTTGCAGGGTGGCCGAGGGCGCGATGTCGTAGCGGCAGATCCGGTAGAGCCCCCGGCGCATCCAGAACGGCAGCAGGCCATGCACGGTGTTGATGAGCGCCAGGCCGATGAAGTAGAGCTGGTCGGTCAGGCGGGCGTAGCGTCGGGTCATGCGGGGCGGGGTGTTGCCGGGCGGGATTCTATGGGGCGCCACCTACAATTGCCGGTTTGCCCTGCCGAACCGAACGCCACTTCGTATGGACACAGCCGCGCACCCCGACGACAACCAGCTCATCGCCGAACGGCGTGAAAAGCTCGCGGCGATCCGCAAGCAAGGAGTGGCGTTTCCCAACGACTTCAAGCCGCGCGACCGCGCCGCCGATGTCGCGCGCAAGCACGGTGGCCTGCCCAACGAGGAGCTGGAGCCGCAGGGCATCACGGTGAGCCTGGCCGGCCGCATGATGCTCAAGCGCATCATGGGCAAGGCGAGCTTCGCCACCCTGCAAGACGCCTCCGCCCGCATCCAGCTCTTCGTCACGCGCGACACGCTCGGCGACGAAACCTACGAGGCCTTCAAGCACTGGGACCTGGGCGACATCCTCGGCGCCGAAGGCACGCTGTTCAAGACCCGCACCGGCGAGCTTTCGGTGCGCGTCACCACGCTGCGCCTGCTCACCAAGAGCCTGCGCCCGCTGCCCGACAAGTTCCACGGCATGACCGACCAGGAGCAGAAGTACAGGCAGCGCTACGTCGACCTCATGACCGACGACAAAGCGCGCCTGCGCTTCATGGCACGCAGCAAGGCCGTGTCGTCGATCCGCAATTACATGGTCGAGCACGGCTTTCTGGAAGTAGAGACGCCGATGCTCCATCCGATTCCGGGCGGGGCCAACGCCAAGCCCTTCGTCACGCACCACAACGCGCTCGACCAGGACATGTTCCTGCGCATCGCACCCGAGCTCTACCTCAAGCGGCTCATCGTGGGCGGCTTCGAGCGCGTGTTCGAGATCAACCGCAACTTCCGCAACGAAGGCATCTCGGTCCGGCACAACCCGGAATTCACGATGATGGAGTTCTATGCGGCCTACTGGAACCACCACGACCTGATGGACTTCACCGAGGGCGTGCTGCGCCACGCGGCGCGCGTGGCCACCGGATCGGCACAGCTCACCTACGCCGGCAAGCCCGTGGACCTGGACCAGCCTTTCGCAAGGCTCTCGGTGTGCGACGCGCTGGTCAAGCACGCGGGGATCACGCAGGCACAGGCGGTTGACGCCCGGGTGCTGCACGAGCGCCTGAAGTCACTGGGCGAGGAGCCGCCGGCGCATTGGACACTCGCCGAGCTGCAGTTCGGCCTGTTCGAGGCCGTGGTCGAAGAGAAGCTCTGGCAGCCCACCTTCATCATCGACTACCCAGTGGAGGTGTCGCCGCTGGCGCGCGCCTCCGACACCAATCCGTCGATCACCGAGCGCTTCGAACTTTTCATCACCGGCCGGGAAATGGCCAACGGCTTCTCCGAACTCAACGACGCCGAGGACCAAGCCGCGCGCTTCGCCGCCCAGGCGGCCAACAAGGAGGCCGGCGACGAGGAGGCGATGTACTACGACGCCGACTTCATCCGCGCACTCGAATACGGCATGCCGCCCACCGGCGGCTGCGGCATCGGCATCGACCGGCTCATCATGCTGCTCACAGACAGCCCCAGCATCCGCGACGTGATCCTCTTCCCCTCGCTGCGCAAGGAAGGCTGATCCCCGGGCCGCGGGCGGCGGGCACGCCGCTTGCCGAGGCACGGCTGCTGATGCGCACACCGTTTGCTGCGAGGTGAGTGCGCGTCCGGAGGCCGTGCCCATGCGTATTGCGGAAGTCGCCCCCTTAATCGAAAGCGTGCCGCCCAAAGCCTATGGCGGCACCGAGCGCATCGTGTCCTACCTCACGGAGGCGCTCGTCGGCCTCGGACATGAGGTCACGCTGTTCGCCAGTGGCGATTCGGTGACGAAGGCGAGGCTGGTGCCGGTGGTCGAGCGCAGCCTGCGGCTGGACCCGCGCCGCCCCGACTGGCTGGCCTGGACCACGATCATGCTGGACCGGGTGTTCGAATCCGCCTCGCAGTTCGACATCATCCACTTCCACATCGACTACCTGCACTTCCCGGTCGTGCGGCGCTGCCGCACGACCTGCGTGACCACCCTGCATGGGCGGCAGGATCTGCCTGACCTCGACCCGCTGTACCGACACTTTTGCGAGCAGCCACTGGTGTCCATCTCCGACAGCCAGCGCGAGCCGCTGCCCATGGCCCACTGGTGCGCCACGGTACATCACGGGCTGCCTGAGGACCTGTACCGCTTCCACCCCAAGCCGGGCGACTACTTCGCCTTCCTTGGCCGGGTGTCGCCGGAGAAGCGGGTCGATCGCGCCATCCATGTTGCTGTGGCCTGCGGCGTGCCGCTGCGCATCCGGGCGAAAGTGGATGCGGCTGACCGGCACTACTTCGAGTCGCAGGTCCGCCCCCTGCTGGATCACCCGCTGGTGGAGTTCGGCGGCGAGATCGAGGAACACGAGAAGGACGAGTTTCTCGGCCACGCACGCGCCCTGCTCTTTCCCATCGACTGGCCCGAACCCTTCGGCCTGGTGATGATCGAAGCGCTGGCCTGCGGCACCCCGGTGCTGGCGTATCCGGGGGGCGCGGTGGTCGAGGTGCTGCAGCACGGCGTGACGGGCTACATCGTCAACGACCAGCAGCAGGCCATTGCCGCCGTGCGGCGGATCGACCTCATCGATCGACGCCACTGCCGCGAAGCCTTCGAGGCCCGGTTCACCGCCCGGGCGATGGCCGAGCGCTACCTCAACGTCTACCGCAGCCTGGTGAACACGTGATGGCAGACAAGATCCAGATCGGCGACAAGTGGTACGTGGCCGCCACCTCGGCACGCACCGAGGAGAGCCCTCAGGTTTTAAAGAACGACGAGACCTTCGTCATGTTCGACCGCTTCGGCGACGTGCAGGTGCTGGGCCCCGGGGAGCAGGGCCTGTACCACGAGGACACGCGCTACCTGTCCTACCAGGAGCTGCTGATCGACGGCGCGCGGCCGATGTACCTGGGCTCGACGGTCAAGGAGAACAACAGCTTGCTCATCATCGAGCTGATGAACCCCGATTTCACGCGCGACGGCGAGATGGTCGTGCCCAAGGGCACGGTGCATGTGTTTCGCGCGAAGCTGCTCTGGCAAGGCGCGTGCTACGAGCACATCCGCCTCACCAACCACGGGCGCGATGTCGTCGAGACCACGCTGACGCTGGGCTTCGACGCCGATTTCGTCGACCTGTTCGAGGTGCGCGGCATGGTGCGTCAGCAGCACGGCGAGCGGCTTCCCAGCCACACCGGCCGCAGCGACGTGGAGATGCGTTACCTCGGCCGCGACGCGCGCCTGCGCAGCACCCGCATCTCGTTCAACCCCGCGCCCGACACGCTAAGTGACCAGCAGGCCACCTTCGACGTGCGGCTGGAGCCGGGTGCGCAGCAGCATCTTTACTGCACGGTGTCGTGCGTGTGCGACGCGGCGGGCTACCACGGCGAGGTCATCGCGTACGAGGAGGCGTTCCGGCGCAACAACGCCGCGCGCCAGGCCCAGTTCGGCGGGCGCTGCCTCATCGAAACATCCAACCCCCTGGTCAACCTCTGGCTGGATCGCTCGGTCGCCGACCTCGCCATGCTGACCACCGAGCTGCCGACCGGCCCCTACCCCTATGCCGGCGTGCCGTGGTATGCCACGACCTTCGGCCGCGACGGCATCCTCACCGCACGCGAATGCCTGTGGCTGGAACCCGGCCTGGCCCGCGGCGTGCTGGCCTTCCTCGCCGCCATGCAGGCCACCGAGAGCGACCCCGAGCGCGACGCGGACCCGGGCAAGATCCTGCACGAGGCGCGGCGCAGCGAGATGGCGCGCACCGGCGAGATTCCGTTCGGCCGCTACTACGGCACCGTCGATGCCACGCCCTTGTTCGTCGCCCTGGCGGGCGCCTACCACCAGCGCACGGGTGACCTCGAGTTCTTGCGCGGCATCTGGCCGCAGATCCTGCTGGCGCTGGAGTGGATCGACCGCTACGGCGACGTGGACGGCGATGGCTTCGTCGAGTACGCGCGGCGCAGCAAGGAGGGATTGATCCAGCAGGGCTGGAAGGATTCGCACGACTCGGTGTTCCACGCCGACGGCCGGATGGCCGCCGCACCGATCGCGCTGTGCGAGGTGCAGGCCTACGTCTACGAGGCCAAGCGGCTCGCGGCCGAACTGGCGCAGTCGCTCGGCGACGGGGCACTCGCGCAGCGCCTCAGAAGCGAGGCGCTGGACCTGAGGCAGCGCTTCGACGAAGCCTTCTGGTGCGATCGGATCGGCACCTACGCGATTGCGCTCGATGCCGACAAGAAGCCGTGCGAAGTCGCCACCTCGAATGCCGGACATGCCCTGTGGACGGGCATCGCCCTGCCCGAGCGCGCCGCCCTCGCAGTGCGCCGCTTCATGGAGGACGACTTCTTCTGCGGCTGGGGCATCCGGACCGTGGCGTGCGGCCAGGCGCGCTACAACCCGATGTCGTACCACAACGGCTCGGTCTGGCCACACGACAACGCGCTGATCGCCGCCGGCATGGCGCGCTACGGGCACACCGAGGAGGCGATGCGCGTGCTCGCGGCGCTGTTCGATGCCAGCCTGCACTTCGACCGTCACCGCCTGCCCGAACTCTTCTGCGGCTTTCCCAGGCGGCCGAACGAAGGACCCACGCTCTATCCCGTGGCCTGCTCACCGCAAGCCTGGGCCTCGGCGGCCGTCTTCGGCATGCTGCAGGCTTGCCTGGGGCTCGAGTTCCACGCGGGCCGCGACGAAATCGCCATGCGCGCCCCGCGGCTGCCGCCGTTCATTCAGTGGATGCGGCTGCGCAACCTCACGGTGGGCGACCGCAGCGCCGACCTGCTGCTGCAGCGCTACGAGAACAACGTCGGCATCGAAGTGCTGGGCAAGCGCGGCTCCCTCGAGGTGACGGTAGCGATCTGAAACGCCACCGCCGGGCGCACGGGGCGCCGCAGCCGGTTGCGCCTACCTCTGGCGGAATGCCGCCGGGCGCTTGTTCACGAAGGCATCCATGCCTTCCTTCTGGTCTTCGGTGCCAAAGAGCGAATGGAACATGCGCCGCTCGAAGCGCATGCCTTCCTCCAAGGGGCTCTCGAAGGCGCGGTTGATCGCCTCCTTGGCCATCATCACGCTCGGGCCGCTGAACTCGCAGATAGTCTGCGCGGCCGCGAGCGCGGTGTCGATCAGCTCGGCCGCCGGCACCACGCGCGACACCAGACCCGCGCGCTCCGCCTCGGCGGCATCCATCAGGCGGGTGGTCAGCACCATGTCCATGGCCTTGGCCTTGCCCACTGCGCGCGGAAGCCGCTGCGTGCCGCCCGCGCCGGGGATGATGCCCAGCTTGATCTCCGGCTGGCCGAAGCGCGCCGTGTCGGCGGCAATGATGAAGTCGCACATCATGGCCAGCTCGCACCCGCCGCCCAGCGCGAAGCCGGCCACGGCCGCGATCACCGGCTTGCGGATGCTCTTGAGCGTCTCCCAGTTGCGGGTGATGAAGTCGCTCTTGTAGACGTCCATGTAGGTCCACTGCGCCATGGCGCCGATGTCGGCGCCGGCGGCGAAGGCCTTCTCGCTGCCCGTGAGCACGATGCAGCCGATGCCCTCGTCGGCATCGAAGGCCTTGAGTGCGGCGCCCAGTTCGTCCATGAGCGCATCGTTGAGCGCGTTGAGCTGCTTGGGGCGGTTGAGCGTGATGAGGCCGGTTTTGCGGTCGCCGCTGCCGCGCACTTCAGCGAGGATGTGGGAGTAAGCCATCGTGACCCCGGTGAAATACTTGGCACTATACGGTGACATGAACCGCCAGAAGAGAGCAGCGCACAGAGCCGCGCGTAAGCTGCCATCAGTTTCATCACCCGTCGCACTTGCCATGCCATCGGTCTATCGCAAGACAGGAAAAGGCGTTTCGGAAATCGGAACCCGGGCCAACCGTCTACCCCCGCGCCTGCGCCAGGTGCTCATCATGGTGGACGGCAATCGCACGGACGATGACCTCGCCAAGCTGATCCTCTCCCAGCCCGCCGAGACGCTGGCCATCCTGCTGGAGCAGGGCTACATCGAGCTGGCCGCCACCCACGCACCGCTGGCCCAGTCATCCAACTCGGGCGATGCCATGATGCTCGCGGGCACCCCTGCATCTTCGCCCGCATCATCCTCATCGACGCCCTCGACCGGCAGCTTCGAAGCGCATTGACGCTGCCTTGACCCGGCGTTGACCCCGCCGTGTCGATACAGCACGGACTACTGGGCCGCGAGCTGAGGCTTGCGGTCGATCATCAGGTCGATGAACGTCTCGGGGTCCTGCCAGATCCGAATGCGCACCGGCAAGTAGGCCAGCGCGGGCGCGAACCACATCTCCGCGGTAAGGTCGCCGCCCGGCTCGGGCTCGCGGCGCGGCACCAAATGGAACGCCTCGAATGCACCAAAGGGGGTGTGCAACGTTTCCACCTCGCGCACGTCATAGGTCCAGGGCTCTACGCTGCGCGGTAGCGCCAGGGCCATCTCCACCCGCTGGCCCACCGCCAGGCGATCGGGCTGGGTGGTGAAGAGATACGTGAGCTGCACGAACTGGCTGGCGGCGTCCTGCGCGCCGCTCCAGCCCAGGCGCACGTGCCCGTCAGGCAGCACGATGCCGTACGGCTCGAAGCGGATAGCCACGCGCCGCCGGGCGTGAAACGCCATCTTGCTGTCTTCGTCGTAGCGCTTCGGCTCCAGCCCTTGCGAGGTGAGCCGGCCTTCGCTGGTGATGGCGCGCGTGAACAGGGGCGCGAACGGCAGGCCTATCCTCAAGTCCATGTGCACCTGGTAGCGATCGTCCAGGCGGATCCATTCGACCTGCGCCCGGCCATGGATCTCGCCCTGGTAGTGGCCCGTCAGAACATAGCTGATGCGGGTGGAAACGGGCCATTCGAAGGGCGGCATGCCAAGCGAAGTGCCAGTGGCTTGGGCGAACACCGGCTCCACAGCCGAGGCCGCGGGCTCGACCTCCGCGAGATGAGGATCCTCCGGGACAACCTGGGGCGCCGGCGCATTGGGCACGGCCTGGGGATGCGCCGGCTTGTGCAATGGCGCCTGCTGCTTCGCGGGCGCGGTGCCGCGAGCCCGTGGGCGCATCCGCGTGGCCTGGGCCGGCAAAGGCGCGGCCCGCGGCGGCGGCGCCGGCTCCAGTTCGCGCACGTACGCAACCTCCAGCCGCTTCGGCATCGCGGCGTCCCAACGGAAATCCACCAGCTGCCGGCCCAGCAGATGGGTGATGTAGCCGTGGATGACGATCACGGCCACGGCCAGCGCGACAAGCGCCGCGCGGCGCCTCCAGAACCCGCCGAACCTGCCCGCCTCGGTAGAGGCGCGCCGCCCGCTTAACCGGCCAGCCATGCCTTTCTCAGCGCCTGAGCCTGCTTCGACGCCTTGGGGTCGATCGACAGTGCGATCGTGCCCGTCACGGCATCGTCTGCCGGCAGGGTGATCGGAAACCGCAGGATCCGCTGGTCGCGCACAGCCAGCAGCGTGCCCGATGCGCCAGGCCGCAACATCCGCTGAATTTCGTCGAGCCGGCGGATGCGCCAGTCGTCCACGGCCAGTAGTTCGTCACCGGCGCAGATGCCGGCCTGCTCGGCCGCTCCGCCGCGCAGCACGTGCGTGGCCTTCACGCCGGTCAGGGGTGTCTCGCTCACGCGCAGGCCCAGCCGCTGCGCCATGGTGGACGGCTGCGCTTGCCACTGCACGCCCACGCGCTCCAGGAGCGACTTCAAAGGAAGGTCGTCGGTCCCGTGCACGTACGCCTGCAGCTCCTCGCCGAAGTCGCGCCGGCCCACATCGCGCAGCGCGCGCCGCACGTCCTGCTCGTCGATGGCCCCGCCCCCGCTCGAGTCCCAGAGCAGCCGCATGACATCGTCGAGCGTGCCGCGCTCGGTGCGCAGCGCCAGGTCCAGGGCGAGCGCGATCAGCGAACCCTTGGCGTAGTAGCTCACGGTGGCGTTGGGCGTGTTCTCGTCGCTGCGGTAGTACTTGACCCAGGCATCGAAGCTGGCCTGCGACACCGTCTGCAGCTTGCGCCCCGGCGCGCCGAGCACGCCGTTCACGTTCTTGGCCAGCAGCTTGAGGTAACGGGCCTCGTCGATGAGCCCGGACCGCCGCAGCAGCAGGTCGTCGTAGTAGGAGGTGAAGCCTTCGAAGAACCACAGCAGCTCGGTGTAGTTCTCGCGCGTGTAGTCATAGCGCTCGAACTCGCGCGGCTTCAGGCGCTTGACGTTCCAGGTGTGGAAGTACTCGTGGCAGATGAGCCCGAGCAGCGTGGCGTAGCCGTCGGTCAGCTCGCTCTTGCCCTGCTGGGGCAGGTCGCGCCGGGCAGCGATGAGGGCTGTGCTCGCACGGTGCTCCAGGCCGCCGTAGCCGTCGTCCATGGCGTTGAGCATGAAGACATAGCGGGCAAACGGTGGCTTGCCGCCCGTATGCCAGAACGTGATGGCCGTCTCGCAGATGCGCTGCACATCGGCCAGCAGCCGCTGGGCATCGAAGTCGGGCAGCGCCCCAGCGACCACGAACTCGTGCGGCACGCCGTGCGCCATGAAGTGCCCGCGCCAGAACGCGCCCAGCTCCACCGGGTGGTCGACCAGCTCGTCGTAGTCGGCCGCCTCGTAGGTGCCACGCCCGGCGGCGTCGGTCTGCACCGGGGTCATGCCGGTGGCCACCTCCCAGTCGCGCGGCAGCGAGCGGACTTCCAGGCGGTGAGCTTCATTCTCTCGACCTTCCACCCGCAGGCACACGCTGGTGCCGTTGAGGAAGGCGCGACGGGTGTCGAGGTAGGCGGTGCGCACCGAGGGGTCGAAGGCGTACACGAGGTAGTTCACCTCCAGCGCCGCCCGCCCCTCGCACGTGGCCTGCCAGGTGGTCTTGTCGAGCTGCTCCAGCGGCAGGGCGCGCGCGCCCTGCCGTGCCTCCAGACACGACACGTGCCGCCCGAATTCGCGCACGAGATAGCTGCCGGGGATCCACACCGGCAGGCTCAGCCGCTGCCGCGTAGCGGGCTGCGGCACGGTGAGCGTGATACGCAGCAGATGCGCGTGCGCGTCGGCAATGGCAATGCGATAGGAGATCATCAAAAGCGAATCGGACGGCCCTGGAAGCCGCCCGATTGTCACCCTGCACGGCAGCCCCGCTGCCGTGCGGAATCGGCACTAACCCGGCTTGCGCGAGGCCGCCGCGAGCAACTTTTCGATCTGCTCGGGCGGCAGTGCGCCGGGCACGCGCTTGCCATCCTCGAACACGAGCGACGGCGTGCCGGTCACCTTGTGCTTGCGTCCCAGCGCCGTGTTGCGCGCAAGCGCGCCGGTATCGCATTGCCCCATGGCGCGCGGGGGCTGCATGCCCTCCACCATCCAGTCGCGCCACACCTTGGTGTTGTCCTTGGCGCACCAGATGTTGCGCGCCTTCTCGGGCGAGTCGCCGCCGAGGATGGGGTAGAGGAAGGTGTAGACGGTGACGTCCTTCACCTGGGCCAGTTCACGCTCGAACTTCTTGCAGTAGCCGCAGTTCGGATCGGCAAACACCGCCAGGCGCCGGGCCCCGGTGCCCTGCTTGTAGACGATCGCGTCCTTGAGCGGCAGCGCCGCGAAGTCGATGGCGGTGAGCTTGGCCACGCGCGCCTGGGTCAGGTTCTCGCGCGTGCGGGTGTCGATCATCTCGCCTTCGATCAGGAAGTTGCCCTGCGCGTCGGAATAGAACAGGTCGGTGCCGATGCGCACTTCGAAGAGCCCGGGGATGGGCGTCTTGCTCACCTCGTCGATGGCCGGAAACTGCGGCATGCGCTCGGCAATGGTCTTGCGGATGACGGCCTCGTCGGCCCATGCGGGCGCGAGTGCGGCGGCACAGGCAGCGGCCGCGAGCGCGCGGCGTACGAGCGGAAAGGATGTGGCCATGAGTGTCTTTCAGGTCAGAAGGTGCGCGGGATTCGTTCACACCTTCTTAGGACTGGAGTGCCCGAGCAGTGAGCCAGCGCTTGACGGGCGCAAGGTGGTTCACCAGAGTGAGCCCCCGATTGCGAAGTTCCCGCGCCGCGGGCGCCGGGTGGGAAAAAAGCTGCAACAGACCATCGGTCAGCTGGCCCATCGCCCAGGTGGGCACGAGGCGCTCGCGCTCGTAGCGGCGCAGCAGCTTCTCGTCGCCCAGGTCGCGCCAGGGCTCGCGCGCGGCGATCACCTTCGCCAGCGTCGTCACGTCGGCCAAGCCGAGGTTCAGGCCTTGTCCGGCCAGCGGATGCACCAGGTGAGCAGCGTCGCCCAGCAGCACCCAGCCGCGCCCGCACACCCGCTCCGCCCGGGCCAGCATCAACGGCCAGCCCGCGCGCGGCGAGGCCAGTGCGAGATCCCCGACGGCACCGCCGGTGGCTTCGAGCAGCATCTGCTCGAAGGCCCGGTCTTCCATGCCGAGCAGCTTCTCGGCCTGCTGATCGGGCATCGACCACACGAGGGCATACGAGGAACCCGGCGTCGGCGTATCGAACGGCAGCAGCGCGAGCACATCCGGCGAGCGGAACCACTGGCGTGCGGTGTGGGCGTGGGGCCGGCCAGCCACCAGCCGGGCGGCAATGGCGCGGTGGCCGTAGGGTTGACGATGGAAGGCGACGCCCGACGCCTCGCGCGTTGTCGAGGCCTTGCCCTCGGCCACCGCCACCAGGGCGGCAGGCACATCCCCGCGCACGCGAGTGACGTGCGGCGCAAAGCGCACCGCGGAAGCCAGCTCGCGTTCCAGCACGGCGGTATCGACGATCCAGGCAAGCTCGCCCACGCGCTGCTCCCAGGCCGAGAACTCGATCGCGCTGCCGCCGGCATCGCCTTCGACCCGGATGTCGTGGACCGGCGTGCGGGCCTGGACGGGGAGGGCATCCCAGACCTTCAGCGTCTGGAGCAACTCGACCGAGCCGGCATTGAGGGCATAGGCGCGGATGTCCGGCGTGCCATCGGCGCGCACCTCATCAGCCTGGAGTGCGACCTGCAGGCCCAGCCTCGCCAGCGCGAGCGCCAGGCTGCAGCCCACGATGCCCGAACCGCGCACGTAGACATCGAACGATTCCATCGCGGCATTGTAGGCATCGACCCATGCCCACGCCCCGTGTACACAGGCACAATTCCCGCCCCGGAAGGAGAAGACCGCGATGCCTGTCTGGATACGACGCAGCCTGCTGGTGCTGCTGGTCCTGGTGCTCCTGCTGGCCGCCTTCGCGACCTGGCTGGTGCTGAGTTTCGACCCCAACCGCTACAAGGGCGTCGCCATCGAGTGGATGCGCACCGAGCACCAGCGCACCCTCACGCTCGAAGGCCCGATCGAACTGTCGGTGTTCCCGCGGCTCGCGGTGAAGCTGTCGAAGGTGGGGCTCTCGGAAGCCAAGCGCCCGGATCCTTTCCTCTCGCTCGACGAAGCGGGGCTGTCGGTGGAGGTGTGGCCGCTGCTGCGTGGCGAGCTGGTGGTGGGCCGCGTGTCCGCGAGGGGCGTGCAGGTGAACTACCGGCGCGATGCCAAGGGCGCCAGCAATGTCGACGACCTCCTCCAGCCCGGCGAGCCCCAGAAGCAGGCGGCTTCGCGCCCGGTGCGATTCGACGTCGATGGCGTGGATCTCGCCGATGTGCGCGCAAGCATCCACGACGAAGTGGCCAAGATCGCCGGGCAGGTGTGGCTCCAGTCGCTCTCGACGGGCCGCCTTGCCGACCAGGCCTCGTCGCCCGTCAAGCTCGCGGCCCGGTTCGACTTCACCCAGCCCGCCGTCCAGGGTGAACTCACCGGGGACACGCGTCTCGCGCTGAACCGCGCCGCCGGATTCGTCTCGCTGCGCGACATGGACTTGAGTTTCCGAGGCGACGTGCCCGGTGCCCGGGCCCTGAACGTGCGCGCACAAGGTCACCTCGCCTGGGGCGGCACGCAGCCGGGGCTGGATGCCGAGGACCTGAAGCTGCAGGTCGATGCCCAGGCCGCGGGTTTGGTGCTGGCAGGCAGCCAGGTCACCGTGGAGCGCTTCCACTTCGAGCCCGCCCGCAAGGCCCTCACGCTGCGCAAGCTTGCGGCCCGCATCAAGGGCACGCAGGCGGGCCAGCCGCTCGCCCTTGATCTCGACTGGCCCGAGCTGTCGGCGAACGCCGACAAGCTCGCCGGCAGCCCCTTCAGCGGGCGGGTGTCGCGCGGTGGTGCCACGCCACTGGAGGCACGATTCAAGAGCGGTGCGCCGTCGGGCAGTTTCGACGCCGTGCGCCTGCCATCCTTCGAGGCGCAGCTCACAAGCCAGGCCGCGACGCGCAAGCTCGAAGCCCAGCTGCGTGCCAATCTGACGCTCAAGCCCGGCGAGCCCTCGCTCGCCTTCGACGGCCTCGACGTGCAGGCGCGCATCGACGAGCCACAGCTGCCGCCCTACGCCATTGCGTTGCGCGGCAACGCGCTGGGTTCCACGAAGCGATCCACCTGGAACGTGCACGGGCAGCTCAACCAGAACGCGTTCGCCAGCGATGGCACCGTGACACTGGGCGGTGCCGTGCCGCAGGTGGTGGCGAGGGCGAAGTTCGATGCCCTGGACCTCAACCGCCTGACCGCGTCGCAGGCGCCCGCGGGGGCCTCGACATCCAAGGCCGCCTCCCCACCCGCGGCTGCCGGTCGCTCTCCCGCCCCCGATGCACCGGTGGACCTGTCCGCCTTGCGCAGCGTGAACGGCCAGTTCAGCCTGCGCGCCGGCCGCCTCGCCTATCAGCAGTACCGGCTGGCCGACGCAGCCATCGACGCCACGCTCGACGGTGGCCTGCTGCGCGTCACCCAGCTGCGCGCCCACACCTGGGGCGGCACGCTCGACGCCAGCGCCTTCGCCGACGCGCGCTCGCAGCGTGTCGGCGTCAAAGGCGGCGCCAACGGCGTCAACGTCAACGCGCTGATCAAGGATGTGGCGGCCAAAGACCTGATCGAGGGCACCGGCCGCGTCACGATCGACGTGGACACCACCGGACGCACCGTGCAGGAGATGAAGTCGCGCCTGAAGGGCACTGCCGCGCTCAACGTGCGCGACGGCGCGATCAAGGGCATCAACCTCGCGCGCACGCTGCGCCAGGCCAAAGCCTTGCTCAAGCAGGACCTCGCGCAAAAGGCCAACGAAACCGAGAAGACCGACTTCAGCGAACTCTCCGCGAGTTTCCAGATTGCCGACGGCGTGGCCCGCAGCCGCGACCTCGACCTCAAGAGCCCCTTCCTGCGCCTGGGCGGCGAAGGCGCCATCGATGTGGGCCGCGGCCGCATGGACTACGTGAGCCGCGTGACCGTTACCAACACCTCGAAGGGCCAGGACGGTGCGGAACTCGCCTCGCTGCGCGGCCTGACCATCCCCGTGCGGCTGGCCGGCCCCTTCGACGCTTTGGATTGGCGCATCGAATGGTCATCGGTGGCAGCCGCGGCCGTGCAGCGCCGCCTCGAAGACGAGCTCGGCGAGAAACTCGGCGAAAAGCTGGGCCTGAAGCCGCCGGCGGAGGCCGCCTCTGCCGTGTCACCGAAGGACGCCTTGAAGAACACACTGAAGGGCCTGTTCAAGTGAACGATGTGGCGGTGCGCATCGCCGGGCTGTACCTCCACCCGGTGAAAAGCTGTGCCGCGGTGGCAGTGCACGAGTCCCTGCTCATCGAGACCGGCCTGGAGCTGGACCGCACCTGGATGGTGGTGGACGAGCAAAGCTGCTTCGTCACGCAGCGCGAGTTGCCCCGCATGGCGCTGGTGCGGCCCACGCTCAAGAGCCGTGAACTGGTGCTGCAGGCGCCCGGCATGCTGGCCGTGCATCTGGAGATCGATGCGGCCGGCGAACGTTGCCGCGTGCAGGTGTGGCAGGACGAGGTCGCCGCCTACGACATGGGCAGCCTGGCTGCACAATGGTTCAGCGACTTCCTCGGCCGAGGGCTGCGGCTGGTGCGCTTCGATCCCGCGCAGCGGCGCCTGTCCCCGCGGCGGTGGACGGGCGACATCGAGGCCGAGAACGCGTTCTCCGATGGCTACCCCCTCCTCGTGGTCTCGCAGGCCGGCCTCGACGAGGTGAACCGCCGGCTCGCCGCCGCCGGGCACCCGGTTGTCGGCATGGAGCGCTTCCGGCCCAACCTCGTGCTGAACGGGCTCGACCCCCATGGCGAAGACCACATCCACGAGCTGGCTTTCGACACCTCTGACGGCCCCGTGCGGCTGCGGCTGGTCAAGCCCTGCCCGCGCTGCTCGGTGCCCGGCGTCGACCCGGCCACGGGCGTGCAGGGCCACGCCGTGCGCGACGTCCTCGCGGCCTATCGCGCCGACGCGCGGCTCGATGGCGCCCTCACATTCGGCATGAACGCAGTCGTCATCGAGGGCTTCGAGCGCGTGCTGCGCGTTGGGATGGCCGGCGGGGCGACCTACCGGTTCGACTGACCCGACCGGGTACCGAGGGGGTCACTAAAATCACCCGCTTCGCCCCCGATCCCCGGAACACCCTCTCATGAGCCTCAAATGCGGCATCGTGGGCCTGCCGAACGTCGGCAAGTCCACCCTTTTCAACGCGCTCACCAAGGCCGGCATCGCAGCCGAGAACTATCCGTTCTGCACCATCGAGCCCAACGTGGGCGTGGTCGAGGTGCCCGACCCCCGGCTGCCCCACCTGGCGACCATCGTCAAACCGGAGCGCGTGGTGCCGGCGATCGTGGAGTTCGTCGACATTGCCGGTCTGGTGGCCGGCGCCTCCAAGGGCGAGGGCCTGGGCAACCAGTTCCTCGCGCATATCCGCGAGACGGATGCGATCGTCAACGTGGTGCGTTGCTTCGAGGACGACAACGTCGTGCACGTGGCCGGCCGCGTGGACCCGATCGCGGACATCGAGGTGATCCAGACCGAGCTGTGCCTGGCCGACCTCGCCACCGTGGAGAAGGCGCTCGCGCGCTACGTCAAGCCGGCCAAAGCTGGCGACAAGGAGGCCCAGCGTCTCGTCGCCGTGCTCGAGAAGTGCCAGCCCGCACTCAACGAAGCCAGGCCCGTGCGCAGCATCGACTTCAGCAAGGAAGAGCTCGTGGTGCTGAAGCCGCTGTGCCTCATCACGGCCAAGCCCGCCATGTTCGTGGGCAACGTGGCTGAGAACGGCTTCGAGAACAACGCATACCTCGACAAGCTGCGCGCCTATGCCGAAGGCCAGAAGGCACCCGTCGTCGCCATCTGCGCCAAGATCGAGGCCGAACTCGCCGACATGGGCGAGGAGGACCGCGCGATGTTCCTCGCCGAGATGGGCCAGAGCGAGCCGGGCCTTGCGCGCCTCATCCGCGCCGCCTACACGCTGCTGGGCCTGCAGACCTACTTCACCGCGGGGGTGAAGGAGGTCCGTGCCTGGACCGTCCATGCGGGCGACACCGCGCCGCAGGCGGCCGGCGTCATCCACACCGACTTCGAGCGCGGCTTCATCCGCGCGCAGACCATCGCCTACGAGGACTTCATCGCCTACGGTGGCGAGCAGGGCGCCAAGGACGCGGGCAAGATGCGCGCCGAGGGCAAGGACTACATCGTCAAGGACGGCGACGTGATGAACTTCCTGTTCAACGTCTGACCATCTGGACCCGTCCTGACCCGTCCGACCCTGCCTGACAGGGGCCGGGGCCGAAAGGCCGGCCCCTGCCGTTCATCTTCCACACTGCTGTGCGTCTCGCGCACTATCTCGCCCACGACGGCGGCCCGCCGCCACCCGGCGGTGGTCCACAATCGGCTCTCGATCCGCGCCCCGCGGCTCCCGCGGAGGCCGCAACCGAACAGGGCGGAAGACACATGAACACGAGCGCAACGCTGTCAAGTCGCAGCATGGCCAGACCTGCTCCTTCCCGGCCTGCCTGAGCGGCCCGGCCACAAAGGCGCCGCCCCCATGTCCTCCCTTGAGCGCTGCCGCCGCACGGCAGGCCGGCCGCCTGCGGATGACGATCCGGAACGCCCGGCGCAGGGCTTGGCAGCCGGGCTGCTGTACGTGCTTGCCACGGCCGCCTGCTATGCGCTTGCGGGATGGTCGTCGTTGCGCCTCGCCATCCCCGGAGGATGGGTCTCCCCCCTGTACCCGTCGGCCGGCATTGCATTGGCCTGCGTGCTCACCTATGGCCGTCGCGCCGCATTGGGTGTCGCCCTCGGCGCCCTCATCGTCAACACGCTCGTGGCAGCACCGGGCGGGCTCTCGCTGGCTGCGGTGCTGGTGTCGCTTGCCATCGCCGGCGGCGCCTCAGCGCAGTCGATGTTCGCTGCTGAGCTCGTGCGTCGCCACGTGGGCCTGCCGCTCGCCCTCCACTCGCCGGGCGATATCGCCAAGTTCCTTGGGCTGAGCTCTTTCGTCGCCTGTCTGGTGTCCTCGGTCGTGGGCGTCGCAGCGCTCGCGATCGCCGGCTATCTCTCGACGCCGCAGGTTGCGTTCGCCTGGCTCACCTGGTGGGTGGGCGACTCGCTGGGCACACTGATCGCCGCACCGATCGCACTCACCTTGATCGGTCGCCCGCGCGACGACTGGGCTCCGCGGCGCCTGCACGTCGGCGTCCCCCTGGCGTTGGTGACGCTGCTCATGGGCGACCTCTCGCTGCGCGTCGCGCATTGGGACGAGGAACGCCTGCGGGCCAATTTCGAGCGTGAGGCCTATAGCGCATCCTCCAGCCTTGCCTACCAGCTGGAGGGCGCATTGAATGCGCTCGAGGCCCTGCGCGGCATCTACGTCGCATCCGGAGCCGATCTTGTGACGCCCGAAGGGGTGCGGCGCGCAACCCAGCCGTGGCTCAACGGCCCGACACGGCTGTACGCCATGGGCTACACCGAGCGCGTGGCGGACATCGATCCCTCCCTGGCGCAGGCCGCCGGCGGGTCGCCCCCCGCCGCCCCGAGCGACGTACAGGCACAGGGCAACCGGGGGCGTGACATGTTGGCACTGCGAGTTGTCGAACCCGTCGAGCACAACCGGCACGAGCTGCGCAGCAACCTGTTGTCCAGCGCGTCCGCTCGTGCGGCCATCGCAGCGTCGGCAACCACGGACCGGCCAGCGGCCAGCGCCGGTTTTTCCCTGGGCGATGAAGCCGAGGACCACAACCAGACCGGGGTCGTGATTTACCACGCCCTCTACGACGGCACGCCGGACCAGGCGCAGGAGCGCGCCGCGGCCATACGCGGCGCGGTCTTCGTGGCCTTGCGCATCCAGGACACTTTGCACCCGGTCCTCGAGCACGTGCCAGCCTACCTCTCCGTGTGCTTGGTCGACACCGATCCGCTGACCCCCCGGCGCCGGCTCGCGGGCCCGGCGGGCTGCGAGAGCCAGCAGGCCGGCCTCCTGCACGTGCGCGCCATGGCGTTTGCCGGGCGGCGATGGGACCTACGCATCCAGGCCAGTCCGCTTGCCCTGCCGGGTGCCCGGCAGGGCAACGCCTGGCCGTTCGCGGTGGTTGGATTCCTCTCTGCGGGGGTGCTGGGCGCGCTCATGCTCACAGTAACCGGTCGCGCCCGGCGCATCGAACTGGCCGTGCGGGAGCGCACTGCTGCACTGACCGAGCAGATACGCGAGCGCGAGCAGGCGGAGGTCGCGATGCGCGCGAGCGAACAGCGCTTCCGCAACATCTTCAGCAACGTGCCCATTGGCGTGTGCTACACCGACCTGCAAGGTCGGGTCGTGCTTACGAATCCCCGCTTCTGTGAGTTCGTAGGCCACGACGCCGACCAGCTGCTGCAGATGAGTGCGACCGGCTTCACCCACCCTGATGACCTGCTGCAGGACCGCGAGTTGGCGGTCCAGCTCATCCGGGGCGATTTCCAGTTGTCGCGCCGGCAGAAGCGCTACATCCACCAGGACGGCCACACCTTGTGGGGCCAGACGACCGTGTCGCTGCTCCGCAGCGAGGATGGCGAGCCGTGGCGCATCGTGACGGCGGTGGAAGACATCACCGAGCACTTGCGGCTGGCCGACGCCGAGCGCGCACGGGAAGCGGCCGAAGCATCCAACCGGGCCAAGAGCGACTTCCTTTCGCGCATGAGCCATGAGCTGCGCACGCCGCTCAACGCCATGCTCGGCTTCGCGCAGCTGCTGGAGCTGGACCAGCGCCACCCGCTGCCCGATGCACAACGACCCTGGGTCACCCAGATCCAGCAGGCGGGTTGGCATCTGCTCGAAATGATCAACGATGCGCTCGATCTCTCGCGCATCGAATCGGGCAACCTGCGACTGGCCGTGGAGCCACTGGACCTGCGCCGGCTGCTGGCCGCCGCCATCACCATGGTCGAAACCGACGCCAGCCGGCGTCGCATCGTCCTCACCCAGGACATCCCGCCCCATGCCGCCCTGGTGCAAGGCGATGCCACTCGGGTCAAGCAGATCCTCATCAACCTCCTGTCGAACGCCGTCAAGTACAACGTCGACGGCGGGCGCATCCACGTCGCGACACGGCGGGCCGGCGACACCGTGGAGCTCGCCGTCACGGACACCGGCCTCGGCATGACGACCGAGCAGATGGGCGAGCTGTTCCAGCCATTCAACCGCCTGGGACGGGAGCGCCTGCAGCAGGAGGGCACCGGCATCGGCCTGGTCATCAGCAAGCGGCTGGCCGAACTCATGGGTGGCACCCTCGAAGCGCGCAGCTCAGCCGGCGAGGGCTCGTCCTTCATCCTCTCCCTGCCGATGGTGAGCGAGCCAGCGCGCTCGCCGGGCGACGAACAGACCGCGGCGGCGGGTCCTGCCGACTACCACCGGCGGGTGGTTCATTACGTCGAGGACAACGAGACTAACGTGGAGGTCATGCGCGGGATCCTGGCGCAACGGCCACAAGTGGAGCTTGAGGTTTCGGTGACGGGCCTCGACGGCTTGGCCGCCATCCGCGCTCGCCGGCCCGATGTGATCCTGCTCGACATGCACCTGCCCGACATCAATGGCATGGAGCTCCTGCGGCACCTCAAGAACGACCCAGCCACCGGAGCCATCCCGGTAGTCATCGTCTCCGCCGATGCCATGCAGGCGAACATGGAGGCGGCCAGCGAGGCCGGTGCATCGCGATACCTCACCAAGCCGGTGAGCGTCACAGAGATGCTCGGCGTGATCGACGAGGTCTTGGATCGTGCCGAAACCCGCTACGGTGAAACGACCACGCTGGAGATGGGACGATAGCGAATACTCACATCATCAGATGCAGGCGATCAGCACTCCCGTAGACCGAGTGCTAACATTTGAGGAACCCTCTCCCCGCGAGGATGTCTATGCCCACCATGAATGAACGCTCTGCTTCTTCTGCCCTCGCCTTGCGCGATCCCTGGGCTATGGTGCCGTCACTGGGCAACCTTGACGCCTACATCTCTGCGGTCAATCGCCTGCCGATGCTTTCGCTAGACGAGGAGGTCTCCCTGGCGCGCCGGCTGCGCGACCATGGCGACCTCAAGGCTGCCGGGCAGCTCGTGCTGTCGCACCTGCGGCTCGTTGTTTCTATTTCCCGGCAGTACCTCGGTTACGGCCTGCCACATGGGGATCTCATCCAGGAGGGCAACGTGGGCCTGATGAAGGCCGTGCGGCGCTTCGATCCCGACCAGGGTGTGCGTCTGGTGAGCTACGCCATCCACTGGATCAAGGCCGAGATCCATGAGTACATCCTGCGCAACTGGCGCATGGTCAAGGTGGCCACCACCAAGGCCCAGCGCAAGCTGTTCTTCAACCTGCGCTCGATGAAGCAAAACCTGAAGGACGAGGCCAGCGACGTCGACACCCACCGCGGCACGTTGACGCAAGGCGAAGTCGACACGGTCGCCCGCCAGCTCAACGTCAAGCGCGAGGAAGTGCTCGAGATGGAAACGCGCCTGTCCGGCGGCGACGTTGCCTTGGAGCCTCAGGCTGATGACGGCGAGGAGTCTTTTGCGCCCATCGCCTACTTGGCCGACGAGAGCCAGGAGCCCACGCGCGTGCTGGAGGCCCAGCGCCGCAACTGGCTTGCCAGCGACGGCATCCGGCACGCCCTGGACGCCCTGGACGAGCGCAGCCGCCGCATCATCGAGGAACGCTGGCTCAAGGTGAACGACGACGCTTCCGGTGGCATGACACTGCACCAACTGGCCAGCGAGTACGGTGTGAGCGCCGAGCGCATTCGACAGATCGAGGTGGCCGCCATGAAGAAGATGCGCAAGGCTCTGGCCGACGACGTGGCCTGAAGCCTTCCCTCGGTTATCACAGCGGCCAGAACGCGGGCCTTGGGTCCGCGTTCCTGCACGGCTGGCGTACCCCCTACCCGGCCGGCAAGAGCGCCTTCAGGTCCGCGGCGAGCATGTCCGGCCCGCCTGTGCCGTAGCGCTCGAACAGGCGCACCCGCGCCTGGGTGTCAAAGACATACGAGCCCGCCGTGTGGTCCAGGGTATAGCTGCCTGGCGTCTTGCCCGGAGATCTCGCATAGAACACCTTGAAGCTCTTGGCAACCAAGGCGGTCTGTTCCGGCGTACCGCGCAGAGCGATGAAGCCGGGATCGAAGGCCGAGACATAGGCCTGCAGCATCTGCGGCGTATCGCGCTCGGGATCCAGGGTGATGAATATGCCCTGTACGCGCACACCGTCAGCGCCGAGCAGCTTCTTCGCCTGGGCCAGTTCGGCCATGGTCGTCGGGCATACATCAGGGCACTGCGTGTAGCCGAAGAACACGACCGCGACCTTGCCCTTGAAGTCGGCCGACGTGCGCTCGAGACCGTTCGTATCGGGCAACGCATAGCGGAAGTCCGCCCCGGTGATGTCGACCCCATGGAAGTTCGGCCGAGCGGAGCCGCCCAGCCCGAGCCGCTCACAGCCGGCCAGAGCGACGGCCCCCAGGCCGGCAAGGAAGGAACGGCGCGATTTCATAGCAGCGGACTCAGGTAGTGGTCCACCAGCAATGCGGCAAACAGCAGCGACAGGTGGACGATGGAAAAGCGGAAGGTCTTGCGGGCCAGGGCATCAGAGTAGACGCGCCAGAGTTGCCACGCGTAGCCGGTGAACAGGGTGCCGAGCAGCACTGCCGCCACCAGGTAGATCGGGCCGCTCATGCCCGACACGAAAGGCAGGAGCGTGCCCGCGAAGAGCACCAGGGTGTACAGCAGCACGTGCAGCCGAGTGAACTCCGACCCGTGCGTCACTGGCAGCATGGGCAAGCCGGACTTGCGGTAGTCCTCCATGCGATAAAGCGCCAGCGCCCAGAAGTGCGGCGGCGTCCACAGAAAGATGATGAGGAACAGGATCAACGCCTCGGGGCTCACCTCGCCGCGCACGGCTGCCCACCCCAGCACGGGAGGCATCGCGCCCGATGCACCGCCAATGACGATGTTCTGCGGCGTGAGCGGCTTCAGCACCACGGTGTAGATCACGGCATAGCCCACGAAAGTGGCGAAGGTCAGCCACATGGTCAGCGGGTTCACGAAGAGGTACAGCAAGGCACTGCCGAGCGCGCACAGCAGCGCGGAGAAGGTCAGTGTCTGGGTATTGGTGAGTTCGCCCCTGGCGGTGGGCCGCCACGCCGTCCGCAGCATCTTCGCGTCGATGTGCTGCTCGACCAGGCAATTGAATGCCGCGGCAGCCGCCGCGACCAGCCAGATACCCGCCGTGGCGGCCAGCACCGTGCGCCAGTCGGGCCAGCCGGGCACGGCCAGCAGCATGCCGATGACGGCACAGAACACGATGAGTTGCACCACCCGCGGCTTGGTCAGCGCGTAGAACTGCCGCAGGTGCGAGGGATGTGCAGCAGGGTGGGCGGAAGCGGTGTCGGCCATGTGGGACGCAGCGAAGGAATTCTAAGAAGCGGGGGTCGTGCAGTGCCGCCGTTCAGGAGGCGGATGCTGCGGGCATCCGCCGGGCGGCGCGATGCGCACCGGCACGGGCCAGGCGGGCTCGCGCCAGGAGTGTGGCGAGGAGCGCGACGAGCATCGCCGCTCCCCCGGTATGGGCGACCGCAGCCAGGAGAGGCCAGCCCAGCACGGCGTTGCTGAGCCCGGTCAGGAACTGCCAGCCCCCCACGGCGAGCAAGCCCAGCGCAAAGCGCCGCGACACGGCGCCTCCTGCTGCGATGAGCCGCCACGCGAGCGCGACGATGGCGGCAAGCGTCACGAGGGCACCGATACGGTGAACGACGTGGATCGCCGTAAGCGCCGCGAACGGAATGGCCTGCCCGCCCGCACCCATGCCCAGTTCGCGCCGCACCGTGAATGCATGCTCGAAGTCCATGGGAGGCCACCAGGCACCTTGGCAGGCCGGGAAGTCGGAACAAGCGAGCACGGCGTAGTTCGTGCTGACCCAGCCACCCAGCGCAATCTGGCCCACGCCGATCACGGCAACCAACCATGCCCCAAGCGTCAGACCCAGCGACAGCGCCAACGGGGCGCGACGGTAGGCCTGTGCCTGCACCGCCAGCAGCGCCAGCAAGCCCAACCCGCCCAACAGGTGGGCCGTGACGATCGCCGGGTACAGCTTCATCGTCACGGTGAGCGCGCCGAAGGCGCCCTGCAGGCACACCCAGGCCAAGGTCATGGTGGCCCACCACGGCGACACGGTCGCGCGACCCTTGCGGTGCTCCAGCCAGCTCGCCGCCGCCATGACGGTGATGAGCACGCCCACGCTCATGGCGAGATAGCGGTGGACCATCTCGATCCAGGCTTTGCCGCGGGTCACGGGGCCCGTGGGCATTGCGTTCTGCGCCGCCTCGATGTCCCCGCTCGCCCCCAGCGGGCTCGCGCTGCCGTAGCAGCCCGGCCAGTCAGGACAGCCCAGGCCCGAATCCGTGAGCCGCGTGAAAGCACCGAACAGCACCAGGTCGAAGGTAAGGAACAGTGTGAGCACCGTGAGCGCACGCAGCCGGGCAGCAGGCGCGACACCACGATGGCGCAGCCACCACCAGAGCAGCGGACCGAGTGCGAGCACGACCGCCAGCGCCACCAGGCTCAGCAGAGGGGTCAAGTCGAAGAGGCTTTGCGTATCCATGGTGCCGTCAACGCCCAGGCCGGTCCCACGAGGCCGAAGCGGTCAGCAACCGGTCCATATCGCGCTTCAACTTGCGTGGATCCGGGTTCGCAGGGGGACGCATCATCCATTGGCCCAAGGGATCGACGATGTAAACGTGCTCATCGAGACGGCGGCCCTCGGCCGGCACCAGCCACCGGCCGAGTTCCTCGCGGGGCACGCGCAGTACCTGCGCGGGCTGCCCCTGGGAAACAGCCTGGAGGACCTCGGGGCGAGGCGTGCCGGCGTCAGTGACGAGCCAGATCTTGTCGACACGGTCCTTGTCCTTGCCGAAGGTCTCGCGCAGCTGGCGCTGCAGGAACAGCCGCTCCTCGCAGGCCGCATCGCAGGCGGCGTCGGCCACCACGACCAGCAGCCATTGCCCCCGCAGGCTCGCCGGCGTGATTCGTTCACCCGCCAGCGTGACCAGAGGCAGGCTCGCGGGGATCTCCCGCGGCGGCATGATGAGTTCGCTGTAGTTGCTGCGCGCCTGAGGCCGAATGACGAAATAGGTGAAGTACGAAGCAATCACAGGCGCCGCACACACTGCCAGCACGGCAAGCATCTTCCAGCGCCCGGGGGCTGTGCGCCGGGCTTGCTCCCCCAACGCCGGGGACGGCAGGGAATGCACAGTGAAGCTCAACAGCGAATCAGGGCCATCGGCGGAGCCGGGGGCCGAGGACTTGGTACCAGACATAGAAACCTGCCATCAACGCACTCAGCGCGAACCACTGGACCGCGTAGCCGTAGTGCTTGTGAACGTCAGCCGAGGCCTGCGGCCACTGGCGCAAAAGCCCTTCATCGGGGCCGCCCTCCTGCCGGATCGAGACAGGGGCAAGCGCGGCGCCGATCTCCGACGCGTAGTCGGCCAGATCGAGATTGTGGCGAATGGGGCCCGGCGGGGCGCTGCCGATGTCCAACAGCCGCGCCGGAAGCGGCGCGATACGGCCGGCCACCACGACATCACCTGGTGGGGTGTCGAATGCCGGCAGCCGCGCGGGATCGACCGGATCACGCGGCACCCAGCCACGCTGCACCGCGACGCTCATGCCGGAATCGCGCAGCGCCAGCGGCGTGACCACGTAGAAGCCCGTGCGGCCGTTCATTTGCCGGTTGTCGAGGAACACGGTGTACTCGGCCAGCCAGCGGCCGGTGACCTGAACCCGGCGATGCAGCAACGCCGAACCATCGCCGCGCGCGTAGGTCAGATCGCGCGCGCCGACCTCGGGCTGCGCCGTCCGCTCCCGCAACGCTCGTTGCATGGCCTCCTTCTGCGCGGCCCGATCGAGCTGCCACGTTCCCATCGCAATGGTCACCGCCATGCCGATCAGCGTGGCAATCAGGACCACGAGCGCACGACCCCGCCATAAGCCCCGCTCGGTACCCATGGCATCAGGCCCGCGCGCCACGGGACGCAGGACCATAATGAGACCGAATGAAGACTTTCATCGTCGTCGCGTTCGTCGCCATCCTCGGCGCGTTGGGCTTTGCGGGCTTCGCCATGATGCGGGGCCGCGAGGGTGAAGGCCGAGAGAAGAATCCCACCATGATGCGCGCGCTCGCCGTTCGCGTGGCCCTCTCGGTGGTGCTGTTCCTATGCATCCTGCTGGCTTACAAGCTCGGATGGATCCGCCCCACCGGGGTTCCCATCAACGGCTGAGAACCGAACAAAAAACGCCGCGGTCCGCGGCGTTTTTTTCGGCTCCATGTACTCGCAATGCTTTAGAGCCAATAGACGATCACGTACAGGCCCAGCCACACCACGTCCACAAAGTGCCAATACCAAGCGGCACCTTCGAAGCCGAAGTGACGCTGCGGCGTGAAGTGTCCCTTCATGATGCGCAGGGTGATGAACAGCAGCATCAGCATGCCGACGAACACGTGGAAGCCGTGAAAGCCGGTCAGCATGAAGAAGGTCGAGCCGTAGATGCCGGAGGTCAGCTTCAGGTTCAGCTCGGTGTAGGCGTGAAAGTATTCGTAGCCCTGGAGGCCGAGGAACAGCGTTCCCAAGGCCACCGTGATCCACATCCAGGTGATGCAACTCGCCCGCTTGCCGGCGATCAGGGCGTGGTGCGCGATGGTCAACGTGACGCCCGAGGTGAGCAGCAGCGCGGTGTTGATCGTCGGGATCGGCCAAGGGCCCATGGTGGCGAAAGGCTCCACGATGCCCGCCGGCGATGCCGTCGCACCCGGCTGCACGCTCGGCCACACCGCCTTGAAGTCAGGCCACAAGATCGCGTTCTGAAAGCTGCCCAACACCGGCACCGTGTACAGCCGCGACCAGAACAGCGCGCCGAAGAAGGCGCCGAAGAACATCACCTCCGAGAAGATGAACCAGCTCATGCTCCAGCGATACGACACGTCGATGCGGTCGCCATATAGGCCACCTTCGCTTTCGCTGATCGCCTGGCGAAACCAGCCCTGCATCACATAGGCCCAAAACAGCAGGCCGAACAGCACCGACCACTTGCCCCAGTCGGCGCCGTTGATCCACTGACCTGCGCCGAAGATGACGAAGAACAGGCCCGTGGCGGCCAACACCGGGAAGCGCGAGGGCGCCGGGACGAAGTAGTAGGGCGTGTGCCCATGTTGCGTCGCTGCGGACATGTTTTCTCCTGAAACCTTATCTCTTGCCTGGAACCCGTGCTAGGCCGCGACCCCGCTGGACAGCACCCAGTTCACGATCAACACCAGCACCACGATGAACACCAATGCGCCCAGGATGCCCGCGATGATCACGTGCACCGGGTTCAGCTCGCCCACATCCTGCTCGTAGTCGGCCGACTTGCGCACGCCGAAGAACGACCACGCCACGGCTCGCATCGTCTGCAGGAACGACCCCCTCCGGTGCACTGCTTTCTTCAACGGCCTGTCGTCGGTCACGAGCGTGCCCCCTGTGCAGCCTTGGCAGCCGTCGAATCCGGCGCCGGCAGCACCTTACCCCCCACCTCGAAGAAGGTGTAGGACAGCGTGATCGTGGTGACGTCGCGCGGCAGCTTCGGGTCGATCACGAACACCACGGGCCACTTCCGTGTTTCACCGGCCTGCAAGGTGTACTCATTGAAGCAGAAGCACTCCAGCTTGTTGAAGTACGGTGTCGCCTGCTTGGGCGCATAGCTCGGGATGGCCTGCGCCGCCATGGCCCGTGGCTGGCTGTTGCGAAACTCGTACTCGACGGTCGCCATCTCGCCCGGATGAACTTCGATGCTGCGCTTGGCTGGTTTGAAATCCCACACGCCGCGCGCATTGGCATCGAACTCCACTGTGATGGTGCGCGAGCGGTCCACCTGGGTGTTGGGCGCCAGCTTGGGAGCTCCCGGCAGCGCACGATCCGACAGCGACAGCACGTTGATACCGAGCGCCGTACAGATGGCGCGGTACATCGGCACGAGGGCATAGCCGAAGCCGAACATGAGCCCCGCCACGACCACCAGCTTGCCCACCATGCGCAGGTTGTCCTTGCGCAGTTCGGTATCGCGGGGAGTTGGGGTGCGACCCATGGATCTTCCTGCTTGGCCTCAGGCGCCGGAAAACACCGACTTCGCAATGAATCCGGCGAAGAGCGCCACTGCGACGGAGGCGAGGATCAACGCCAGCCGAAGGTTCTGCTTCTTGCGCTCCTCGGGCGTCATGGCGTTCGCTCCTCAGCCGAGGATCTTGGTGGCCGACTGGTTGAGCTTCGGCGGATGCTCGAAGGTATGGAAGGGCGCCGGCGAGGGCACCTCCCACTCCAGCCCCTCGGCGCCGTCCCAGGGCTGTTGTCCCGCCGGCTGGCCCATGCCACGCATCATCGGCAGCACCACCGCCACGAAGAAGTACACCTGCGTGAGCCCGAAACCCAGGGCGCCGAGGGAGGCCACCGAGTTGAAGTCGGTGAACTGCATCGGGTAGTCGGCATAGCGACGCGGCATGCCGGCCAGGCCGAGGAAGTGCATCGGGAAGAAGGTGATGTTGAAGAAGATCAGCGAGCCCCAGAAGTGAATACGGCCGCGCGACTCCTCGTACATCACGCCAGTCCACTTGGGACCCCAGTAGTAGACGCCCGCGAACAGCGCGAAAAGCGAGCCGGCGACCAGCACGTAGTGGAAGTGCGCGACGACGTAGTAGGTGTCCTGCAGCTGGATGTCCACGGGCGCCATGGCGAGAATGAGGCCGGTGAAGCCGCCCATCGTGAACACGAAGAGGAAACCCACCGCGAAGAGCATGGGCGTTTCGAAGGTCATCGAGCCGCGCCACATCGTGGCCACCCAGTTGAAGATCTTCACGCCCGTAGGCACCGCGATCAGCATCGTCGCGTACATGAAGAACAGCTGGCCGGTGACGGGCATGCCGGTCGTGAACATGTGGTGCGCCCACACGATGAACGACAAGATGGCGATGGATGCTGTGGCGTACACCATGGAGGTGTAGCCGAACAGGCGCTTGCGGGCGAACGCCGGAATGATGGCACTCACGATCCCGAAGGCCGGCAGGATCATGATGTAGACCTCGGGGTGCCCGAAGAACCAGAAGATGTGCTGGTACATCACCGGATCGCCGCCGCCAGCGGGGTTGAAGAAGCTGGTGCCGAAGTGGCGATCCGTCAACGTCATGGTGATAGCCCCGGCCAGCACCGGCATCACCGCGATCAGCAGGTAGGCAGTGATAAGCCAGGTCCAGCAGAACAGCGGCATCTTCATCAGCGTCATGCCGGGTGCCCGCATGTTCAGGATGGTGACGATGATGTTGATCGAGCCCATGATCGAACTCGCGCCCATGATGTGCAACGCGAAGATCGCCGCGTCCATCGAGGGGCCCATCTGCAACGTGAGCGGTGCGTAGAGCGTCCAGCCTGCCGCAGGTGCCCCGCCGGGCATGAAGAACGAGATCACGATCATCAGCGCGGCGGGCACGAGCAACCAGAAGCTCAGGTTGTTCATGCGCGCAAAGGCCATGTCGGACGCCCCTATCTGCAGCGGGATCATCCAGTTCGCGAAGCCCACGAAGGCGGGCATGACCGCGCCGAACACCATGACCACGCCGTGCATGGTGGTGAGCTGATTGAAGAGCTGCGGATTGACGAACTGCAGCCCCGGCTGGAACAGCTCCAGCCGGATGCCCAGGGCCAGGATGCCGCCCAGGATGAACATCGTGAACGAGAACAGCAGGTACAGCGTTCCGATGTCCTTGTGGTTCGTCGCGAACAGCCAGCGCCGCCAGCCGTGGGGATGATCGTGGGCGTGGTCGTGACCGTGTGCAGGATGGTCGAGTACGGCACTCATGTTGGGGTCGATTCCTCAGGCTACGTTCGGTCGGCGTGTCACTTGCGCAGGGCAGCAACTTCGGTCGGCTGCACGAGCTGACCCGTCGCGTTCGACCACTGGTTCTTGGCGTACGTCGCCACGGCGGCGATTTCCGTGTCCGACAGCTGCTTCCAGGACGGCATGGCGCCGTTGGCCGCCCCGCTCAGCACGACCTGCAGCATCTTGCTCTTGTCGGCATCTCGCACAATGGCCGAGCCGTCCAGGGGCTTGATCGGGCCACCGCCCTTGCCGCTGGCCTGGTGGCACTGCGCACAATTGGCCGCATAGACTTTCTCGCCGCGCGCCACGAGGTCAGGCAGCGTCCAGACTTTGTTGGGATCGTCGGCCAGCGCCGCCGCCTTCTTTTTCTCTGCGTCCACCCACTTGCTGTAGTCATCCGCCGAGAGGACCTTCACATGGATGGGCATATAGGCGTGCTCCTTGCCGCACAACTCAGCGCACTGCCCGTAGTAGTCGCCGACCTTCTCGGCGCGGAACCACGTGTCGCGCACGAATCCGGGGATGGCGTCCTGCTTGACGCCGAAGGCCGGCACCATGAAGGCATGGATCACGTCGGTGGCCGTTGTAATCACGCGCACCTTCTTGTTCACCGGCACCACCAGCGGCCGGTCGACCTTCAGCAGATAGTCGTCGCCCTGCGGCTTGCCGGCATCGGACATTTCGCGGTGCGTGGCGTCGAGCGTGGAGACGAAGGAGATGCCCTCGCCTTCGCCCTTGAGGTAGTCGTAGCCCCACTTCCACTGGATGCCCGTCGCCTTGATGGTGAGATCGGCCGCACTCGTGTCCTTCATGGCGACCACGGCCTTGGTGGCCGGCAGCGCCATCATGATGACGATGATGAAGGGCACGATCGTCCAGACGATCTCCACGGTGGTGCTCTCGTGGAAGTTGGCCGCCTTGGCACCCTTCGAGCGACGGTGCTTGAAGATGGAATAGAACATCACGCTGAAGACGCCGATGAAGATCACCAGGCAGATGACCAGCATGAAGTAGTGCAGCCAGCGCAACTCGGCGGCGATGGCCGTGACCGGGGGCGGCAGGTCGATCTGGTTGACCGCCGGCCCCCCCGGCAGGCTGTTGACCGCCTGCGCCGCCGTAGTGCCGATCAGCGACGCGGCGACCAGCGCCCACCGGCCGAGCGTCAGCCAAAGTGTTTTCATCATCTTCATCGTCGTCACTTCAGTTTCAAATCCTGTTCACCCGCAGCCCTGAGCCGCGGTGCAAGCCGATCACGCTCACTGCCGGCGGCGTGGCGCGCGTAGGCCAGCACTGCGGCGCATACCGGCAGCACCGCGCCCCCAGCGGAAGGCGTGACCGTCGTGCCGGAACAGCCACGAGAGGAACGACACCAACGACACCAACGACACGCGCACCACGCAAGGCAGCAGCAAAGAAGCCAGGCGCCAAGGAACAGTTGTACCTAGGCTGCCACTCGACAAACCACTCTCCCACCGCACCGCTCGACTCATGACCGAAGCGGTAGCGACCGAAGGAAAAGAATCGCCCCGCGAATTCCGGGGCGAGAGGGCTGAGCTGGTTGCTGACATGCTGCTCGCGTAGCGCTCCCACAACCACTGCGCGCCAAACACATGCAGCGCGCACTTCCATGACCTGAATCAAAAGTTTAGCTTACCGCCTGGGATTCAGACTCGACGTCCGCCACGTACCAGCGCACGCATGTCTTCCAGCGAAACGGTCGTCGCCTCGCCTCCCCGGGCGCGCGGCAGCGTTTTGAAGGCGTGGCCGTAGGCGATCTCAAAGCTCAACGTGAGCCGGCCATCGGCGCCCGCGAAGGACATGAGTTCCCGCTCCAGCACCGCCTTCCACCGAGGCGTGCGCAGGCAAGGCGCGCGATCGCGCGAGACATTGCCGCCAAGCGATCGCAGCTCGGCCAGCAAGGCGCCCGGGGTAGACCATGACAGGCGGATCGTCTCCTGGTCCATGACCGGGTCGGCGAATCCGGCTTGCACCAGCATGTCGCCCAAGTCGTGCATGTCGGTAAAGCCTGCCGCCGGCGCAGGCCATCCGAGGCGCCGGTAGAGGTCGCGCAGCTCACGCAGGGTGCCCGGGCCGAAGCACGAAAACATCACGAAGCCGTTGACCTCGAGGGCGCGCTGCCAGCGCGCGAACAGCGCGGGCGGATCCTGCACACCATGCAACATCATGTTGGCCCACACCAGCTGCACTGGCGGGTCGAGTTCGTCTGTCTCGGCCCTAGCCTGCGCAGCGCGGCCGCGCCAGCGCTGCGGCGACCACCAAGGCTCCTGATGCGCAGCCCGGCTACGCGCAAGCAGTTCGGTATTCGGCTCGACGGCGATGCGCAGGGCATCGGGATAAGCCTGCTGCAGCAGCGGTCCGCCGGCACCGAGGAACGACCACCAATCGGCAATGCGCTCGGGCTTCGTCTTCACCAGCGACAGCCGTTCGGCCATGCGACGCGCCACTTCGCCGTGCAGCCAAGGCGGGGTCTCCTGCCGGGAAAGGCGCCGCAGCACGGCCCGCACCGCCGCAGTGTCGAGCCGCGGGGCATCGGGGAACGGAGGCGCGCTCATGGGCGGCAGTATATTGAGCCGCCTCCCTCGCATTCAGATCCACCGTGCTGTTATCTCGACTGCTTGCACAAGCCTCTACCGCGCTCGTGCCCACGCTGTGCGCCATCTGCCATGGCTGGGGACGCTCGCGGGTATGTGAGGCCTGTGAGCGGCGCTACACGGCGCCCACTCCGCGCTGCAGGCGCTGCGCGACGCGCGTACCCACCGGCATCTCCGTGTGCGGCGCCTGCATGATTTCACCCCCGGCGTTCGATGCAGCCCTCGCGGGCGTCGACTATGCGCATCCCTGGGATCACCTCGTTGCCCGCTTCAAGTTCCACGCTGCACTGGACCTGGCCGAGCCCCTGGCGACCCGCCTGGCCTGCGCGTGGGAGGCGGCCGGCCTGCCTGTGCCCGAGATGCTGGTTCCGGTACCGCTGGCGGGCGCACGACTGCGCGAACGCGGCTACAACCAGGCGTGGGAGATCGCACGCCGGCTGGCGCGCACGTTAGGGTGCCCCGCCGATGCGCACTTGCTGCTGCGCCTGCGCGACACTCCCCACCAGCTGGCGTTCCCGCCGGATCGCCGCACCGCCAATGTACGCGCGGCCTTCGCGGTCGAGCCCACCCGGCTGGCCGAGCTGCGCGGGCGCCGCATCACCCTCGTTGATGACGTCATGACCACTGGCGCCACCGCTGCTGAGATTGCCCGCGAACTCAAGCAGGCCGGGGCCACCGCGGTCGACGTGTGGGTGGCTGCGCGCACACCTGCGCCGCACGAGTAGCCGCCATGTTCCATATCGTCCTCGTCCATCCGGAAATCCCACCCAACACCGGCAACGTCATCCGCCTGGCCGCCAACACCGGGTGCACGCTGCATCTCATCGAGCCTCTGGGCTTCTCGATGGAAGACCGCCTGCTGCAGCGTGCGGGACTCGACTACCACGAGTACGCCACCGTGCATCGCCACGCCGCGTGGCCGACCTTCCTGCGCGACGCGGCACCCCCGCCGGAACGCATGTTCGCCTTCACCACCCGCGGCACGCGCCGCTTGGCCGAGGTGGCGTGGCAGCCCGGCGACTGGCTGGTGTTCGGCTCTGAGACCGCCGGCCTGCCGCCAGACATCCGCGCCGGCTTTCCCGAGCCGCAGTGCGTACGGCTGCCCATGCGCGCAGGACAGCGCAGCCTGAACCTGAGCAACACCGTGGCCGTGGCCGTGTTCGAGGCCTGGCGGCAGAACGGCTATTCGGGGGCAGTCGGCTGAGGACTTGGATCGGGTTGGAAGCTGCCTGGGCAGGTCACCGCGAGGCACCGGATCCAGCAAAAAGTCAGCTGTCGCTCGGATTCCCTGCAGGCAGGCTGCAGCCGCAAGGCAGACGAGGTGTACGGCCGATCCGCTCACAAGGAAACGCCGGGCCGCCCCAAGTTTCCGTGTCCCCCGCGAGGGCGGGCTGGGCGCAGCCCCGGGGGCGCTTCAGAAGGTGTGAATGAATCCGGCGCGATGAGCGGGCATGTGGGATTCGTTCACGCCTTCGCGGCGTCGTTCAGTGCTCGGGCCGCGCCTCGCGGCCCATCAGGCGTTCCACGGCCTGGCGCGGGGTGATTTGCCCGTGCAGCACTTGCGCCACTGCCTCGGTGATAGGCATCTCCACGCCGTGCCCCTGTGCCCGCTGCACGACCGTGGCCGCGCTGTAGACGCCTTCGGCCACGTGCCCGAGTTCGTGCAGGATCTGCCCCAGGGGCAGGCCGAGCGCGAGCCGCTGCCCGACCGTGCGGTTGCGCGAGAGGTCGCCGGTGGCGGTGAGAACAAGGTCACCCAGGCCGCTGAGCCCCATGAACGTCCCGGCATGTGCCCCCAGGGCGACGCCCAGGCGGGTCATCTCGGCCAGCCCGCGAGTGATGAGCGCCGCACGCGCGTTCAGCCCGAGTTGCATCCCGTCGGCAATGCCGGTGGCGATTGCCAGTACGTTCTTGACCGCGCCGCCCACTTCGACGCCAACCGGGTCGGACGAGGTGTAGATGCGCAGACCGTCGCCGTGCAGCGCACTCACCGCCCCCTCGCAAAGAGCGAGGTCCGTGCTGGCCGCCACGAGAGCGGTGGGCTGGCCGCGAGCCACCTCGATGGCGAAGCTGGGCCCTGAAAGCACGCCCACACGCGCCGTCGGGCTCGTTTCGCGGGCGATCTCGTGCCCCAGCCGCCCGGTCCCCTGCTGGAACCCCTTGCACAGCCACAGAACGCCGGGCGTGTCGGAAGGCAGGCGAGAGAGCATGTCCGCCAGGCCCGACATGGGGGTGCCGACGATCAGCAGCCCGTCTCGGGCATGCGTGACGCAGGCGTCGAAATCATCGTCGAGGTGCAGTGCGTCGGGCAGCGCCACGCCAGGCAGGTAGCGATCGTTGACACGACGCTCGCGCATGAGGCGCACCTGCTGGGAGTCGCGCGCCCATAGGCGGGTGGGCTGACGCGCGCAAACGTTGATCGCCAGCGCAGTGCCCCAGGCACCGGCGCCGAGGATGGAAACCTTCACACCAGAAACGGCCTGCGGCTCACGCGGTGCCCGTGATGATGCCCGAGCCGTTCTGCGAGGCCTGCTGAGCCCGTTGCGCCTCGTACATCGCCTGGAAGTTGACTTCCGAGAGGATGACCGGCGGGAACCCCGCGCGCGTGCAGACATCGGACACGACAGCGCGCAGGTATGGATACACGATACCCGGGCAGGCGATGCCGATGACGGGCTGCAGTTGCTCTTCGGGGATGTTGCGAATCTCGAAGATGCCCGCCTGCTTGGCCTCCACGAGGAACAACACTTTCTCCTTCACCTTCGTGGTGACGGTGGCGGTGACCGTGACCTCGTAGACGCCCTCAGCCACGGGCTCGGCGGCGAGTGCCAAGCTGATGTCGACCTGCGGCTGGACCTGCTCCAGCAGGATCTGCGGCGAGTTCGGCTGCTCCAGCGAGAGGTCCTTCAGGTACACGCGCTGGATCTGGAATACGGGCTGGTTGTCGTCGGCCATGGCAGTCTCGCAGTCGAAAGAAAGCCCGCTTGCGGTGCGCCGCGGGCCGGAGGGCGAATTATGAACGAGGGACTTTCCCCTCAGGTCGGCGCAATGCGCGGTGTGGAAACGGAGCTCAGTCAGCGCTGCCCAGCAGCGACTGCAGGCCACCGCGCTGATCCAAAGAGATCAGGTCATCGCAGCCGCCCACGTGGGTGTCGCCAATGAAGATCTGCGGTACGGTGCGGCGACCGGTGATCTCCATCATGGCCTGCCGCTGGTCAGGATGGAGATCGACGCGTATCTCCTCGATGTGCTCGACGCCGCGCTCCTTGAGCAGTGCCTTGGCGCGGATGCAATAAGGACACACCTGCGTGGTGTACATCTTCACGTGGGCCATCTTCACCTCGAAACCAGGTCAGGCCGCCGACTTCTCGACGGGCAGATTGGCTTCCCGCCACGCATTCAGCCCCCCCGCCAGCACCCGGCTGTTCTCGTAACCCAGCTTGCGCAGGATACCGACAGCGCGCGAGGCACGCATGCCGCTAGGGCACAACACCACGAGAGGCAAGGCCTTGTTCTTCGGCAGGTCGGTGGCCGACTCCAGCCGCCCGAGCGGCACGTTGCGGGCACCCGCCGGATGGGCCACCGCGAACTCCTCGGGCTCGCTGACATCAATGAGATGGGCCTTCTCGCGGTTGATGAGCATCACCGCTTCCTGTGGCGTGAGGCCCGGGCCACTGACGCCGCGCTGAAGGAGGGGCCACAGGAGCAGGCCGCCGGACACGACGGCAGCGAGGATGAGAAACCAGTTGTCGAGGATGAACTTCACTGCGCGCGCCCTTGCAAGGGGTCCGCTGTGGCAAAGCGGTGGATTATAGAATTCCGGGCCCTGCTCAAGGGCATCTCCTATCTCCTATCCACCTAACACACGCAGCCCTATGCACAAGCTAGTCCTCATCCGCCACGGCGAATCGACCTGGAACCTCGAGAACCGCTTCACCGGATGGACGGACGTGGATCTCACACCGACCGGCGTGGAGCAGGCGCGCCAGGCAGGCCGGCTGCTCAAGGCCGAGGGCTACGACTTTGACGTCGCCTACACCTCGGTGCTCAAGCGCGCGGTCTGGACACTCTGGTACGCATTGGAGGAGATGGGCCGGACCTGGCTGCCCGAAGTGAAATCGTGGCGGCTCAATGAGCGTCACTACGGCGGGCTGCAGGGCCTCAACAAGGCGGAGACGGCCAAAACGTACGGTGACCAGCAGGTACTGACCTGGCGCCGCAGCTATGACGTGCCGCCGCCGCCGCTGGAGCCGAACGATCCGCGCAGCGAGCGGGGCGATCGCCGCTACGCCGGGCTCAAGCCCGAAGAAATGCCTCGCACCGAATGCCTCAAGGACACGGTAGCGCGCGTGCTGCCCTACTGGAACAGCGAACTCGCGCCCGCCATCCGCAGCGGCAAGCGCGTGCTCATCGCCGCGCACGGCAACAGCATCCGCGCGCTGGTGAAGTACCTCGACAACATCTCCGAAGATGACATCGTCGGGCTCAACATCCCGAACGGCATTCCGCTGGTGTACGAACTTGACGAGTCGCTCAAGCCCATCCGCAGCTATTACCTTGGCGATGCGGAGGCAGCTGCGAAAGCGGCCGCGGCCGTAGCCGCCCAGGGCAAAGCTTGAACTAAGCAAAGCGCAGCGCCGATCCCGGAGCTGCGCTGGCCCCTGACTTTCAAGGCGCGACCCGGCGATCTGCAACCTGCGAGGACGCCAGCCCCAGCGCCTCGGCGATAGCACCGCGCAGGTGCTCCGCGAGTACCCGCCGGTCCGCATGCACGCTGGCCTTCGGAGCCAGCCAAGTGACCTGAGCACGCAACCCAGAGGCCCGCGCGATCGCCCACACTGACGCCAGGAGCGTCATGTCGCCGACGTAGCACGCCGCCCGGCTCACCTCACCGGCGTCGTCGCTGAAGCGCAGGGCCACTGGCTGCATCGCCGTGCCCGTCGCGATGGCCGCCTGCAGCAAGTTGGCATGAAAGGGTAGCAGCACGTCACCCGGGCTCGTGGTTCCCTCAGGGAAGACAGCGACGCTGTGCCCGGCCCTCAGTGCCTCGGCCATTTGGTGGACTACGCGCAGCGCATCGCGCTTGCGTTCGCGCTCGATGAACAGGGTGCCGCCGCAGGCGACCAGCCAGCCGATCACCGGCCAGCGCCGTACATCGGCCTTGGACACGAAGCGCACAGGCTGAACCGCATTAATGACGAGGATATCCAGCCACGATACGTGGTTGGCCACCACCAGCGTGGCGCCACCACGCGGCGCACCCAAGCTTTGCAGTGCAATGCCGAGCAGGGCCAGCAGGCGAGCGCTCCACCACTGCACGCGCTGCATGCGCTGCGCGCTGCCGAGGAAAGGAAATACCAGCGCGCAGATCAGCACACCATGCAAGACATGCACGAGCGCACGAGCGAGCCGCCACGCGGCACGCAATCAGAACGCCTCGTGCGCGAGCTGCCCCGAGACCAGCGTGCACTTCACACGCCCCGGAAGCTCCTGGCCTGCGAACGGCGTGTGCTTACCCTGGCTCTTGAGCGCGGCGGATTCGACGACCCAGCGCTCCTGCGGGTCGAACAGGCACAGGTCGGCCACCCCGCCCTCCACGAGCCTGCCGACGCTGGAGCCCAGCGAGCCGAGCGCTTCGCCCATCACTTGCACCGGCGCACTGGTCAGGCGGGCGAGGATCTGGGGCAGCGCGACTTTCATCTCCTCACCCCATCGAAGCGCCAGACTCAGCAGGAGCTCAAGGCCGGTCGCCCCGGGCTCGGCTTCGGCAAACGGCAGCGTCTTCATGTCCTCGTCGACCGGGGTGTGATCGCTGACCAGGACATCCACCGTACCGTCGGCCAGCGCGGCACGGATGGCGTCGCGGTCACGCTGCTGGCGCAGTGGCGGCGTCAGGCGCATCGCCGGGTTGAAGTAGCCGATGTCCACGTCGGTGAGATGCAGGTGGTTTACGCTGACATCGCAGGTGATGGGCAGGCCCTCGGCCTTGGCACGCCGGACGATGTCGATGCCGGCCGCGCTGCTCAGGCGGCAAAGATGAACACGCGCGCCGGTGTCGCGCACCAGCTCGAACAGCGTGTGCAGGGCAATGGTCTCGGCGATCACCGGCACGCCGGACAGCCCCAGGCGCGTGGCTAGCGGGCCCTTCGCCGCAACGCCCGTGCCGAGGAAAGCATCCTGCGGGCGCAGCCAAGTGGTGTAGCCGAAGCTGGATGCGTACTGGAGCGCCCGGTGCAGCACGAGCGTGTCCCGCACGGGCACCTCGGCCTGCGAGAAACCCACGCATCCCGCCTCGGTCAATTCGGCCATTTCAGTGAGTGCTTCGCCCGCAAGGCCGCGCGTCAGTGCACCGAGCGGATACACGTGGGCCTGGTTCAAATTGCGCGCGCGAAACTTCAGCATCTCGACCAGCCCGGGCTCGTCGAGCGGGGGATCGGTGTCGGGCAGGCACACGAGCGAGGTCACGCCTCCGGCCACGGCGGCGGCCAGTTCACTTTCGAGCATGCCTTCGTGCTCATGCCCCGGCTCGCGCAAGCGCACGGCAAGGTCGACCAGGCCCGGCGCGACGACCAGGCCCGTGGCATCAAGGGTGCGGTCGGCATCGAAGTCGCTGCGCCGGCCGATGGACACGATGCGGCCGGCAGCGATGGTCACGTCAGTCGTCTCGTCGCGGCCTGAGGCCGGGTCGATCACACGGCCGTTGCGAATGAGGATCTTCATGCGACGTTGCCTGCGATGGTCGTGAGCACCGCCATGCGCACGGCGATGCCGAAGGTCACCTGGGGAAGGATCACGCTCTGCCTGCCGTCGGCCACCGAGGAATCGATCTCGACGCCGCGGTTGATCGGACCGGGATGCATGACGATGGCATCGGGCTTGGCCAGCGCGAGCTTGTCCTGGTTGAGACCATAGTTCTTGAAGAACTCGCCGGCGCTGGGCAGCAGCGCGCCGGTCATGCGCTCGTTCTGCAGTCGCAGCATGATGATCACGTCGGCGTCTCGAATGCCCTCGGCCATGTCGTGGCACACGCGCACGCCCATCTCCTTGAGGTCGCCAGGCACCAGCGTCTTGGGACCTACGGCGCGTACCTCGGGCACGCCCAGCGTCGTGAGCGCATGGATGTCCGAGCGAGCCACGCGCGAGTGCACGATGTCGCCCACGATCGCCACCGTGAGGTTGGTGAAGTCACGCTTGTAGTGGCGGATGGTGTACATGTCGAGCAGGCCCTGCGTCGGGTGCGCGTGGCGGCCGTCGCCGGCATTGACCACGTGCACGTG
>CBINKC010000003.1:0-85251 GCA_966251135.1 uncultured Burkholderiaceae bacterium
TGTCGAAGCCCGCCTCCGTCGTGCCGGCCCTTCGACAAGCTCAGGGCGAACGGTATGTGATCGCCACATCTCATGCCCCACTCCACTCCGTTCGGGCTGAGCTTGTCGAAGCCCGCCTCCGTCGTGCCGGCCCTTCGACAAGCTCAGGGCGAACGGTAGTGATCGCCACATCTCATTCCCCACTCCACTCCGTTCGGGCTGAGCCTGTCGAAGCCCCCGGCACGACGACGCGCGCTACCAGGTCCGCACGCGCCCCGTGTCGACGTGCACAAAATTCGACTGAACGTAGTAGCCCACGCCCCCTGCGTGCATCGACAGCGCCGCATCGCGCAGCTGCGCGAGCGGCACGTCGGTCAGGCGGATGTCGATCGCCTGACCTTTGATGTGCAGGCTTTGCGAGGCCACGCCCCCGCTGTGGCGGCGCAGCGCCTCGTTGGTGGCTGGGGACCGATAGCCGGAGATGATCTCGAAGGGCCGGCGCGTGGCCGTGAGGCGCGACAGGCGATGCAGGAGGTCGAGCAGCCTGGGGTCGATCGTGCCCACCTCGCCCGAGCGGAAGTCGCGCAGCAGCTGATTCACCGCTGCCAATGCCTCCGGCTGGTAAGCGCCGTCGCGGTAGTACTCGAGGCTCAGCCGCTCACCGGTATGCAGATGCGCGAAGCTCAAGGCGCGCGGTGCGTCGATGGACAAGGCGTCGACGGCGCGGGCCCCGGCCAGCGATGAGGCGGCGGCTGTCAAGGCGGCAACGAAGCCGCGTCGGGTGAAGGTGGTCATGGCAGATCGCTGCGCGCCCGCTAACGACAACAGGGAACGACAGGGCAGCATAGTGCCTCGCGCCGCCACGCCGTGCGGTAGCCACGCCGCCCGAGAAATATTCACGAAACGACCCAGGCAAGTGCTGACGGGCCGCCCTCGACCTGACCTCTACGATGGCGCTCGCCTGCCTGCCGGCGCCATGCCGTCGGGCTTGCTCACAGCCGCGGCGCCACTGACGCCGGCCGCCGAACGCCGACAGGTACTCACAAAGCAAACCCATGAGGGACACCGCAATGCGCTTCATCACGCTGCTATCCACCCTGATCACCGCGTTGGCCGTCGCGCCTTCCGGTGCATCGGCACAAGGCGCGCCCGCCTATCAGTGGGGCAATGTCGCCATAGGCGGTGGTGGCTTCGTGTCGGCCATCATTGCGAGCAAGACCGAGAGGAACCTGTTCTACGCCCGCACGGATGTCGGCGGCGCCTACCGCTGGAACGCATCGTCGTCTCGCTGGGTGCCGTTGCTCGACTGGGTGTCCGAGGCGCAGAGCGGACATCTCGGCGTGGAAGCACTTGCGCTCGACCCCAAGAACTCGGCCAACGTCTACATGCTGTCCGGCATCAGCTACTACAACGGCGGCAAGACGGTGATCCTCCGTTCGGGAGACTACGGACAAACGTTCTCGTCGATCGACGTCACCAGCCAGTTCAAGGCCCACGGCAACGGCATGGGCCGGCAGAACGGCGAGCGCCTGCAGGTAGACCCCGGATCGAGCAACGTGCTCTATGCAGGCACCCGCGCAGCGGGGCTCTTTCGCAGCACCGACTCGGGCAGCACCTGGACGCGGCTCGCCGCGCTTGCGGTAACGACCACGCCCAACGAGAACGGCATCAGCTTCGTGTGGCTCGACCCGGCCAGCGTGTCGGGCGGCGTGGCGCAGCGCATCGTGGTGGGCGTGTCGCGCTTCGGCTCGGTGGGGCCGAACCTGTATGTCAGCACGGACGCAGGGTCCACCTTCACCGCCGTCACCGGCGCGCCCTCGGCCTACATGCCGCAGCGCGCGGCCTATGCCGGCGACGGGCACTTGTACATCACCTACGCCAACGGCGCCGGCCCCCACGGCAACTGGGCGCAGCCCGAGCCGATGGACGCCGGCCAGATCTGGAAGTACCGGCTCGCCGACGGTGCCTGGATGAACGTCACCCCGGGTGGCTACACCAATGCCTTCGGTGGCATCTCGGTGGATCCGAACAATCCGCAGCGCCTGGTCGCCTCGACCATCAACACCTACTTCCAGCAAGGCAGCGGGTGGGGCGATCGCTTCTTCATCTCCACCAACGGCGGCAGCACCTGGACTGACGTGGTGAACCGAGGCTTCTCCATGGACACCGGCGGCGTGACCTGGGCATCCGGCGTCGCCATCCACTGGGCGGGCTCCATCGAGTTCGATCCCTTCGACCCAACGGCCGTCTGGGTGACTTCCGGCCACGGTGTGTTCCGTACCGCGAACATCGACGCCATACCCACGACCTGGATCTTCACGGTGGCTGGGCTGGAAGAAACGGTGCCACTGAACCTCGCCAGCATTCCCGGCGGGCCGCTGGTTTCCGTGATCGGCGATTACGACGGATTCCGACACACCGATGTCACGCAATACGCCCCGATCCACAGCCCGAGCATGGGCACGACCACGGGCCTGACCTATGCGTCGATGAACCCGTCGGTGTGGGTGCGCACGGGAGGAGGCGACACACCGGCCATGTACTACACGACCAGTTCCGGTACGAGCTGGAACAAGGCGGCCATCATGAATGGCAAGTACGGTCAGGTGGCGCTTTCCGCCAACGGACAGGTGCTGCTACACAACCCGGCCGACTCGACCACCACCTACCGTTCCACCAACTTCGGCTCCAGCTGGTCGGTGGTCGGCGGGCTGGGCACGGCGAATGTCCGTCCCGTGGCGGACACCGTGAACTCGAACAAGTTCTACGTCTACCAGGGCACAAGCATGATGGTGAGCACCGACGGCGGCGCCACCTTCTCGGCCAAGGCCACCCTGCCCTCCGGCGGCTCGAACCTGATCCGTGCCACGCCCGGCGTCGAAGGCCATGTGTGGGTTGCACTGAACGGCTCGGGGCTCGCCCGCTCCACGGACTCGGGCACGACGTTCTCGATGGTCTCCAACGTGAGCCAGGCCGCTGCGGTGGGCTTCGGCAAGGCCGCGCCCGGCACGAGCTACCCGGCGCTCTACATCTGGGGCACCGTGAGCGGTGTGCGCGGGATTCATCGCTCCACCGATGCCGGCGCAAGCTGGGTACGCGTGAATGACGACGCGCATCAGTACGGCGGACCGGGCAACGCGCAGACGGTGATGGGCGACATGAACACGTACGGGGTCGTCTACATGAGCACTGCCGGCCGGGGCATCGTGTACGGCAAGCCGCCGGTGCCGCGCCAGCTGGTCGCGCGCCACAGCGGCAAGTGCGCCGATGTCAACGGCTGGAGCCAGTCCGCCGGCGCGCCGATCATCCAGTACACCTGCGGCGGCGGGGCCAACCAGCAATGGACCGAAGAAGACATGGGCGGCGGCTACGTGAGGCTGCGCGTATCGCACAGCGGCATGTGCATGGATCTGGCACAGCAAAGCACGGCCAACGGCATCACGCTCGCGCAGGCCACCTGCGGCGCCGGCACCAGCCAGCAATGGGCGAAGGAAAGCATGGGCGCCAGCTGGTACCGCCTGAAGTCGCGCTACAGCGGCAAGTGTGTCGACGTGAACGCCGCCAGCCTCTCCAATGGGGCTTCTCTCATCCAGTACACGTGCCACACCAAGAACAACCAGCAGTGGATGAGCCAGTGACCGGGGGCGGGCATCCGATGCCCGCCCTTGCGTTCCCGCAGCGGCAGCGATGCAGGGGCGAAGCTTGCTTCGCGTCAAACCGCGGCGCGGGTGGGAATGACCCAATCCGGGCTGTGAGACGCCAGAAGGTGTGAGTGAACCGGCATGTCGGATTCGTTCACACCACACCTTCTTCAGCCCGCGAAAGGAAGTCCCCATGCCTGCCAAGCAACTGCTTTACCGAGACGACGCACGCGAGAAGATCCGCCGTGGCATGAACGCGCTGGCCGATGCGGTGAAGGTCACCCTCGGCCCGCGCGGCCGCACGGTCATCCTGGAGCGTGACTACGGCCCGCCGCAGATCGTGAACTCCGGCGTGGTGGTCGCGAAGGCGGTGGAACTGGAAGACCGCTTCGAAAACATGGGTGCGCAGCTGCTGCGCGAAGTGGCCGCGCGCACCAGCGAGATGGCCGGCGACGGCACTACCACTGCCACTGTGCTGGCCCACAGCATGATCGAAGAGGGCCTGAAGTACCTGGCCGCCGGCATGAACCCGATGGACCTCAAGCGCGGCATCGATGCGGCCATTGCGCGCGTGGTCGACGCGCTCAAGGAGATCGCGCAGCCTTGTACCGGCTCGCAGGAGATCGAGCACGTGGCCACCATCTCCGCGAACAACGACCGCTCCATCGGCGAGCTGGTGGCCCGCGCGATGGACAGGGTCGGCCGCGAGGGCGCCGTGTCCATCGAGGACGGCTCCGGCATGGTGAGCGAGCTGGAGGTGGTCGAGGGCCTGCAGTTCGACCGCGGGTACCTCTCGCCTTACTTCATCAACAACGCCGAGCGCCAGGCGGCGGTGCTGGAGAACGCCAACATCCTGCTCACTGATCGAAAGCTCTCGTCCATCACCGAATTGCTGCCGATGCTGGAGGCGGTGGCCAAGTCGGGCGACCCTCTGCTGGTGATCGCCGACGACATCGAGGCCGACGCGCTCGCGACGCTGGTGGTCAACACCGTGCGCGGCGTCGTGAAGACGTGCGCCGTGAAAGCCCCGGGTTTCGGCGACCGCCGCAAGGCCCTGCTGCAGGACATGGCGGCGCTGACCGGGGGCACGGTGATCAGCGAGGACCTGGGCTTGACGCTGCAAAAAGCCGCGGCCGAACACCTGGGGCGCGCCAAGCGTGTGGAAGTGGACAAGGACCACACCACGATCATCGGCGGCGCGGGCGACGCCTCGGCCATCGAGGATCGCATCGCGGCGATCCGCAAGGAGCGCGAGGCCTCCACCAGCGACTACGACCGCAAGCAGCTCGACGAGCGCATCGCCAAGCTGGCCGGCGGCGTGGCGCTCATCAAGGTGGGCGCGGCCACCGAGACCGAACTCAAGGAGCGCAAGCTGCGCGTGGAAGACGCGCTGCACGCCACCCGCGCGGCCGTGGAGGAAGGCATCGTGCCCGGCGGCGGCGTGGCGCTGCTGCGCGCCCGCCGCGCGCTGGCGGGCTGCATCCTGCCCACGCTCGACCAGCAGTCGGGCGTGAAGATCGTGGCGCGCGCATTGGAAGAGCCCCTGCGGCGCATCGTCATCAACGCGGCCGACGAGCCTTCGGTGGTGCTCCACCGCGTGGAGGAGGAAGGCGACAAGGGCTATGGCTACAACGCAGCCACGCGCGAGTTCGGCGATCTGCTGCAGATGGGCGTGATCGACCCAGCCAAGGTGACGCGGCTTGCGCTGCAGAACGCGGGGTCCATCGCAAGCCTGGTGCTCACCACCGACTGCATGATCGCGACCGCGCCCCAGCCCCAGGCGGGGCGCGGCGGCGTAGGTCAGGCAGCGGGAATGGACATGATGTGAAACGCTCTTGCACGGGCGCGGCGCTGGGGCCGGGCCGGTCCGTGCGGGAGCAATGCCTCAATGCATGCCCGGCGTGCCGTGCGGCAGGAACACTGGCCGCGGGTGCGGCGGCTCGATGCTGCTGCGCTCCGCGGTCTCGCGCGCGATGCCTGCGCGCAGCGCGTGGGCCAGCCCGGCGAAGTCGGAGGCCATGGCTTCGATCAGGTCGTCGGCCGAGACGAAGCCCCTGAGGCGGCCGTCGTCGTCGGTGACCAGCAGGCGGCGCACACCTGCGTCGGCCATGATGGCCACCGCCTCTGTGATGCCCGCGCTGCCTCGCACAGCCGCGAGCTTGCGGCTGGCGACGGCCACGATGCGCACGTCGCCCGGATCCAGCTGGCGAGCCAGCACCTCGATCGCAAGGTCGCGATCGGTCACCACACCCACGGCCGTGGGACGTTCGCCCTCGCTGGAGGTGACGACGAGGGCGCCGACGTGCTGCTCGCGCATCAGCATGGCCGCCTCGCGCAGGGTGGCCGCCGCATCGATGGACACGATGGGACGCTTGCAGAGGGTGTCGATGTTCATGGGCCGTCCTTGTGTGTGGCTGGAGTGTGCGTGGCATTGGAGTGCCGAGGTGGAGCCGTGGCATTGCGCTCGCGCAAATGCCCTGACGGGGGTGGCGCACTGAGGTCGCAGGAGCTGCCGCACTGACACGCCATGTCCACCTTCCCCGCCCGTTCGTCTGGGCTTGTCGAAGGGCCGCTGTGCGGTGCGGGGCTTCGACAAGCTCAGCCCGAACGGACGTGAGAGGAGCAGACGAAGGGGGAGAGGAGCAGACGGACGTGAGAGGAAGCACGCGGCAGCGCACTCACGGCACCGGCCGCCCCGCCTCGAACCCGAGCTTCCTCATGGCGCCGGTCAGCGCCTGCCGGCTCTTCCAGTAGTCGACCCAGGGATCCGCCTCCTGAAACGAAAGATGCTCGCGCGCCGTGGCGATCGTCCACTGCGCACCGCCCTTGAGGGACCCCAGCTGCTCCCAGCTCACGGGGATCGACACCCCCAGCCCCGGCCGGGCCCGTGCCGAGAACGCCGCGGCCGTCGTCGCGCCGAAGGTGTTGCGCAGGTAGTCCACGAAGATCTTTCCCACCCGGTTGGACGCGCCGCTCTTGGTGACGAAGCGCGAAGGCAGCACGCGCGCCAGGTGCTGGACCACCGCCTGGGAGAAGTCCTTCACCGTGTCGTAGTCGAGCTTCGGGACGATAGGCACCACCACGTGCAGGCCCTTGCCGCCGCTCGTCTTGAGCCAGCTCGCCAGCCCCAGCTCGTCGAGCAGCGTGCGCGTGAGCACGGCCGCCTCCTGCATCCGTGACCACGGCACGCCCTCGCCGGGATCGATGTCGAAGATCATGCGGTCGGGCCGGTCGATCGCCTTCGCGGTGGAGTTCCAGGTGTGGAACTCGATGACGTTCATCTGCGCCGCACCCATGAGCGCGTGCGCGGTGGGCACCTCCAGCAGGCGCGGGTGGCCGGGCCACAGCGACTCGTCCAGCTCACGGATGCCGGGAATGCTGAGCTTGTCGTCGTGCTTCTGGAAGAACAGCTGCTCCGTAATGCCCGACGGCCCGCGCACAAGCGACACGGGCCGGCCCCGCAGGTGCGGCAGCATCCACTCGGCCACGCTCTCGTAGTAGCGCACGAGGTCGAGCTTGGTGAGGCCGGTGGAAGGGTCGATCACCCGCTCGGGGTTCGACACCTTCACGCGGCCCACGCGGTGCCCTTTGGGCGACGCATCCGGCGGCGGCGCCACCGCCTTCTCCCGCCCGACGGTGCGAGCCAGCCGGTCCTCGCGCAGGCCCAGAAACGACGCATGTCGCACCCGGCCGTCGGGGGTCCAGTCGGCAAAGTTGATCTCGGCCACAAGCTCCGGCTTCACCCAGCGCTCGGCACCCGGGGCGCGCCGGCTCCATCGGCCGGGCTTCACCGCGCCGGGCTCGAAGGGCGATTCTTTCGTTTCCAGCTTCACCAGGCGCCGATGCAGGTCGGCCGCCGCTTCCGTGCTCCAGCCCGTGCCCACGTTGCCGGCGTACTTGAGCACGCCGGCCTCGTTGTAGCCCAGCACGAGACTGCCCACTTGCGAGGTGGAGCCTTCGCGGTCGATGAACCCGCCGATCACAAACTCCTGCCGTGCGCTGCACTTCGCCTTGAGCCAGGTCTCGGTGCGCTGCGAGACATACGGTGCGTCGGCCCGCTTGGCCATGATCCCTTCCATGCCCAGCTTGCAGGCGGATTCGAGCAGGCTCGCGGGGTGGACCTCGAAGCTATCGCTCAGGCGGATGTGCTCCACGGGCTGCCGCGTCAGCACCTGCCGCAGCAGCGCACGCCGCAGGCGCAGGGGCACCTGGCGCAGGTCATGGCCATCGAAGAACGGCAGGTCGAAAAGGAAGAACTCGATGTCCTGCGTGCGCGAGGCATCGAAGGCGTTCTGCAGCGCGTTGAAGTCTGGCGTGCCGTCCGGCCTGAGCACCACGATCTCGCCGTCGAGCCAGGCGGAACCCAGCTGCAGTTGCTCGACGGCGGCCGCCAGCGGCTGCATCTTCGATGTCCAGTCGTTGCCGTTGCGCGTGATGAGCCTGACCTGGCCCTCGTCGATGCGCGCGAGCAGGCGGTAGCCGTCGAACTTCAGCTCGTAGATCCAACCGGGGCCCGTGGGTGGCTCTTTCGCCAGCGTGGCCAGCTGCGGCGCCAGCATGGCCGGCAGCGGCGCTTTCACGGCACCGGGCAGGCCGGCGACGGATCGCACCTCCTCAGCCGCCCCGCCGTCGCCCGGGCGGGCGGGGCCGCGCGGCTCGCGTTGTTCCACCGGTCCGAGCGGCTTGTCCGCCACGCTGTCGGGCAACGCCGCGATCACGTCGTACTCGGCGAGCGGTCGCGCCCACTCGTCGCGCTTCTTGAAGAGCAGCCACGCGTCCTGCTTGTCGCCGGGCTTGGGCGTGCGCACCAGCTCCCACAGGCCGGCCAGCTTTTCGCCGTGCAGGCGAAACACGAGCTTGCCGCGCGCCATGCCCTCGCGCGGGTCGCCCACCGGCTCCCAGGTGCCGCGGTCCCACACGATGACCTTGCCCGCGCCGTACTGCCCGCGCGGGATGGTGCCCTCGAAGCTGCCGTAGGACACAGGGTGGTCCTCCACATGGATCGCCATGCGCTTTTCCGCCGGGTCGTAGCTCGGACCCTTGGGCACCGCCCAGCTGAGCAGCACGCCGTCGAGCTCCAGGCGGAAGTCGTAGTGCAGCCTCGACGCCCAGTGCTTCTGGATGACGAACGCCAGCTGTTCGCCGCCGCGCACGGCCTCGCCCGCGGGCTCCGGCGTGACGGCGAAGTCGCGCCGCGCGGTGTAGCGCTGCAGCGAATCGGCGGCGGGCGTGGCGGGCGGCATGTCTCGCACTCGCGAGCAGAAGACGTGCCCGGCGTGCGGTCACCGCCCTCCGGTCACTGCCTTCGGGTGTGCTCGGCGATCCAGCCAGCCGACGCGTCCAGCAACTCGGCCAGCACCTCGGCATCGTTGCGGCCGCTGCGCACCAGCACATGGAAGGAGTGGTCGCCGTGCTCGATCACCTTCAGCATGGCCAGCGGCCCGAGTTGGTCGACCCGCGGGCGCAGCAGTGCAAGTTCGGCGAGGTTGTCGCGGGTGCCTTGCAGGAAGAGCATGGGCACCCGCACCTGCGCCAGATGCTCGGCGCGTGTCGTGGAAGGCCGCCCGGCGGGATGGAGCGGAAAGCCGAAGAACACGAGCGCGCACACGCCGGGCAGCGGTTCGGCGGCCTGGGTCAGGGAGGTCATGCGGGCGCCGAAAGACTTGCCCGCGGCCACCAGCGGAACACCCGGCCACAGGCGCGCGGCCTCGGCCACCGCGGCGCGCACGGTCGCCTGGGCAAGAGGTGGGGGATCGGTGCGCTTGCTGCCTCGTTCCATGTACGGAAAGTTGAAGCGCAGGGTGGCGATGCCCCGCTCATGCAGCCCCTGGGCGACAGCCGCCATGAAGGGATGCGTCATGCCCGCGCCCGCGCCATGGGCCAGGACCATGGCGGCCCGAGGGTGAGGGGGCGCCGCGGGGAGCGACGAAACGGTGAGGGTGTCGTGGATGGCGAGGGGGTGGGTCATGGAAGGAGTGACGCAAGGCGGCAGATGAGGCCCTGCCGGGAACCACGGCTGCTTCGCTGCCCTCTTCAGATGACCGCCGAGAATGCGCGTTGAGCCGGCCTCTCTTACCATGCCCTTTCTACCCGACAGGGCCCCCTCGCAGGAGACCGCGTGGAAATGACATTTCCGAGGGCAGCCCTTATGGCACCATCCTCCCCCCACCCGCGACGTGCGCGCCGCTGGTCGTCCTCGACCTGCGACCCACCTTCGGCATCCGACGCATCTTCGGCGACCCGGCGCCAACCGAACTGTCGCTGTTCCTCGACGTCCCGCGAACTTCGAGTCGGTGTCCCACGCACCGTCGGTGCACGCCGCTGCAGTGGCCCGAACCTTGTTGAGATCGTCGTGACCTGAAAGCGCGGTACCGTGGCACCTTTCCCCTAGGGCGCGCCCGTACTGCGAAGGAAACCCGCATGAGTATTCCCCCGCCCTCTTTCGCCCATCGCCGCAAGGCGCTCGCCACCGTCGCCGCCATCGCCGCCGGGGCCTGCATGGGCACACCGTGGCCGGCCTTTGCCGGCACGCTGCAGGCTCCCGCCGACTGGCCCTCCAAGCCCATCAGGGTGATCGTCAACTTCCCGCCGGACGACGCGGCCGACCAGATCGCACGCGCCGTGGCCCAGCCGCTGCAGGAAGCGCTGCGGCAGCCGGTGGTCATCGAGAACAGGGCCGGCTCGAGCGGCAACATCGGCGGCGACGCCGTGGCCAAGTCCGCCCCTGATGGCTACACCCTGCTCATGAGCTCCGGCAGCATGGTCTCGGTCAACCCGCAGCTCTATTCCAAAATGAGCTTCGACCCCGCAAAGGACCTGGTGCCCGTGGCCGCCGCAGCCCGGGTGCTCGTGTTCCTGGTCACGCGGCCCGACTTCCCGGCCAACAACGTCAAGGAGTTCCTCGCCTACCTGAAGGCGAACCCGGGCAAGGTGCGCTATGGGTCGACGGGCAACGGCAGCGCATCGCACCTGGCCACCGAGATGATGAAAAGCCAGGCCGGCGTGGATGCCGTTCACGTGCCCTATGGTGGCGCGGCACCGGCGCTGCAAGGCCTGCTGGCCGGGCAGATCCAGTTCCTGATGGACCCGGGCATCGGCATGCCGCATGTGCAAGGCGGCAGGCTCAAGCTGCTGGCCATCGGCAGCCCGCGGCGCTCGCCGCTGTTTCCCAACGTGCCCACTCTCGACGAGGCCGGGCTCAAGGGCTTCGACGCCGACACCTTGTTCGGCTTCTACGCGCCGGCCGGCACGCCGCAGAAGATCATCGAGCGGCTCAATTCCGAGATCAACCGCATCCTGATGACGCAGCCGGTACAGGACCGCATCCATGCGCTGGGCGGCGCACCCGCGCCGATGACACCGGGCGAACTCGCGGCGCGCGCACGGGAGGACTCCATGCGCTTCAGCGCCCTCATCAAGGCACGCAAGATCGCCGGCGATTGATATCGCCGGCCGCGCATCGATGAAGACACTGCCACGCGGCTTCACGCTGATCGAGATGATCGTCGTGCTTGCCATCATCGCCATCCTCGCCACGATCGCCATGCCCAGCTTCCAGGCGAAGCTGGTGCGAGACCAGATCATCGAAGCCGCCAAGCTGGCGGAAGTCGCCAAGGGGCCCGTTGCGAACATGTGGCGCGACACGCAGACACTACCGCGCGACAACGAAGCTGCGGGCCTGCCGGTCGCGGACAAGATCGTCAGCACCTGGATCAGTTCGCTGGCGGTGGAAGATGGTGCGATCCATCTCACGTTCGGCAACCAGGCCAACGCGGCCCTCAGGGGCCGTCACCTCACGTTCCGGCCGGCGGTGGTCGACGATGCGCCCATCGTGCCGGTCTCGTGGGTCTGCGGGCAAGCAAAGGCGCCCGAAAAGATGGTGGCCATGGGCGTCGACAAGACGGACGTGGAATCGAGATTCCTGCCTTTGAACTGCCGCTGAAGGCCCTGCGCGCTGGCCACGCCGCATTCATTCACACCTTCTGGCGCATCAGCTCGTCATCCTCCCGGCATCGCAAGCAAGAGGCTCGCCCCACCCGCAACCAGCAGGCTCATCGCCCACACCGTGTCGAGGTTCAGCCAGCCGCGCTTGAGGTGTCGCAGGCCCAGGTAGCGGTACACCAGCCACGCACAGGTGAGCCCCATGCCCATCATCGCGACCGTGTGCACCAGCGACACGGCCAGCGCGGTGGATAGGCCGCCAGCCATGAGGCTCGACGCGCCGGCCGCAGCCTCGCACAGGCCGAGCGCGAAGGGCAGCAGCATGATCCCGGCGCCGTGTGCCGTGGCGATCACGAACGACCACCACAACAGCTGCGTCGGGCGGATGCGTGCCAGCCAGCGCGGGTGGCGGCGCTGCACGAGCCGGTAGGCGCCGAAGGCGATCACCACCAGCGCGGCGCCGATGCGCACGGGTCGCTGCCACACCGCCGCCATGGCCAGCACGCTGAAGGGCAGCAGCACGAGGCCCATCGCCAGGAAGTGGCCGGCAGCCAGCGGCAGCACGGTGGCCACGACCGCGCCGGCGCGGCGCTCGCTCAAACCGTTGGCCACCGCCAGCGGCCAACCCATGGCGGGATTCAGGCCGTGGTAGGCGCCCAGGCCGGCCACCGCCCACCACAGCGCCGCAGTGCTGCCTTCGCCCATCGCAGCTCGGCCCGACCCAGCCCGCTCACACCGACGAATAGCAGAACGAGTCGGTCGAGCAGTCGCCGCCTTCAAGGCGGATCTGGTGGGCGCCGTAATCGGGCCCGAAGTCGATGAAGAAGCCGGGCTCCAGGCTCAGGCCACCCCCAGGCTGAGCGCGGCACATGACCTGGGCGCCGGACACGCCCGCCGGATAGAACTGCGTGTCCCAGCGGCTGTAGAGGCCGTTGGTGAAATACACGCGCTCGCCGTCGCGGCTGACCTCGGTCATCTGCGGCCCGCCAGCGAACGGCCTGCCGCTTGGATGCACGTCGTGCCTGGCGATGCCACCCACGCGCACGCTGCCGGTGAGCTTGGGCTGCATCGGGTCGGTCACGTCGTACTGGCGCAACTCGCCCGTGCCCCAGCAGGCCACGTACAGGAAGCGGTCGTCGAGCGTCAGGTCGATGTCGCTCACCAGCGGCGGCACCGCGCCGAAACCCTGCAGCAAGGGCGGCAGCTGCGACTTGTCCGCCGGCTCGGCCGGGATCGTCGCGGTCTTGCGTGCCTGGAAGCCGCCGTTTTCGCGGTACCAGGTCCAGATGGACGCCTCGAGGTTGGTCGTGTCGACGACCACGCCCACGAAGCCGTACTCGCGCGCGGGATCGTGGGCCGGACGCACCTCCAGCGGCATCTGGTGGTTGGCGCCCAGGTCGATGGTCTGCAGGTGCTTGCGACCGCGCAGATCCCAGAAGTGCAGGCGATGGCCGTAGCGGTTGGACAGCAGGTCCTCGGCCACGAGGCCGTTCTCGAACTGCGGTGGCAGGCCCCATTCGCTCGACACCATCCAGTCGCGCGGCAGGTTCCACCAGAAGTCGTAGTGCAGTTGCTGCGGCCCGCGGTCGATCTCCCACTTGCCGAGGATCTCGAATATCTCGCAGTCGAGGATGAACACACCCGGCGGTCCCTGGGTGCCGTAGGGCCCGGCACCCCCCAGCGTGCTGATGTAGATGCCCTCGGGCCCGCAGTGCACGGTGTGCGGCCGCGAATACCCGGTTTTTCGGAACACCTCCTCGGGCTCGATCACCTTGGCAAGCGTGGGCCGGCGCGGGTCGGGCTGGGTGTCGACGATGTAGATGCGCGACGAGCGGATGCCGGGAATGATCAGGTAGCGCCGGCGCAGGAACGCATGCCCTGACATGGGCGAGAGCGCCGAGGAGCAGGCGTTCCATCCGAAATGGTGGAACTCGTCGCCGCGGTAGGGCATGTCCAGCCGATGCACCGTCGTGCCGTAGGTTGGCGAGGCGGGGTCGACGTCGACGACGGCGAGCGCATCGGGGCGCGAGGCGTCGGGCGAGAGCAGCACGGTGTAGGCGATGTGCTCTCGCTCGGCCTCCATGGCCAGGCGCGGCGAGGCGTGGAAGGTCGGATCGGGGCGTACGGACTCGAGCATGGGATCTCCTTCGTCACGTGCGGACCGAGGACAGGCGGCCCTGCTCTGCGGCTCGCCGCGGCCATGCGGCGGATGGCGCGCAAGAAGCGAAAGCGCACCCTGCCGAGCGGCGCGTCGACGCGCCGCGGGCATGTGCTCCACGAGAGACGCAGTGAACCGTCCGTGCCCGGCAGATCGAGGTTGAGCAGGCACTGTGAACCTCGCCGCGCGCCGCCGACAGGCGGGAATACCACGGCTTGAAAACCGCACAAGAGCTTTTCTGCTGGGCAAGCTCGCCGCCACCACCGCGCCCGAGCGCGCCTGATCGCGCCTGATCGCGCCCGATCTTCAGACAAATGGTTACGTATGACCCCACCGCAGGGGGTTTCCGAGACATCGTGTTGCATTGCACGGTTCATAGCCGCTACCCTGCCGGGCCACGGCCTACCCGGCCGGACACGCCAACATCCACTCCCCCAATGAAACCCATCGTTCTCGAGCCCTACGGGCATCGACGGCCAGCGCGTCGTGTGCCGCGCTGGCTGGTCTTGCTGGTCACTGGCGCCGCTGTGGGCGCGGCGGGCGTGCTCGTCATTCAGGATCGCTTCTTGCCCCCCCGGCTCTCGGCACAGGCCACGGCCGAGCTGCGCAGCGCCTACGAGCAGGCCGACCAGGAGCGGCAGCAGTTGCGGCTGCAGCTGGCCGACGCCACGCAGCGACTGGAAGTCACCTCCGCCGACAAGGCGCGGCTGGCCGACGAACTGGCGGCCAGCCGCAGCACCGTGCAAGACCTGCGCGAAGACGTGGCCGCGCTCGTCGAGGTGCTTCCTCCCGATCCGCGTGGCGGCCAAGTGCAGGTACGGGCTGCACGCTTCACCACCGGCAGCGGCAAGCTGCAGTACGACCTGGTGCTCTCGCGTGAACGCGGCGCCGCCGGCAAGTCGCTCCAGGGCGTGGTGCAGTTCGTGGTGGCCGGCGAGCCGGCACGCGGGCGGCCGGCATCGATCGTCACCGACCCCATCGCCATCAACCTGGGCCGCTATGAAAGCGTGCGCGGCGATGTGCCGCTACCCGAGAGCTTCCGGCCGCGCCAGACCACCGTGAACGTGCTCGACCGCGCCGGCGGCAACGTGCTGGGCCGGCGCGTGCTCAACATCAAGTAGGAAGCGCCCGACGCGAGATCGCGGCACGAGACGACGCCCGGCGCCCTGCCCCGCTCCTAAGCTTCATCCACCTTGGCGGCTGTTCATGTGGCGGTGATAGGGCTGGTCATGTGGATGAGCCGCCGGTCAACCTGAGGAGCAATCATGAACTTGATCATTTGGCTCGTGGTCGGCGGCCTCGTCGGATGGGTCGCCAGCATGCTGATGCGCACGAACGCGCAGCAAGGCCTGTTGCTCAACGTGGTGGTCGGCATCGTGGGCGCCTTCCTCGGCGGCCTCCTGCTGGCGCCGATGTTGGGCACGGGCACGATCAACAGCAGCGACTTCAGCCTGCCCAGCCTGGGCGTCTCGTTGCTGGGGGCCGTGATCCTGCTGGCCATCGTGAACCTGTTTCGCCGCGGCAGCATTCGATAGCCGTTCGTTGATGCGCGCCGGGCCCGGCGGGATCCCCCCCCCGGCCGGGCCTTGTCGCTTTCGTCTGTCCGTCTGTCCGCTTCAACGAGCCCACGACGAACAGCTGTCGCGTATCGCCTCGGCGAGCAGCGGGACGCAGGACACCACCTTCAGCAGACGGCGCGCCGGGTGACCTGGCGGCAGCCGGAACGCGGGCACGCTGTCGGTGACCAGCACGTGGTCGATCCCGCCGCCGCCCAGCGTGTCGGCCGGCGATCCAACGAACAGGCCGTGGGCGGCACACGCCACCACGCGGGTGGCCCCGGCGCGCCGCAAGGCGCGGGCGGCGCGCTGCAGCGTGGTGCCGGTGGCGATGAGGTCGTCGAAAAGCAGCACGGTGGCGCCCTGCACGTCGCCGGCCACCAGCTCGGTGCCGCCGACCAGCCCCGCGCTGCGGCGCTTGTCCACCATGGCGAAGCCCACCGGCCACTTCAGCGCGCCTTCAAGATCCTCGCGCCACAGCTGCGCGCGCTTGCTGCCACCCGGATCCGGCGAGGCCACCGCCACGCGCTCGCCCAGCTGCATGGCCTCCACCGCGGGGGTGAAGACGTGCCGCACATCGAGATGCAGGGTCGGGATTCGAAACGCGTTCTGCAGCGCCGCCGGGTTGTGCGCTTCGAGCACGATGAGCTGCGCGGTGCCCACCGCCTCGAACATCTGCGCCACGTAGCGCAGGCCCACCGGGTCGAACGGCTGGGTCTGGCGGTCCTTGCGCGCGTAGGCCAGGTAGGGCACTACGGCTGTCACGCGTCGCGCGCCGTGGTCGCGCAGGGCGCCGATGAACATGAGCAGCCGCACGAGCTTGTCGTGCGGGCTGTCGTCGGGCCCGCCGTAGAGCCCCAGCACGACATAGCAGTCCTCGCCGCGCGGCTCCACCAGGGGTCGCAGCTTGCGCTCGCCATCCTCGAACACACGCTCCTCGTGCGGCGACACGGTCAGGTCGAGCTCGTGCGCAAGCGCCTCGCCGAAGCTCGGGTCATTGCGGTCCAGGGCAAAGATCAGCATCGCAGCTCCATCGATCGTGTCCCGCCACCGGGTCCATGTCACGTATTCCCAACTCACAACACTAGGCCGCACCGCACCGGTCGCCTTGCGCCCCGTCAATCGCCTCACCGCACGGACCCTCTCGCCGCCCCCGCAACGAGGTGGGGCCGCACCGTCTGATGCAGCGCAAGAATGGGCCGCGGGCAAGGCCAAGAATCGCGAGTGCAGTGTTTGAAACACCGTGGTGCAAACCGCAGCGATGCCCAGCGGCATCGCGAGGATTTGCAACGCTGCCAATGGGGGCGAAGTCGCGGCCCCATAAGTGCCGATCAGTGCGAAACACTGCACTAGTGGTTGGAGAGATGCGCCATGAGCACCGAAGCGATGAGCCCATTGGACGCTGCCTGGTACCACATGGACGGCGCGGCCAATCCGGCCCTCGTGACCGGCGTGGCCCTCACCGCGCAGCCGCTCGACTCCACCCGCACGCGCCACCTCCTTCGGCATCGCCTCCTGCACTTCCCGCGCTTCAGGCAGCGCGTGGTCGAGCAGGGACTGCCCTTGCCCACCCCGCACTGGGAGGACGTGGCCCACGTCGACATGAACGGGCACGTGCGGCGTGTAGCCCTGCCGGCACCCGGCGACGAGGCCGCCTTGCGCGCACTTCTGGGCGAGCTCGCCAGCATGCCGCTGGACCGCAGCCGCCCTCTGTGGGACGCCTGGGTCGTGGACAACGTGCAGGGCGGCGGCGCACTGGTGCTGCGCTACCACCATTGCATCGGCGACGGCCGGGCAATGATGAACGTGGCCGCGCGGCTGTTCGAGCTTGGTGCCGAAGACCGTGTCCGCATGGCCGCGCATCCGCAAGCCTCGCCCTCACCGCCCGGCCTGCTCCGGCAAGCGGGACTGCTGCTGGACGGGGCAATAACTCTGGCCAGCGCGCTCGTGAAGTCGCCTGACCCCGAATCGCCCTTCAAGGGCGACTTCGCGCCCGGCCAGCGCGTGGCCTGGTCCGAGCCGGTGTCCATCGACGACGTCAAGGCCATCGGCGCGGCAAGCGGCGCGAAGGTGAACGACGTGCTGGTCGCGGCCCTGGCCGGCGCGCTGCGCACCTACCTGCAGCGCCGCGGGCTGGATGCGGACGCCACCACCTTGCGAGCGATGGTGCCGGTCGACCTGCGCCCGCCCGAGCGGGGCGGCGAGCTGGGCAACGAGTTCGGGCTGGTGCTGCTGGACCTGCCCGTCCAGGAGCCGTCGGCGCAGCGCCGCCTGGCGCTCACCCAGTCGCGCATGAGCGCGCTCAAGCAGTCGTCGCAGGCTACGGCCATGCGGCTGCTGCTCGATCTGTTCGGGCGCGGCCCGAAACTGCTGGAGGACCTGGCCAGCGGCGTCTTCGGCAGCAAGGCGAGCGTGGTGCTCACCAACGTCATCGGCCCTCGGCACGCGGTGCATTTCGGCGGCGTGCCGGTCGAGCGCCTGATGTTCTGCGTGCCGCACCCTGGCGACCAGCTGGGCATGGGCATCAGCATCATGAGCTACGCCGGAGCCGCCACGCTGACGCTGCTGGCCGATGCACATCTGGTGCCCGATCCGCACGTGATCGCGCAGGCGTTTCACCACGAGTTCAACGCCATGCGAGCCGCGAGGGTTGTGCCGCGGGCGTCGCGTCGGCGCGCGTCCACACCGGCGCGCTGATCCGGTGTCCTGTCCGGACCGCGACAGGACACCCGTGGGTGCCGGCGACCGAGCGCCGGTTGTTTGTTCGTCAGTCCGAGGGGAATCATGAAGTCCGAGCTGATACTCATCGCGAACTCGACCGAGGCGCGATTTTTCATCCGCAAGCCAGGCCAGGAGCGCTTGACATTCCTGGAAACGCTGGAGCATCCCGAAGGCCGGCTCAAGGCCTCCGAGCTGGGCGACGACCGACCCGGCCACGGCAGCAGCGACCAGCGCCCCGGCGGTGTGCCGTTCACACCGCGCACCGACCCACACCACAAGGCGCACCTGCAGTTCGCCCACCGCCTGGCCGACCGCATCAATGAGCTCATGGCTGACGGCAGCCTCGGCGGCATCATGCTCTTCGCCTCGTCGCCCTTCCTCGGCGAGCTGAAAGCGGCGATGAGCGCGGCCGCGCAGAAGGCGGTGCACGCCACAGCGGACGTGGACCTGACCGCGGTGCCCGCAGGAGAACTCAACGCGCGATTGGGCGAAGAGCTGAGGCAGCGCGGCCGCGCTGCGGGACAGTCCTGACTGCCAGTCCCCTCTGCCGCGAGGCGGAGGACCGTGGCGCCTGCGCTACCCGGAAGTCCGTGATCCAGCGCGGGCGCCGTTGCGGCGCGCCGGCGCGCGCTTGGGCGCAGCCCTGCCCGCGCTGCGATGCGCCTTCATCACTTGCTCCAGCCCTTCGGCGGTGCCTCGCAGAACCTGCTGCACAGCCTGCAGCACCAAGCCGCCGATGTCACGCGCGACGAGCACGGGCTCCTGGGTGGAGACCTTCGCAAGCGCCGTTTCCAGCGTCTGCGACACCATGCGCCGAACCACCTTCGCGATCTCGCCCTCGATGGCTTGCAGCTCCTTCATGGTGGCCGCGATCTCGCGCTTGAGCACCCGCATGTCCGGGCTGCGCGCGGAGCTTGCGCGTGTGGTGGTCGCCGCCTTGCGCCGTGCGGTGCCCGCCGTGGAGGTGCCCGTCGTCGATCTGGATGCAGTGGCCATGAAAACTCCTCGTGCAGTTGCAGACGTTCAGACATGGAAGCGCGAACCGGGAAACGCAGGCTGCGCTCCTACCGACACTAGGCGTGCGCCTGCCTATTTGGATTGATGCGCGTCAGCCGCAAGACACCGGCCCTGGCAAGGTCTCGCCGTGTCGCGCATCCGCCACGGCGCTTACACGGCAAACACGATGACTCCTACCATGAGTCGCGCCGGCTGGGGCGCCAGCCAGCACCTTCATGGTCAACAACAGGAGTACCGACAATGAAACGCTTCATCGCCACCGCGGTTGCTCTCACCGGCATGGCCTTTTCCGCGAGTGCATTGGCCCAGGGCTACGTCGGTGTGTCAGCCGGCCGCTCGCGCATCGACCTCGACTGCGCCGGAACCACGAGCTGTGATCGCACCGACACCGGCGCCAAGATCTTCGGCGGCTACATGTTCATGCCGAACTTCGGTGCGGAGATCGCCTACTACGATCTGGGCAAGGCGGAGGTCACCGGTGTGGATTCCACATTGGGCACAGTGACCGGCTCGCTGCGTGGCAAGAGCTTCGGCGTCTTCGGCGTAGCCGCCGCGCCATTCGGACCGTTCTCCGTGTTCGGCAAGCTGGGAGCCGTGTCGACCAAGGCGGAGGTCGAGGCCAGCTCGGCGTCGCTGGGCCTCGGCGGCAGCGACTCCGAGCGCAAGACGAATCTGGGATGGGGCCTGGGCGCCTCCTACGAGTTCACGAACAACATCGGCGTGCGGGCCGAGTTCGAGCGGATACGCGTCGAGTTCGCCGACGACAAGGACGACGTGGATCTCATCACCCTCGGCGTGCATTACCGCTTCTGAGCAGGCCAGGCCGGCCGGCTACAGCGCGCTCGCCATGCGCCGTCACGAACCGTTCTGGCCGCCCGGCGTCTTCTTCGCAGGCACCGGTCTGGCGCGAGGCAGCGGCGGCATGAGCACCTCGCCGTTCGGGCCCCATTCCACATGGGTGATGCCGGGTTCGATGTCCTCCAGCCGGCGGCGCTCGGCCTCTTCCGCGCCGAGCTCGCCGCGGTGCACCCGCATCGCGTCCGCGAGGGTGCGTTGTTCTCGCAGCGCCCGCGCGTGGCTCAATGCCGCCTGCACGTGCTCGATCACCTGTTCCGTCTGCCAGGGTTTGACGAGGTAACGGAACACCCCCACGTCGTTGACGGCCCGCATCACCGTCTGCAATTCGCACGAGGCACTGAGCACCATGCGCACGGCATGCGGCTGCAGCGCCGACAGGCGGCGCAGGAACTCCAGGCCGTCGAGCTGCGGCATACGGTAATCGCACAGCACGGCGTCCCAGCGCCGCTGCCCGGCCAGCGCGATCGCCTGTAGCGGATCGCACTGGGCGTCGATACGCAGCGAGCAGCCGAAGTGCTGCCGCAGCAGGCGCTGCAGCGCCGCGATGACATGGGGTTCGTCGTCCAGAAGCAGCAGGCGCGCTAGATCGGTGTCGGTGGTCATGGTCAGCTCCTGACGTGCAGAACGAGTTGCAGGCCCTCGCGCCGCTCGTAGTTGCAGATGCGCTGGATGAGGTCGTAGCTCAGCGCCTGGTCGGCGGCGAGCAGTACCACGCCTTCGGCAGAAACGAAGTCGTGCGCGAGCACCATGCCGGCTTCCAGTTGTCCGGTCATGAGCAGGCGTGGCGGCGTGAGCGGCCCGGTCCGGGAACGGCGGGCCGGTTCGGTGATCTGCAGGAAGACCTCCAGCACCTCCGGATCGAACTGCGTGCCGCGCCCGCGTGCGAGCAGCATTCGCGCCTGCTGGAAGCTCAGCGAGGCCACGACGATGTGGCCGAACTGCATGTCGTCGAAGGTGTCGGCCACGGCGAGGATGCGCGCACCCAGCGGGATCTCCGTGCCGGTGCGGCGATCGGGGTAACCCTGCCCGTCCCAGCGCTCATGGTGCGAGCGCAGCAGCGCGGCCACGCGCTGCATGTCATCCAGCGCCATCAACATCTGCTCGCCCAGCACGGGATGCTTTCCGTACTGCGCCTGCTCCTGTGGGCTCATGCGCGGCACCGGCCGTGCGATGAGCGCATCGGGCATGCCGATGAGCCCGATGTCATGCAGCAGGCCGGCGATGAAGATCTCCTGCACGTCGGAGTCGGGCAGCGCCATGGCCTGCGCGATGCGCCGGGCGGTCTCGGCCACGCGGCGCGCGTGGCCCACGAGGTGTCCGCCGCGCAGCTCCTGCAGGTTGGAGAAGGCCCTGATCGACGCCAGGTAGTTCCTCTTCAGCCGCTCATGGGCCTGCGACAGCTCCGCCGTGCGTTCCTGCACGCGCTGCTCCAGGCAGGCGTTCAGCTCGCGCAGCGCCTCGTTCTGTACCCGGGTGAGCGCCTCCAGCCGGTCCTTCTCGCGCTGCAAGGCGCTGCGCTCCATCGCCTGCCGCACGGCAAGGAACAGCTCGTCGTCGTTCCAGGGCTTCTCGATGTAGCGCCAGATCTGCCCGCGGTTCACCGCGGCGGCGATCGACGCCACCTCCGCATGGCCTGTCAGCAGCAGCCGTACCACTTGCGGCCAGCACTGCGCCACGCGCTCGAGCAGCTGGGCACCGTCCATGCCCGGCATGCGCATGTCCGACACCACCACGTCCACCCGCTCGTGCTCCAGCACTTCCAGCGCCTGCTCGGCGCCCACCGCGGTGAGCACCTTCCAGCCGCCCCGGCGCAGCAGGCGCCGGAGCGCGGCGAGGATGTTGACCTCGTCGTCGACGCAAAGCAGCCTGAACTCGCCAGCGTCGTCGCACGGCGCCTGCGCCACGTCATCGGGGACGAGGATCTGCCCGTCCATCACTCTGTCAAGTTTTCGCGCCGCACCGGCAGCACCACGCGAAAGGTGGTGCCCCGGCCCAGCTCGCTACGCACATCGATGCGCCCGCCATGCTTCTTGACAATGCCGTACGACAACGAGAGGCCCAGCCCCGTGCCCTTGCCCACGGGCTTGGTGGTGAAGAACGGATCGAAGATGCGCGACAGGTTCTCCGGTGCGATGCCGCTGCCGTTGTCGCCCACCTCCACCCACACCTGATCGCCCTCGGCGCCGGTGCGCAGGGTGATGGTGCCCCGCTCCGCGGTGATGGCATGCGCCGCATTGACGAGCAGGTTGAGGAACACCTGGTTCAGCTCGGACGCCAGGCACTGCACCTCGGGCAGCGCGCCGTACTGCTTGACGACATCGGCCTTGTACTTGATCTCGTTATTGACGATGTTGAGCGTGGAGTCGAGCCCGGCGTGCAGGTCGGCCCACTCCCACTCCTGATGCGTCTCCACCCGAGAGAAGTCCTTCAGGTCCTGCACGATCTTGCGCACCCTTGAGATGCCGTCACGCGACTGGGACATCAGCGCGGGAATGTCCTCCTTGAGGAAGTCGAGCTCGATGTCCTCGCGCAGCGCCTTCAGCGCCGCTGCGTGTGGCGTGCCGGCCAGCGAGGGCTCGGCCTTTTCGTAGGCGGCGAGCACCCGGAACACGTCTTCGAGGTATTTCTCCAGCGTGCCGAAGTTGGAGAAGATGTAGCCGATGGGGTTGTTGATCTCGTGCGCCACACCCGCGGCCAGCTGGCCGATCGACGCCAGGCGCTCGGACTGCAGGGCCTTGGCCTGCGCCTCGGACAGGCGGGCATTGAGCGCCTTGAGCTCTTCGTTGGCGTGTTGGAGTTCTTCCACGGTCTGGGTCATCGCATCCCCTATGGGTTCAATGCATTGCAAAGGCCGTCCAGCTCCTGCTCGACGCGCTCGAAGATCTCGCGGCATTGCTCGGCCGACAGGCCCAATCGCATCCATGTGGGCACCGACAACGGCGGCACCGCCTCGCTGGGCAGTCCCGACAGGTCGAGCCCATGGGCGATGTTGTCGGCCACATGAACCAAGTCCACGAGGTTCGCCGGCCCCTGCGCCTGGGGGGCATGGTGTTGGCGGATGGCCAGGATCACGGGCACCGCGAAGCACCAGTGCTCGGCGATGCATGCACCCAGCTCGCAATGGTCGGTGCCGAGCACGGCCTGCTCGGCCTCGTGCGTGAGGCAGTCGTGTTCGGCCTGGTAGTGCAGCGTCTGCGCGAACTCGCCGGGGAAATGGCTGGCCAGCGCCAGACGACCGATGTCGTGTACCAGCGCAGCCGTGAACGCCGTGGCTTCATCCATCTGCAGCACGCGTGCGATGGCCTGCGCGCACAAAGCGCTTCCGATCGAGTGGCGCCAGTGAGCGTCGAAATCGAACCCTTCGCACTGGATCCTCGGGAAGCGACCCGCCACGGCCGCCGCGGCCAGCGCGCCGCTGAGCGTGCGCAGCCCCAGCACGTTGATCCCGTCGCGTATCGAGCCCACCCGGCCTGCGACACCGTAGAAGGAGCAGTTCGCCAGGCGCAGGGTCTTGGCCGCCAGCGCCTCGTCCTGGGAGATCTTGAGCGAGAGCTGGTCCACTGCCACGTCGTCTCGCTGCAGGGCGAGCAGCACCTCGGTCAGGACCCGCGGCAGCGGCGGCAACTCGCGCACACGGTCGATGAGTGCGTCGGCTTTCATGGCGCCACCTCCCGGTACTGCATCAGCAGGGTCAGCAGCGGGTGCGACTGTCCCTGGCGCAGCGTGTGGCGAAACAGCCACCGCAGCCGCGTCGCGACGGCGGCCGCCGCGGGTAGCAGCAGTTCGGGACCGGGACCGGGACCGGGACCGGAACCGGGATCGAGACCGAGACCAGGGTCAGGGTCTCGGTCTGTACTCGTCGTTGTCATTGGTACTCCCTTGTCGGTTCTCTTTGTCTGTCAGAGCAAATGAGATCCTTCTGTGTGCGTCTCGCCTTTCAGTCTGGCGGCACCTCCACGCTGACAGGCGTCATCAGGAGCAGCTTGCCGCGCGAGTGGGAGCCGCCACTGATGACTCGGCAGGCAGCGCGGTAGCGGTGCCCGGCAAGATCCACGTTGCGGTAGATGCCGTCGCCGGTTCGCCACAGCGCACACAGTGCAGGCGGCAAGGCCTCCTGCGCCTCGCGGCCGAGCAAGGCAGCGCCGGGGGGCAGCAACACCTCCGCATCGCGGTTGACGAAGGCGATCAGGCCGTCGGTGTCGAATCCGATGATGGGCGCGGGCAGGTTCTCCAGCACCTCGCGTGCACCGGCGGCGCGGCCCTCCTCAAGACTGGTCTGCTCCCGTTGCAGGGCCAGCAGGCGCTGCAAACGCTCGTTGACGTTGGCCAGTTCCCCGTTCGCCTGATGCAGCTCGCGATTCAGGCGCCGGTTCTCGTCGGCCATGCCCTTCTGCCGGAACGCCTCCTCGATGTGGGCGTGCAGCCTCTCGTCGTCCCAGGGCTTGGTGAGGAACTTGTAGATCGCCCCCTCGTTCACCGCGTCCGTGATCGACTGCAGCTCGGTGTAGCCCGAGAGCACCATGCGAACGGTGTCGGGGTACAGCGCCTTCGCGCGACGCAGGAACTCCACGCCGGTCATGCCCGGCATGCGCTGGTCGGACACGATCACGTCCACCTCCACCTCCGCCAGGCGCTGCAGTCCCTCGGCCCCGCTGTGGGCCGTGACGATGTGGTAGCCGTCGCGACGCAGCAGGCGCTTGAGCGCGGCCACGACGTTCTCTTCGTCGTCGACCAGCAGCAGCGTGCGGCGCCGCTGATGGCCGTGGACGAAGCGCTCGGGCAGCTTGCGCCTCTCGGCGAGCATCGCCTCCAGGTCGCTCGCGCAGACCGGCGGGCTGAAGAAGTCACCCTGCATTCGGTCGCATCCGTTGGCCAGCAGCAGCGCCAGTTCACCTTCGGTGCTCACGTGGGAGGCCGACACGCGCATCTGCAGGCTGTGCGCGAGGGTGATGACCGCCCGCGTCAGCGAGACGTCGGCCGGCGTCGACGTGACGTCGTGCACGAACGAGCGGTCGATCTTGATGACATCGATCGGCAGGCTGCGCAGATAGCTGAGGTTCGAATAGCCGGTGCCGAAGCTGCCCAGCGCAATCTCCATGCCCAACGCCCTCAGTTCACCCAGCGCGCGCGCGGCGTGCGCGACATTGGCCGCCAGCATGCTTTCGGTGACCTCGAGCCCCAGGCGGGAAGGCTCCACTCCACTGTCCTGGACGATGGCCTGCACGCGCTGCGCGACATCAGGCTGCTCCAGCTGGCGCGGCGAGAGGTTGAGCGACAACCGCAGCGGCGCTTGCCCGGCCCGCTGCCAGACCACGCTTTGCCGACACACCTGGCGCAGCATCCATTCGCCCAGCGCCACGATGGACCCCGTCTGCTCGGCCACGGGCATGAACTCGGTGCTCGGCACGACACCGAGCACCGGGTGGTGCCAATGCACCCGCACTTCGGCACCGATCACCTCGCCGCACTGCAGGTCGACCTGGGGCTGGTAATGCAGCGTGAGCTCGCCGCGCTCGGCTGCATGGCGCAGGCCCGATTCGACAGCCAGGCGGCGTTGCGCACGCAGGTTGGCTTCGGCAGTGAAGAAGACCGCGTGCCCAGGCGCGCTTTCCGCGGCAAGATGCATCGCCGCCTGCGCTGCCTGCAGCAGCTCCTGCGGCGAGCGGCCGTCATGAGGGAAGCCAGCGACGCCACAGCTGCAGGTCAGGTCCAGCTCGGTGCGGCCGAGTCGCTCCGGCTCGGCCAGCGCCTCCTGCACGGCCTGCACACGCGAGAGCACCAAGGGTTCCGCGCTACCAAGGATGGGGTCGAGCAGCAGTGCGAACTCGCCCTCTCCCAAATAGGCCAGCATCTCCTCGCTGGTGCAGACCCGCTTGATGCGCGCGGCCAGCGCCGCCGTCAGTGCGTCGGCGGCCGCATAGCCGGCCGAGCGCCTCACTTGCTCGACCTGTTCGATGCGCAGCGCAACCAGCGCCAGGGATCCGAAGTCGCGCGAGGCGGCATGGATGGCCTCGTCGACCCTGTCGAGCAGCCGTACGCGGTTGGGCAGCCCGGTCACCTCGTCGTAGTTGACCAGCTCCTCGACGCGGCTCTCGGCCTCGCGCTGGGAGGTGATGTCCTGCAAGATGGCCACACCGCGCGGCTGCCGCATATCGGCCACCTCCAACATGCCACGGTGGAGCACGACCCGTCGCCTGCCGTCGCCACACACCATGCGATGCTGGAACTCGAAAGGCTCGCCGGGCACCGCGCCGCGCCAGATCGACAGCACGTAGCGGCGCTCGTCGCGAGGCACCCAGCGCAGCACCACACGCGGCGACTGCGGCTCATGCCTCGGCGGCAAGCCGAGCAAGTCCCACAACCCCGTCGAGAGGGTCAGGCGGAAGCCGGGGGCGCAGCCGATCTCGACCAAACCGCTGCGGCACAGCGCCTCCGTCTGCGCAAGCATGCGGGCCCGCCATTCGGACAGGCGCAGCGCACCCTGCAACTCGCTGATGTCCGTGACGGTGATGAGCTCGCAACGCTCGCCGCCGAACACAACCTGCTGGGCCACCACCCGCGCATCGAACAGACTGCCGTCCTTGCGGATCGCGCGGAAGTCGCAGGGAACCGAGGGCACGCCGGCCGGCCGCCATCGGAGCAGCCGGTCGATCCATGCCCGGTCATCCGGATGGACGGTCGCCCACTGCGGCAGCGCGAGCATCTCCTGCGGCGTGTATCCGTGCATCGCCGCCATCCGAGCATTGACGAACTTCGATCCCCCGAGGCGGACCACGGCGACACCGGCCTCGACACGGTCCAGCAGAGTCCGGAAAGCGTCGCCGGACTCGGGTGGGATGAGCGACTTCGACATGCTGCATCTCCCTGCTCACCTCGGCGTCAGACTGCCACCGCCCGCGTGTCCGGCCTGAAGGTCGTGTAGGTCGTGTAGGTCGTGAAGGCTTGCATGAGCTGGGCCACCGGATGCGTCAACCGCCTTGCGTTCATGCGCAAACTTCGCTGGTGGACGCGATCCTGAAGATCCGCACCGCGTCGACCATCTTGCCGGCTTGCTGCTTCAGACTGTCCGCAGCCGCGGCACTCTGCTCGACCAGCGCCGAGTTCTGTTGCGTCACCTGGTCGAGTTGGGAGACCGCCTGGTTGACCTGCCCGATGCCGCTCGTCTGCTCGGTCGTCGCGCTGCTGATCTCATCGATCAGATCGGTCACGCGCTGGACCTGCAGCACGATGTCGCTCATGGTCGACCCGGCGTCGCCGACCAGGCGAGCGCCCGTTTCCACGCTCGCGACGCTCGCACCGATCAGCGTCTTGATCTCCTTGGCCGCCTGCGCCGAGCGCTGAGCCAGCGCCCGCACCTCCGAGGCCACCACCGCGAAGCCGCGTCCCTGTTCGCCTGCACGCGCTGCTTCAACGGCTGCGTTCAGCGCAAGGATGTTGGTCTGGAAGGCAATGCCGTCGATGGTCCCGATGATGTCGGAGATCTTCTTCGAGCTGTCCGAAATGGCCTGCATCGTGCTCACCACCTCGGCCACCACGGCCCCTCCCTTGGTGGCTGCCGCGCTGGCCGAGCTTGCCATCTGGGCGGCGCTGCGTGCCGTGTCGGCATTGTTCTTGACCGTCGCGTTGAGCTGCTCCATCGACGCGGCCGTCTGCTGCAGGCTCGATGCCTGCTGCTCGGTGCGCCGGCTGAGGTCGGCGTTGCCGGCGGCGATCTCGGTGGAGGCGATCTCGACCGCTTCTGCCGCCTGGCGAATGTTCTGCATCGTGCGCCCAAGGTCTCGGTTCACCGTGACCAAGGCTTTGAGCAGCCGGCCGACTTCGTCGTGCGACTCCACCCTGATCTGCCGTGACAGGTCGCCCTCGGCCACCGCCTGAACCACCTCGACAGCCTGCGTCAATGGGTGCGCGATGCTTTTCTGGATCAGCCAGGCCACCACGACGCCGGCCAGCAGCCCGGCGACGGACAACCCGACGATCATGGTCACCGCACGGTGGTAGGACGCATTGGCCTGCTCGTCACGGATCTTGGACGCCCGCTGGATCGATTCGACCACGTGCTCCAATGCCTCGATATGCGCGGCCTGTGCGGGCCTGACTTCTTCGCGCATCACCTGGGCGGCGCCCGCCATGTCATCTCCCATCGACCGGTCGATCGCCTTGGCCATCGGCGCCTTGAGAGCCTCCAGCATGACCGCTGTCTTTTCGAGCGCGGTCTTGACCTCCGGCTCGATCGGCATGGCCGACAGCGTCGCGAGGGTCCGGTCGTACTCCGCCCGGTCCTTCTTCATGCGATCGAACTCCTTCTTCTTGTAGGCCACGTCGTCTTGCATCAATGCATCGCGCAAGGCCGTTCCCTGGGCGCGGGCCAGGTCGCGCATCGCATTGGCAAGGCGCTCCGGGGCCTCGCCCGTCACCGCCTCCAGGTCGCTCTTGATGGCGGACAACCTGCTGAGCGAAATGGCGCTGACGAGCACCATGAGCGCAAGGACGATTGCGAAACCACCAACCAGGCGCACACCAACATTCAGATTCTTGAACATGGTTTCTCCGTAGCACCGCCTCTGCCAGGCGGATGCATTTCGCTTGATGCCGAGATCGCGGCGCCGTTTACTTGACGCTCACGCCGGCGTGCAGCACGCCAATGGCCTTGCCGCTGTCCATCACCGGTGCAGCAACGTGCACGCTGGGGATCTGCGTCGTGGGATCCGGCTTGATGTTGTCCGCAGCCCAGGCCTGCCCCTTCATCGGCTGGATGAACACGGGCTGGTTGCTGTTGTTGAAGAGCAGCGGACGAACGCTCGCGCCCACGAGGTTGCCGCCGTGGTCGCGCAACACGATCTTGTTGACCGCGGAGTCGGCCTGCTCCCACTTGGCGATCTGGGCGCTGATGTTGGTGGTCAGCACCGCCTTGACCGGCGGGGCACCCTCTTCAAGATCGATCCACTTGCCGTTGTTCATGCCGCCCGCCCCTCGCACATTGGCTTCGCGTACGGCCGCCAGGACGCTGGGATCGGCCGCGAGTTCGGTCAGGCGCTTCTTCGCCTTCTCGACCTTGGCCTGCACATCCGCCGGAAGATCGTTTGCCGCAGCCGGGGCCACGAGGCAAGCGCATGTGACAAAAGACGCAGCCATCAGCTTGGCCGCATGTGACAGATAGGTCATGGTGATTCCCTTTTCATTGGTTCTTGGTGGAAATGGCGTGGGTCGCCTGCTACGGCCTGCCATGTCATACGTGAACTGGCCGTCGTGCGGGGTATCGGCGCCCGCAAGTACGACTTGAGCGGGTGACCGGAGAGTCGCGCGAAGAGTGACCAATGAGTCGCGCGAAAGTCACTGAATTCCCGCCTGTTCAAGATCGCTGGTAGCCGATAAAGTCGAAGGGCTTTGGGCCATTGAAGGGAAGCGGACCAAGGCCTGTTCACTATTCCAAGATTCAGAGAGGCACTGCCCATGAAGGTCTTCATGATCGGAACCCAGCGTTCCGGCTCCAACTTGCTGCGCCTGATGATCAACCAGGCCCCCTCGATCGCAGCCCCCCACCCACCTCACATACTCGAACGCTTCGCGCCGCTATTGCCCGCGTACGGCGATCTGAAAGACGAAGCGGCTTTCCAGCGCTTGGTCGACGATGTGGTCCGTCTCGTCGAAGTCAATCCGGTCTCCTGGGGCGTCGATTTCAATCGTGCAGACATCCGTCGTCGCTGCCGTGACAACAGCCTCGTGGCGGTCTTCGGATCCATCATGGACCGCATGGCAGAGGCCCACGGCAAGCCGGACTGGATGTGCAAGTCGCTGGCCAATGTGCATTTCCTGCCCGAAATCGAGCACTATTTCCGCGACGATGATGTGCGCTACCTGTACCTCTATCGTGACGGACGCGACGTCTGCCTGTCCTTCCTGAAGGCCGTGGTGGGCGAAAAGACGGCCTACCACGTCGCCAAGCAATGGGACACCGAGCAGCAACTGGCGCTCGAATGCGGACGGCGCGTGCCCTCGTCGCAGTTCCTCGCACTGTCCTATGAAGAGCTGACCAGCAACCCCGAGTCGACCCTGGCCCTGCTGTGTCGCTGGCTCGGCATTGAGTTCAGCCCCGCCATGCTCGACTTCCACAGTTCGGATGAAGCGAGCAAAACGGCCGCCTCCGGCAAGATGTGGGAAAACGTCAAGAAGCCCGTGATAGCGACCAATACAAAGAAGTGGCTCACGGGCATGTCGACGGACCAGATCATCGACTTCGAGTCCGTCGCCGGCCGGTCGCTCGAGCAATTGGGCTACGAGCTCGAGATCGTCGGCAAGTCGCAGCCCGCACGTGTCTACGATGCCGAGGCACGGGCCCGGCTCGACGCGGAGAATCGGCAGCGCAAGGCCGCCGTGAGGGAGCAATTGCCTCCCGAAGACCTGGCCGCCCGCAAGCCTCAGGAAGACCTTCTCGCATCCATCCGTTCCCGCATGGTCTGCGCATGAGGCCGTCATGAGCGAGATGACCAACGCCGCAGAGTCGAGCGTGATCGACGAGGTGGGGCACCGCCCCACGAAAGGCCGGCTCTTTGCCGATTGCGTCATCCTGGGCCTGACTGCGTGGGGCGGCTTCATGGCCCTGCTGGCCCAGGCCCAGGAGCGATTCGTCAAGCAAAGGCGGTGGATCGCCGAGAAGGACTTCCTGGACCTGATCGCGCTGGTCACGATGTTGCCGGGCCCCCAGGCGGTCAATGCCATTGCCGTCATGGGCCATCGACTGGGAGGCTGGAGCGGGTTCGCCGCGGCATTGACCGGCATCGTGCTGCCTGGGTTCGGCATCATCTTGGCGCTGTGGTTCGGCTACTCGTTCCTCGCGGGTTATCCGGATGTGCTGAGAGCGGTGACCGTGGGCGTGCTGCCGCCCTTGGCCATGATCCTTGCCCAAGCCGCCTTCAACCAGGCCAAGAAGGCGGCGGCAGGACGCAAGCAGCAGGTCCTGGCGGCCGCTGCCGCCGTGCTGCTGCTCGTGCTGCCGTTCTGGTCGGCTCCGATCTATGTGCTGGGGTTCGGTGCGCTCGCGTCGCTGCTCTTCCTGCCTGCGCCGAAGCACTCGGAGAGTGCGCAGGGCCGTCGCTTGAGGCCACTGGAACTGATGCTGTGCATCGCTCCGGCGGGGCTGGCTGCATTCCAGCTCGCACCGGCACTGCTGCCCCAGGCGCTGGTGGCCAAGGTCGGGCTTGCCTTCGCGGGCCTCAGCACCACGCTCTTCGGCGGTGGTCTCGTGATGATCCCTTTGCTCGAAGGGCTGCTCGTCGATCGCCTCGGCTGGCTGGATCACGCGGGCTTCAGCGCCGCTCTGGCGGCCAGCCAATTGACGCCTGGGCCGATTCTGAGCGTTGCCACCTTCACCGGCATGCAAGTCGCTGGCATTGCCGGGGCACTGGTGGCCACGATCGCCATCTACTTGCCGACCGCGTTGATGTGTGTCGGTGTCAGCGGCATCACGGACCGTCTCAAGGGTTCGCGCTTGTTCCAGCACGCGATGGTCGGTGTGCGCTGCGCGGTCGTCGGCCTCATTGCCGGGGCAGCGATCTCATTGCTGTTGAAGCTGCCCTTTCAGGCCTACGCCTGGCAAGCGGCGCTGCTGATCGTGGCTTCATATGGAATCGTCTGGCGGCTGAAACAACCGCCATACATCTCCCTGCCCGCAGGCGCCGCGCTGGCGTGGCTGCTCCTGTAGGGCAAACGGAAGTTGTTTTGAAACGGCGACAGCACGGCCGGGCACCCTCGTGAGCCCGGCGAGCAGCCGCTTTCGAGGCAAAGCGGTGCCGCCCGGGGCCGGATGGTCTTTTCCTCCATTGGGGCGTATGGAACCGCCACGCAAGCCGGCAACAATCACGCCCGGCCACTCCTCCAGTGGCTCCCGCTTCATTCCCTAAGCGGGTTTCGCAATCGCGAAGTTGGCAGCCCCTACGGGGGCTGCTTTTTTCTTCCTCTACGGGGGAACATGCCGTGGGGCGGCCGCCGCGAGGGCCCATGCCGGCCAGGTCATCGGCATGACCAGGTCGGGACGGGCCCGCCGGCCCTCCTGCCGGCGTGCGCCCCTACACCGTCCAGACGCGCGCTGCCTTAATCCGCGGCGACCGCCACATGCCGAAAGAAATCGCTGACAAACGCATCCAGCGCGGCCTCCGGCAGCCGGTCGATTCCGGCAGCACCACGCCGCCCGTTGCCGCCTGGGTACCGTCGGCAAAGCACATCGGCGCCCTGGGTGCATTTCTCGGCAACGCGCACGCTCACGAGATAGCCGCCATCGGACCGAGGCGTCAACACGCCGACCGACTTTCCGTGGCCCGAGGCCACCCGCTGGTTGGCCAGCGAGCCTGAAAGACGCCGCGCCCAGGTCTCGCCGCTCAGCACGAAGACCTCGCCGTGCGGGTCTTGCGCTGTGGGCTGAATGGAGGTCAGCCGCTGTTGATCGTCTTCGTACCCTGCGTGCAGCAGCGCGTACTCCTCCGCCTGCGCGATGAAGTCGAAAGGGTTCTCGAATCGATGCACCGACGCATAGAGCTGCAGAGGATCGAGATGCAAATCGCCGGTCGCTTCGCCGTAGGCGTTGTAGTTGAGCAGCATGCCCAGGTGCTGGAGTTGAGCCCTCTGCGACTCGTCGTATCCGCGTTCCTGCGCGAGCGGGCGCGCCACGTTCAGCAGGTTGTCGCCGAACGCACCGACGATGGCCCAGTCCCTGTAGCGCCCTTGCAGATACCGGTCCACCAACAAGGAAGTGCACACGTCGGCGGCCTGATCGATATGAGTGTGCAGGCGCGGATGGTCAAAGAGGCTGTGCGCAGCATGATGATCGAAATACCGCACTTGTCCGCCGCTGTTGAGCAGCTCGCGAACCTGAGCTTCATTGCGGTCGAAGCAGACGTCGAGAACCGTCACGTCCAATGCTTGACCGCGCGGCAGCCTTTGCAGCAATTCAATGTCGCGTTTGACGCCCGTGACCAACGTACTGTGGCCAGACTGCGCCATGCGCAACTGGTGGAGAGCACAAATGCCGTCCGCATCGCCATTGAAGACGTCGTAACTCGGCAGGCCGGACGCCGCCTGCATTGCCAGTTCTTGCTTGCTCATTACTGCACCAAGCCGCGCCGGGAGAGAAAGGCCATCAGCAGATCGGCCGATTGCTGGGGCTTGTGCTGACTGGTGTCGATGCGCAAATCGGGGCTTTCGGGCGGCTCATACGGTGACGAGACACCCGTGAACAACGGAATCAAACCCGCCCGGGCCTTGCTGTACAAGCCCTTGGTATCGCGGTCTTCGCAGACCTCCAGACTGGTGCTCACATGCACTTCGATGAACCTGCCATCCCCGATGATCGACCTCGCCATCGTCCTGTCCTCGCGGTACGGCGAGATGAGCGACGCGAACACAATCAAGCCGGCTTCATTCATGAGCGCCGCCACCTCGGCAGTGCGACGGATGTTTTCTTGCCGATCCGACGGGGTAAACCCCAGGTCTCGATTGAGGCGATGGCGAAGATTGTCGCCATCGAGTACGAAGCTGACCCGCTGTTGGGCAAGGAGTCGTCGCTCCACTTCGTAGGCCAAGGTCGACTTGCCTGCGCCACTCAGGCCGGTGAGCCATATGGTGGCGGGCCGCTGTCTCAGCACTTGCTCTCGGTGTCCTGCCTGAACATGACCAGCGTGCCGGAACACGTTGCGTGTATCGACACCGGCGGGCCGCTCGCGGGCCTCCTGCCGCTCAATAGAGTGCTCCATGTCAGGCCTCCCTGCCTGTCATATTGATATTTGCTTTTTTAACTCAAGCGGCCCGCAGCCTCAATGGAGGGTACCCACCATTGCGCACCGCTCGGACAATGTCGCACCTTTTATTTCACGAACCGCGAAAAGCGCCACGAACCGAGCAGGTGTGAACGAATCCGACATGCCCGCTCATCACGCCGGAACGTGCCCACTCGGCGCTGCAAATGCTCGCCATAGCCCGAATACAGCGCTGGGCGAGATTCGTGCAGCCCGAGAGGGCCAGGCTGGACGACAACATCGGCAAGCACCCCGACGCGAGCAGGGGCAGCGGGTGCCAGGCGCACTTGACGTCCCCACGGTGGCAAGGTCGACAGTGGACCGCCCGGGTTCCTGGAGCTTGCCATGCACGAACACCACCACGCCGCACACCACGCTCACGCCGATGCGCCTGCCGAGGTCCATCGCCGAGCCCCGGCAGAGGCACACGGGCCGAAGCCGCGAGCCCCTGCCGGCCAGGACGTCGAGTACACATGCCCCATGCACCCCCAGGTGCGGCAGATGGGCCCGGGCAACTGCCCGATTTGCGGCATGGCGCTGGAGCCGGTAGTCGCCATCGCCGGGACAGCGCAGAGCCCCGAGCTGCGCGACATGACCCGGCGCTTCTGGGTCGGGCTGGCGCTCACGCTGCCGGTGGTCGCGCTGGAGATGGGCGGGCACCTCACCGACCTGCACCAGCGTGTTGGAGCGCAGGCATCGAATTGGCTACAGTTGCTGTTCGGCACGCCGGTGGTGCTGTGGGCTGGCTGGCCATTCTTCGTGCGAGCATGGTTTTCCGTGCGGCATCGCAGCCTGAACATGTTCACGCTCATCGCCCTGGGCACCGGGGCGGCGTGGTTGTACAGCATGGTGGGCACGCTGGCGCCCGGCCTGTTCCCGCAGGAGCTGCGCACGGCCGAGGGCGCGGTGCCGATCTACTTCGAGGCTGCGGCCGTCATCACGGTGCTGGTGCTGCTCGGCCAGGTGCTGGAATTGCGGGCCCGCGAGAAGACCTCGGGCGCCATCCGCGCGCTGCTCGACCTCGCCCCCAAGACGGCGGTGCGCGTGCGGGCCGACGGGAGCGACGAGACAGTGCCGCTCGACGTGGTGCAGGTGGGTGAGCTGCTGCGGGTGCGGCCCGGCGAGAAGGTGCCCGTCGACGGCGAGGTGACCGAAGGCAAGGGCACGGTGGACGAATCCATGGTGACCGGCGAGCCCCTCCCGGTGGCCAAGGCCGCTGGGTCGACAGTGACCGCGGGCACGCTCAACCAGACAGGCGGCTTCGTGATGCGCGCGCAGAAGGTGGGCGCGGACACATTGCTCGCGCAGATCGTGCACATGGTGGCCGCCGCGCAACGCAGCCGCGCGCCCATCCAGCGCATGGCCGACCAGGTGGCCGGCTGGTTCGTGCCGGCGGTGATCGCGGTGGCGGTGCTCGCCTTCGCTGCGTGGCTCGCCTGGGGCCCAAGCCCGGCGTTCTCCTACGCGCTCATCGCCGCGGTGGCGGTGCTGATCATCGCGTGTCCGTGTGCACTCGGCCTGGCGACGCCCATGTCGATCATGGTGGGCGTGGGGCGTGGCGCGCAACATGGCGTGCTCATCCGCGATGCCGAGGCGCTGGAGCGTATGGAAAAGGTCGACACGCTGGTGATCGACAAGACGGGCACGCTCACCGAGGGCCGGCCCAAGGTGGTGGCTCTGCAGTCGAGCCCGGGCTTCGAGGCCAGCCAGGTGCTGCAGAAGCTGGCGAGCGTGGAGCGCGCGAGCGAGCATCCGCTGGCCGCGGCGATCGTCTCCGACGCACAAGAGCGCGGGCTTGCACTGTCACCCGTGGAAGACTTCGACTCTCCCGTGGGCAAGGGTGTCACCGGCACGGTCGACGGCGCGCACGTGGTGTGCGGTGGCCCGAAGTTTCTGGCCGAGCACCATATCGACACTTCGGGCATGAGCGAGGCCGCCGAGGTCGTGCGCGCGAAGGCCGCCACGGTGATCTTCGTGGCCATCGACGGCCGCCTCGCGGGCCTGGTAGGCATCGCCGATCCCATCAAGCAAAGCACGCCGCAGGCGATCCGAGCGTTGCGCGATCAAGGCATCCGGGTGGTCATGCTGACTGGCGATGGCCGCACGACCGCCGAGGCCGTGGGCCGCGAGCTGGGCATCGACGAGGTGGTCGCCGATGTGCTTCCCGAAGACAAGGCTGCAGTCGTGCAGCGGCTGCGCTCCGAGGGCCTCGTGGTCGCCATGGCGGGCGACGGCGTGAACGATGCACCCGCACTGGCGGCGGCCGAGGTGGGCATCGCCATGGGCACCGGCACCGACGTGGCAATGGAAAGCTCGGGTGTCACGCTGCTCAAGGGTGATCTGCTCGGCATCGTGCGGGCCAGGCGGCTGTCGCAGGCCACCATGCGCAACATTCGCCAGAACTTGTTCTTTGCCTTCGTTTACAACGTGGCCGGCATCCCGCTGGCGGCAGGCGTGCTGTACCCCCTCTTCGGACTCCTGCTGTCCCCGGTGGCGGCGGCGGCAGCCATGGCGCTGTCGTCGGTGAGCGTGATTGCGAACTCGCTGAGGCTGCGGGTGGCGGGGGTGGAATCAATGGGGTGACAGGCCGTTCAGGGTACGTCGATTGCTCCAGCGTTTGCACGCCGCCGCGTCCCCATTGAAAGGAATGCTCCATGGCTCACGAGCAATATGCCTCCTGCATCCAGGCCTGCAATGCCTGCGCCGACGCGTGCGACCACTGCGCCAGCGCCTGCCTGAAGGAGCAGGACGTGAAGATGATGGCGCGATGCATCGCCCTCGACATCGATTGCGCCGCGGTGTGCCGGCTGGCGGCCGGCTACATGGCCCGCGGTAGCGAATGCGCCCGGCAGGTCTGCAGCTTCTGTGCCGATGTTTGCCAGCTCTGTGGCGACGAGTGCGCGCGCCACGAGCACGACCATTGCCAGCAGTGCGCCCAGGCCTGCCGCCGCTGCGCCGAGGAGTGCCGGAAGATGGCCTCGGCCACCTTGTAGAAATCCACGCCGGCACACGCTGAGAGCCGGGAACTCCGTGCGCCGCAGATCGGTTCGCTTGCGCGCGCTTGATCTGCGTCAGCGCGCGGGTTGAATCGTCCCCTACCCTGGGTCTGCAGCGGGAATCCGACACATCCGGCCGATCGCGCATTCACCGCCTGTTGCGCGGCGAAGCATTTCGTTTGCAAGGCGTTCACCCGCGGGTCATAGCCTGAGGCTCTTCCACTTTGACGGGAGCAGTCCGATGAACAAGCCCACAGACCTATTCGTCCTGGAGGTCGTGATCTCGCTGGTCAGCGCCGTCCTCATCTCCGCCTTGCTGTTCGAGCCCATCGCCGAGATGGTCCGTGGCTTTTGGTGAGGCTGATCGCCCCGGCCGGCAAGCGCCATCGAGGAGTTGCCATGATGGATGTCGTCCACAAGCCGTCCGACATGTTCACCGCGAACATGCCGGACCATGAGCTCGAGCGCCGACGCTTCACCTGGGCCTACGCGCGCCGCGGCCTGGGCACGCCCGAGGGCGGCCTCAACATGGCGCACGAGGCGGTAGAGCGACACGCCCGGGGCACGCTGGCCGGCAAGACCGCCTTGCGCTGGATCGCCACGTCGGGCGCCGCACGCGATATTTCCTACGGCGAGCTCGATGCGCTGTCCAGCCGATGCGCCAACGCCCTGTCGGCGCTGGGATTGCAGGCGGGCGACCACGTGTTTCTGCTGTGCGGCCGCATACCCGCGCTGCATGTGGCCATGCTGGGCGCGCTCAAGCACCGCCTGGTCGTCACCCCGCTTTTCTCGGCCTTCGGACCCGAGCCCATCGCCACGCGCATTGCGCTGGGCGCCGGCAAGCTCCTGGTGACCACGGCCTCGCTGTACCGGCGCAAGGTCGAACCCATCCGCCGCGACGTGCCCGCGCTGAAGCACGTGCTGATCGTGCGCGATGACGACGGCCCCCTCCCTCCGGGCACGCTCGATTTCGACGAGCAACTCGCCGCGGCCAGCCCCCTCTACGCCATTGACCGCACCGCCCCCCAGACGCCTGCATTGCTGCACTTCACCAGCGGCACGACGGGCAAGCCCAAGGGTGCGCTGCACGTGCACGAGGCCATCGTGGCGCATGTCTGCACCGGCCGGCTCGCGCTGGACCTGCACCCCGGCGACATCTACTGGTGCACGGCCGACCCCGGCTGGGTCACTGGCACTTCGTACGGCATCCTCGCGCCGCTGGCGCTGGGCGTGACCATGGTGGTCGACGAAGGCGACTTCGACGCCGAGCGCTGGTACGGCATCTTGCAGCGCGAGCGTGTCAGCGTCTGGTACACCGCGCCCACCGCCATACGCATGATGATGCGCGCCGGCGTGGCCGCCGCGAAGGCGCACCCCTGCCCTGCCCTGCGCTTCATCGCCAGCGTGGGCGAACCGCTCAACCCGCAGGCGGTGCACTGGGGCGTGGAGGCGTTCGGCCTGCCCATCCACGACAACTGGTGGCAGACCGAGACCGGCGGCATCATGATCGCCAACTACGCCTGCATGGACATCCGCCCCGGCTCCATGGGCAAGCCCATGCCGGGCATCGACGCGGCCATCGTGAGGCGCGAGCCGGATGGCGGCGTGAAGGTGATCGAGACGCCCGGCGTCGAGGGCGAGCTGGCCCTGCGCCGCGGCTGGCCGTCGATGTTCCGGACCTACCTCAACGACGAGGAGCGCTATCGCAAGTGCTTCGCGGGCGACTGGTACCTCACCGGCGACCTGGCGCGCTGCGACGAAGACGGCTACTTCTGGTTCGTGGGCCGCGCCGACGACATGATCAAGTCTTCCGGTCACCTCATCGGCCCCTTCGAGGTGGAGTCGGCGCTCATGGAGCACCCGGCGGTGCACGAGGCGGGCGTGATCGGCAAGCCCGACGCGATGATCGGCGAGGTCGTGAAGGCCTTCGTGGCGCTCAAGCCCGGCGTGGAGCCCACCGAAGCGCTGAGGCGCGAGCTGCTGGGCTTCGCCCGCCAGCGCCTGGGTGCGGCGGTAGCGCCCAAGGAGATCGCCTTCGCCGACAGGCTGCCCAAGACGCGCAGCGGCAAGATCATGCGGCGCCTGCTGCGCGCCCGCGAACTCGGCCAGCCAGAGGGCGACACCTCCACCCTGGAGCCCGCATGAACCTCACTCCCGAGGAGACCCGCGAGCTGCTGCGGCAGATGCTGCGCATCCGCCGGTTCGAGGAGGCGTGCGCCGAGCTGTACGGCGCCGGCAAGATCCGGGGGTTCCTGCACCTGTACATCGGCGAGGAGGCCATCGCCGCGGGCGCCATGCCGGCGCTGCGCGCAGATGACAGCGTGCTGGCCACCTACCGGGAACACGGCCACGCATTGGCGCGCGGCGTGCCCATGAATGCGGTGATGGCCGAGATGTATGGCAAGCGCGAAGGCTGCAGCGGCGGCCGCGGCGGCTCCATGCACTTGTTCGACGCGACCCGGCGCTTCTACGGCGGCAACGCCATCGTCGCTGGCGCGCTGCCCGTGGCCGCGGGCTTCGCGCTGGCCGAGCGCATGCGCGACACCGACCGCATCGCGGCCTGCTTCTTCGGCGAAGGCGCGGTGGCCGAGGGCGAGTTCCACGAAACGGCCAACCTCGCCGCCCTGTGGCGGCTGCCGCTGCTCATGCTGTGCGAGAACAACCTCTACGCCATGGGCACCGCCATCGAGCGCTCCGAGTCCGACACCGACCTGTGCGCCAAAGCCGAGAGCTACCGCATGCAGGCCGCCTCGGTGAATGGCATGGACGTGCTCGCCGTACGCGACGCCACCCGTCGCGCCACGGCCTACGTGCGCAGCGGCGAAGGGCCGCTGTTCCTGGAGCTGCGCACCTACCGCTTCCGCGCGCACTCGATGTTCGACCCCGAGCTCTACCGCGCCAAGGACGAGGTCGAGGCATGGAAGCAGCGCTGCCCCATCCGCTCGCTCACGGAGCGCGCCGAGGAGGCCGGCATCTCCATCGAGCTGCCCGCGCTGGAACGCGAGATCGCCGAGGAGCTGGCCACCGCCATCGCCTATGCGGAGGCTGGCACGCTGGAGCCGGTGGGCACGCTCACGCGCCACGTCCTGGCCGAGGCGCCGTCATGAGAACAACCTACCGCGATGCCTTGCGCCAGGGCCTGCGCACCGCCCTGCAGTCCGATCCGCGCGTGTTCCTCATGGGCGAGGACGCCGGCCGCTACGGCGGCACCTACGCCGTGAGCAAGGGCTTTCTTGAAGAGTTCGGCGACGCCCGCGTGCGCGACACGCCGCTGTCGGAATCGGGCTTCGTGGGCTGCGGCATTGGCGCGGCGATCAACGGCATGCGGCCCATCGTCGAGGTGATGACGGTCAACTTCAGCCTGCTGGCGCTGGACCAGATCGTCAACAACGCGGCCACGCTGCGCCACATGTCGGGCGGGCAGTTCGGCGTGCCGGTGGTGATCCGCATGACCACGGGTGCCGGCCGGCAGCTGGCGGCGCAGCACTCGCACAGCCTGGAGGTCTGGTATGCCCACGTGCCCGGGCTGCGCGTGCTCGCGCCGGCCACGCTGGAAGATGCACGCGGCATGCTGCTGGCGGCGCTGCGCTGCCCCGACCCGGTTGTCATCTTCGAGCACGCGATGCTGCTCAATGTGGAGGGCGATCTCGAAGGCGAGCCGGCGCTGGTGGACATCGACCACGCCTTGGTGCGCCGCTCAGGACGCGACCTGAGCCTCATCACCTATGGCGGATCGCTGCCCAAGTGCCTGGCAGCAGCCCAGGAGCTGGGCGCGGCCGGCATCGAGGCCGAGGTGATCGACTTGCGCAGCCTGCGCCCGCTCGACACCACCGGGCTGTGCGCCAGCGTGCGTCGCACGCGGCGTGCCGTGGTGGTGGACGAGGGCTGGAAGACCTGCGCGCTGGCCGCCGAGATCATGGCCACCCTGGTCGAGCAGGCCTTCTACGACCTGGACGCGCCGCTGGCGAGGGTGTGCAGCGCGGAGGTGCCGATCCCCTATCCCAAGCACCTGGAAGACGTGGCCCTGCCCAGCGTGCCGCGCATCGTGCAGGTTTCGCGCGAGGTGGTGCAGCGATGATCGAACTGCGCATGCCTTCGTTCGGTGCCGACATGGACAACGCCGAGTTCGTGAAGTGGAACGTCGAGCCCGGCCGGCCCGTGCGACGCGGCGAGATCGTCGCCGTGGTCGAGACGCAAAAAGGCGCCATCGATGTGGAAACCTGGCAGGACGGCACCGTGGCGCGGCTGATCGCCGAGCCGGGGCAGCGCATTCCGGTGGGCCAGCTGCTGGCGGTGTTCGCGGGAGAGGGTGAAGACTGGCGGGCCGTTGCGGCGGTGGCACCCGCTGCAGGTGCTGAACCGGCCGCGGCCGCGCCCACTCCGACCCCGGCCTCAGCGGCGCCAGGACCTGCCGTGCCCGCGGGCGAGGCGGCGCCGATACGGGCATCGCCGGCCGCCCGCAAGCATGCGGCCGAGCTGGGCGTCGACCTGGCGCGGCTCGCCCGCCGCAAGGGTGTGGAGCCGATCACCCTCGAAGACGTGGAACGCGCCGCCGCCACGGCCACATCGCCCACCGAGAGCATGCGCGCAGCGATTGCCGCCGCCATGGCCCGCTCCAAGCGCGAGATCCCGCACTACTACCTGGGCACCGAGCTGAACGCCGAGGGCGCCTTGCGCTGGCTGGAGGGCTACAACGCCCGGCGGCCGGTGACTGAACGGGTACTGTTCGCCGCGCTCGCAATGAAGGCCATCGCCAGGGCCGTGCCCGAGGCGCGGCAGCTCAACGGCCGCTATGTCGATGGCCGCTTCGATCCCTCCAAGGCCGTGCACCTGGGCGTGGTCACTGCGCTGCGCGGCGGCGGCCTGGTGGTGCCCACTGTGCATGATGCCGATCGGCTCTCGCTGCCTGATCTCATGGCCGCGCTGCGCGAGGCGTTGTCGCGCGCTCGCAGCGGAAAGTTGCGCAGCTCCGACCTGGCCGATTCGACCCTCACCGTCACCAACCTCGGCGATCTCGGCTGCGACACCGTCTATGGCGTGATCTACCCGCCACAGGTGGCGCTGGTGGGCCTTGGGCGCGTGATGCCGCGTCCGGTGGTGCAAGACCAGCTCGTGGTCGCGGCCCGCACCATCCACATCACCCTGGCCGCCGATCACCGCGCCAGCGACGGCCTCATCGGCGCATCCTTCCTGGCCGCAGTGCGCGAACGGCTATCGCATCCGGAGGATCTGTGAGCACCGTCACCCAGACCATCCGCCAGGCGATCATCGACGCCGTCCTGCAGATTGCGCCCGAGGCCGATTTCGCGCGAGTGGATGCGAAACGTTCGCTGCGCCAGCAACTGGACATCGACTCTTTCGATTTCCTCAATCTGCTGATCGACCTGCACGCCAGGCTGGGGGTAGAGATCCCCGAGGCGGATTACGCGAAAGTGGACACGCTGGAGGCGATGGAGGGGTATCTGGCGGCGCGGGGCTCCGAAGGCGAGCGCTGGTTCGCCGTGATGTCGTCGCGTGCGTGACGCCATTCGGGCTGAGCTTGTCGAAGCCCCTTGCCCGCCTGCGCAGGCCCTTCGACAAGCTCAGGGCGAACGGGACCGCCGTAGTCCTCTACACCGTTCGGGCTGAGCTTGTCGAAGCCCCTCGCCCACCTGCGCGAGCCCTTCGACAAGCTCGGGGCGAACGGGACCGCCGTGGTCCCCTACACCGTTCGGGCTGAGCTTGTCGAAGCCCCTCGCCCACCTGCGCGAGCCCTTCGACAAGCTCAGGACAGCAGTGACACGGGAAAGCTACTTGACGACGAGCACCGGCATCTTCGCGAGCGACAGCACGTGCGAGGTCTGGCTGCCCAGGAGCGCCGAAGCCGCCGCGCCCCGCCCTCGCGACGCCATGACGATGAGATCGCAACCCTCAGACTCCGCGTGGCGCACGATCTCCTCATACGGGTAGTCGCTCACCGCCACCCGCGGCTCCACGCGGGCCTTCGCCGGGACCTGCCGCTGCAAAATCTCCTGCAGCCGCTCACGACCGCCCTGCGCAAGCTGCCCGCGCAGTGTGTCCAGGTTCGGGCCGTTGGAGAACACCGCCCCGACCACATCATGCGTGCCGTAGTCGGGCACCACCATCAACGCCGTCACGCGCGGCGCACCGCAAGCGGCCGAGAGCCGCAGCGCCGCAGCAACCGCCTTGTCGGCGAGCGCGGAGCCATCCGTCGCGACGAGGATGTGCTTGAACATGTGCCTACTTCACCTGCAGTCGGTTGATGTACTCCAGCAGCGCGAGGATGCGGGCTCGCACATACGCCTCAGGATCGTAGGGCACATCGATGTAGTACTCCGCCGCCTGCACGCGATAGTCCTGTCCCCATATGGGCATGTCGCGCGCACCGTGCGAAGGCACGTTCGCACCTTCGATCACCTCGTACAGCCGGCTCATCGGAAAGACACCGTTGTTGTTCTTTGTGAGCACCGTGAGGTCGGGTGGGGCCTTGCGCAGCAACTCAACGACAAAGCCCTTGCCTTTGCCGTCCGTGCCGTGGCAGGCGGCGCAGTTCGACTCGAATTCGCGCTTGCCGAAATCGACCCGCACATCCCGCGACTGCGCCTGCGCTCTGGGCTGGGCCGGCGCCGCTGCGCTGACCACCACGCATAGCGCCCCGATCGCCACCGTCGAAGCAGTGCCCATACAACCTCCACGCAGTGATTCGAGAAGGCGCGTCATGAACGACGCCGCCTGTCAGCTTTCGCCACCCTCGCGCCGTGCCGCAACAAGCATGCGCGGTGGTCGAAAACCCGACTTGATGCTACGCAAGGCATGGCGTTCTTACTCTGCCCCGCTACTGCAGCCGTGCGGAAGCCGCCCGGGCCATTTCCGCTCGTGCGCGACCCGCGCAAGCACTTGTCATGCGTGGCACCATGCACAGGTTCCCCAAGATCCAGCCTCCGCATGCCGCCCCACGCGCCATGACGCCCCCTTCCACCGCACTGCCTGCCGCCGAGGCCCTGCCGGGGCTCGATGCCAAGGTGCAGTTCCTGCGCACGCCGGCCGCCCACCAGGGACTCGTGACGCAGGTGTTGTCCATCGAGACCCACATGTCATGGGTGTTCCTTGCCGGCAACCACGTGCTCAAGCTGAAGAAGCCCGTGCGCCTTCCCTACCTCGATTTCTCCACCGTTCAGGCGCGTGAGTTCGACTGCCGCGAAGAGGTGCGCCTCAACGCCCGGCTGGCTCCCGGCGTGTATCTGGGCCTGCGCGCGCTGCAATGGCACCAGGGCTGCTTCGCGCTGCTGCCACCCCAGGCGCTGCCCGCACCTGGGCATACCGTGGACTGGCTGGTACTCATGCAGCGCCTGCCCGATGCACGCATGCTGCATCACCTGGCCCGCCAGGGCTGCGTGCAGGAAACCGAGGTGGATGAACTGCTCGCGCGACTCGGCGCCTTCTACCGTGGCGCCACCCGCGTGGGCGTGACCGCCGACGAGATGCTCACCAGGCTGCGACGCGAGCAGGCCGTCACGCGCGACGTGCTGTTGCGCCCGCAGTTCAGCGTGAGCGACGCGGCCCGCGCCCTGGAAGGTATGGACCGCGCACTGTGCCGGCACGCCGGCCTGCTGGCCGAACGATGCGCGCACGGCCACATCGTCGACGGCCACGGCGACCTGCGCCCCGAACACGTTTGCCTGGTCCAGCCGCCAGTGGTCATCGACTGCCTCGAATTCAACGCACAGCTGCGGCAGGTCGATCCCGTCGACGAACTGGCTTTCCTGGGCCTGGAGTGCGCGATGGCCGGCGCCCCGTGGATCGGCCCACGGCTGATCCACGGCCTGGCGCTGTACCTTGGCGACCGGCCCGCACCGGAACTCATCGCGCTGTACACCGCCCAGCGCGCCCTGCTGCGCGCACGACAGGCCCTTGCCCACCTGCTCGATCCCACGCCGCGCACGCCTGCAAAGTGGGCGCCGCTCGCGCAGGAGTACGTACAACGGGCGCTAGTGCAGTGTTCGATGCTGTAAGTGGAACATGAAGCCGCAACCGCCCCGGGTGTCAGAGGGCGTCACTTCCTGGGTACCGTGCAGGTCAGTTCGGCGAGCCCGGCCCGACAAACTTTGCGCTGGTGAGCTGCAGGGACGGCGACGCGATGCACTGTGGCAGCAGCGGCCGGCCCGAGCCCCGGCGTGGCGCAGCCGCCTTGGACATTGACCGGAAGCGCTCGACGCTCAAAACGGCACGACATCCGTTGGGTACTTCCACATGTCCTTCAACAAGTAGCTCATCGGCAATGACAGCATTGAATTGCGCGGCGGGATCGGCCTCATGAACCAGCGCTGGTAGAAGACATGCATCTCGCGTGCGTAGATCATGCGCTTCATTTCGTCATCGATGATCTTCTTAAAGATCGAGTCGTTTTTCGACATCATGATCGCCAGCGCTTCAATGGTCAGGAACTTGCCCACGACCTTGTACTTCGACGGATTGCGTTGCGCTGCAATCAGGCCATAGAGCAACACATCGTCCATCACGAAACCGTCGGCCTTCCCTGACGCCACCATATCGAAGGCGCTCGAGTGATCCGCCGCCTCGATGACCTTGATGCCCAGCAGTCGTTCGCGGTTGACCTGGTCGATGGCTCTCAGCGGCGTGGTGCCCTTGGTCGACACCAGCTTCTTGCCCTCGAACCCGCGCAGGTCCCTGATGCCACTGTCGGCGCGCACCAGGAACCGGGCCCCGGTGATGTAGTGGGGAACGGTAAAGGCCACCTGCTTGCGGCGCTCGGCGTTGTTCGTGGTCGAGCCGCACTCGAGGTCCGCCTGGCCTTGCACCACCGCATCGATGCGGTTGGAGGGAGTCACCAACATGTAGTCGACTTCCAAGGTCTTCATGCCCAACTTGGTGCGCACCACCTCGGCCAGATGCCGGCAGATGTCGACCGCGTAGCCCACCGGCTTCTTTTCCTCGTCCAGATACGAGAACGGGACGGAAGATTCCCGGTAGGCAATTGTCAACTTCCCGGTCTTTTGGATGCGATCGAGTACTTCACCCGCATGCAGCGAAACTGCGGCCGTGCCGAGCACAAGCCCGGCGAAGATCCGGGGTACCAATGCGATGCGCATAGAGGCTCCTTCTCCCGAGAGGTGTTAACAGTGACTTGAGGTGAACTACTCCTTGCACCTGCATGTGACAGCCATGCGGAACGTGAGCTAGCAAGAAGGGCGCCACCGAGGCGAAGTCTCGCACGGAAGTGCGCAACGTCTGCCCGGTCCACGGGCATTTTCGGGACTTGTTATCGATGACGCGGGGCGCCATGCGGCCTGAGACATCAGGAATTCAAGGGAAGAGACCAACCGGCAGATATCGGAAAACTCCAGCCCGCAGAGGTCGGAATTTGAACGTCATGTCTAAAAGAGATGAGTCCGGCAGAGATTGGCATTGCGCCTGCACGGCAATGTGATCGAGACTTTTCTCGATTTCAGTGAATTCGTGCTTGATGCCGATCCAAGTCGCGATGCGAGTTGAATAACGCGTCAGCCTCGCAGGCAAAGCTGCAGGCGATTCGTCGCGAGTCGAACTTTCGGCCGCGGAGCCTTGCACTCATCTCGCCGTATGAACCCTGTTGCGGCGGCAGAAGCGGGCGCGCACTGGGCGCGCTCTGGGTCATGGCCGAGATTGCAGCATCGGCGCCACAGCGAGCGAGGCTCGTTGACTTGCGGCAAAACTCACAAAGCCGGGTTCGTTCCCAATTCCCGTCTTGAGGCAGTGCCCTCTTTCTTCTCATGTCAACAGGAACAAACCATCATGCAAGTCCGCAAGACAACCGCTCGCGCGATCCTGGCTCTGGCCGCTCTCGGCGGCATCGCTATGCCCGTTGCCGCGCAGGAAAGTCCCTGGCTCGTGCGGGTGCGCGCCGTCAACCTCGACAGCGCCAACAAGGATTCGACCGGGCTCGACCTCTCGATCAACGACAAGGTGATCCCGGAAGTCGACATCACCTACTTCCTCACACCCAACCTCTCGGCAGAACTCGTCCTCACGTATCCGCAAAAGCACACCCTCAAGGCGGGCGCCGCCGAGATCGGCTCGCTCAAGCATCTGCCGCCGACTCTGACGGCGCAGTACCGCTTCACCGGGCTGGGCGCCTTCACGCCGTATGTCGGCGCAGGCCTGAACTACACGCGCTTTTCGAGCGTGAACCTGCCGGCCGGCGTGAGCATCGACAAGAACAGCTTCGGCCTGGCCGTGCAAGCGGGCGTGGACGTTCCCCTGAGCAACCAGCTGTCGCTGAACTTCGACCTGAAGAAGGTCCAGATCCGCACCGATGTCAGCGCGGGCGGCGCCGAGATCGGCAAGTTCAAGGTCGATCCCCTGCTCGTCGGCGTGGGAGTGGGCTGGCGCTTCTGAGCGCTCGCAACCCCACGAGTCTGCCAGTGGTCTGCTCGTGGCCTCTTAGCGGCAGCCCATGCTGCCGCAGTGGGTGAGCGCGGTGTCCGGCAGGCAGCCGGACACTTCGCCGGTCAGGGGGTCGAAGCCCACCTGGGCCATGTGAAACGCCAGGCCGGCATCCATCATCTGCGCGTGGGCGGGGAACCACTGGGCGAGTTCGCCCAGCAAGATGGACAGCGGCTCGCGACGGTCTTCCTCGCAGGCCAGGCGCAGCACCTCGCGCATCATGTCGAGCACCATGGTGTGCTGGCGGGCATGGCAGTTGTCAGGCGAGAAGCCGGTGGCGCACATCCAGCGGTCTTCCTGGCCGAAATGCTCGACGGTGTGCTCGAGCAGCCGCTCGAATGCGGTCAGCACGCGAGCGAAATCGCCTTCATCCTGGGCTCGGTTCACGTCACCGAGCAGTTCGACGAACTCCTCATGCGTGCGGTCCATCTGGGGCTGGTTCACCCGCAAAGCTTCGGTCCAGACGAGTGCAGTCATGACTTGGCGACTTCAAGCTGAGTAGCCCGGCAGGCTAGCGGCCGGGCCGGGCCATGTCCTTGCGATGGCTCAAGGGGAGCGGGGGCGACTAGTGTCGTGAGTTGGACATACGTGGCATTTCGACGGGCCGAAACGGGGATGAGCGCAAGGCGCACAGCCGGGTCGATACCGGGTGGTATCGACCCGGCTGGGCAACGCGGCGATCGCCCCGTGTCGGCCCGCCCCGTAGGGGTTCGGCCAGATGGCGCCCTCGCGCGACCGTCGAAAGGGGTCGATACCACCCGGTATCGACCCCTTTCGCCCGCCGCACGATCATCACCATCTGGTCGAATCGAAATGCCACGTATGTCCAACTCACGACACTACGCCGGCACGGCGTAATGCGCTTCGCTCAGCAGGTCGATGCCGCAGGGCAGCGTCTGGATCCAGTCGATGAACTCGCCTACCGCCGCGCCCATGATGGGCGAGCCGTGCTGGGGAACCAGCATGTCGATGCTCAGCTTGCGCACCATCTGCGCCCAGAGCCGCAACACCTTGTTCGACACCATGTAGCGCCGATGGAAGGCTTCCATGCGGTGCAGCTGGCCGGCCAGCGAGGTGATGGGGCGCTGGGCCTCGGCGCCGGTGCCCATCGACACGCCGAGGTCGCCTGAGAAGAGGATGCGGCTCGCCGGGTCGTAGAAGTGGAAGTTCCCCTCCGAATGCAGGAAATGCGCCGGCAAGGCGATGAGTTCGCCACGGCCGATGCGGATGCGCATGCCCGCATCCGGGATGCCGACGATCCGCCCGGCCGTCTTGCCCGGTTTGCAGAAATGTGGAGCGAAGCGCTCCCAGACGCGGGAGATGTAGAGCTTGGCCCCGGTGGTGGCCGTCATCCAGCGGTCGAGAGAGGCAATGATGTCGGGGTCGGCGTGCGAAGCGAGGATGGCCGACAACTGGTGCGGCGGGAAGTGCCGCGTCATCGACAGGTACAGATCGGTGTACGCGAGGTTGCCGCCCGGATCGATGATGGCGCCCGTGTCCCCGTTCACGACGAGGAACTGGTTGGACTGCACGGCTTCACCGCCCTCGTCGCACAGGTCGGTGAACATGAGGCACTGGTGGCCGTCGTAATTGAAAAGTTCGATGGGCATCGGGCGCCGGTGTGCAAAGCTGCGCACTGTACGGAGGGCCCCTGCCTGCGCCTTGCTCCAGATCAAGACCACAGGCGCCATGCGCACGGGCGAACCGCCGACGTGCAGTACTCACGCGGGCCTGGTGCAGCCCAACCCCGCCCTGGGGCGATCAGAACTCTTCGGTATCCACCTCCGCCAAGGTGGCGGGGTTGTAGCGCGGGCCGACGACAGTGCGCGGGTTCACGGCGCGTTCGACGCGTTCCCACTGCTCCGGGGTTAGCCGCACCTGCAGCGCTCCGAGGTTCTCTTCGAGGTGCGCCATGCGTGTGGTGCCCGGGATCGGCACGATGTGCTCGCCACGCTGCAGCAGCCACGCCAGCGCCAGCTGTGCCAGCGTGCATCCCGCCTCGCGCGCCACGGCCTGCGCCTCGTCGAGCAGGCGCAGGTTGGCCGCGTAGTTCTCCGGGCTGAAGCGCGGCATGGCGCGCCGGATGTCCTTGGCGGCGAGGTGCCTCACCTCGCGCAGGGCATCGGTGAGAAAACCGCGGCCGAGCGGGCTGAAGGCCACGTAGGCGATACCCAGCTCGCGACAGGCGGCCAGCGTGCCCAGCTCCGCATTGCGGCTCCACAGCGAATACTCGGACTGCAGGGCCGCGATGGGGTGCACCGCATGCGCCCGGCGCAGCGTCGCCGTGGAGACTTCGGACAGCCCGACTGCGCGGATCTTGCCCTCGCGCACCAGCTCGGCCAGGGCACCGACGCTGTCCTCGATGGGCACCTGCTTGTCCCAGCGATGCAGGTAGTAGAGGTCGATCACGTCCGTGCGCAGCCGGCGCAGGCTCGCTTCGCATGTGGCCTTCAGCGTGGCCGGGCGGCCATCGATCACCCGCCTGCCGTCCACGCCCTGCATGCCGCACTTGCTGGCGAGCGTGAACTGCGATCGATAGCGCGACAGTGCGCTCCCCAGCAGTTCTTCATTGGCCCCGAAGCCGTACAACGCCGCCGTATCGAACAGCGTGACGCCCAGTTCCAGCGCGCGCAGCAGCAGCCGCGCGGCGTCCCCCGGTGCGGGCGGCACGCCGTAGGCATGGCTCAGGTTCATGCAGCCGAGCCCAAGGGCGGATACCTCGATCGGGCCGATGCGTCGGGTTTTCATCGATGCGGCCATGGCCTCACCCTTGCGTGAGCTGCCGTTCCAGCCGGTCCAGCACTTCGTAGCAGGGCAGCACCTGCGCCACGCTGGCGTTGGGTTCGCGCCTTTCCCGGATCGCGGCGAAAAACTCCCGGTCCTGGAGTTCGATGCCGTTGGTGGAGACATCGACCTTCGAGACGTCGATCTTCTCTTCCTTGCCGGTGTAGAGATCGTCGTAGCGAGCGATGTAGGTGCCGGTATCGCCGATGTATCGGAAGAACGTGCCCAGCGGCCCGTCGTTGTTGAACGACAGGCTCAACGTGCAGATCGCGCCGTTGGCCGCCTTGAGCTGGATCGACATGTCCATGGCGATGCCCAGCGCGGAATGGGAGGGCCCCTGCAACGCATTGGCCTTCACGATCGGGCTGCCCACCTGGTAGGCGAAGAGGTCCACGGTGTGCGCCGCGTGGTGCCACAGCAGGTGGTCGGTCCAGCTGCGCGGCTGGCCCAGCGCGTTGGTGTTCGTGCGACGGAAGAAATAGGTCTGCACGTCCATCTGGTAGACCTGGAACTCGCCTGCCCTAACCCGGCGATGGACCCACTGGTGGCTGGGATTGAAGCGCCGCGTGTGGCCGCACATGGCCACGAGCCCCGTCTCGCGCTGCATGCGCACCACGTCCTGGGCATCGGCCAGCCGGTCGGCCAGCGGGATCTCCACCTGCACGTGCTTGCCGGCCTTCAGGCAGGCAATGGCCTGCGAGGCGTGCATCTGCGTGGGCGTGCACAGGATCACCGCATCGACCTCGGACAGGGCCAGGCTTTCGTTCAGGTCGGTGGTGCAGTGGCGGATGCCGTACTTGCCGGCCACCTCGCGGGTCTGCTCGGGCTGGCGGCTGACAAGCGAGACGACCTCCACGCCCGCGATGCTGCGCAGGGCGTCGAGGTGCTTCACACCGAACGCGCCCGCACCGGCGAGCGCGACCTTGATCGTGTTCTGGCGGCTCATGTCAGGGGTTCTCCAGGATCAGGTGGCCCACGGCCGTGTTGGAGGCGGGCACATGGTAGAAGCGGTGCACGACCTTGGGCTTGGGGCCGCCGGCCACGTCGGCCATCGCTCCCCGGGCAATCAGCCACATCACGAGTTCGATGCCCTCGGAGCCGGCGTCGCGCACGTAGTCGATGTGCGGCATCTGCGACAAACTGTCCGGATCCTCGATCAGGCGGTCGAGGAAACGGTTGTCCCACTCGCGGTTGATGAGGCCGGCACGCGGCCCCTGGAGCTGGTGGCTCATGCCGCCGGTGCCCCAAATTTGCACCTTCAGCGGTTCGTCATACGTCTCGACCGCGCGGCGGATGGCCTGCCCGAGCAGGAAGCAGCGCCGGCCGGACGGCACGGGGTACTGGACCACGTTCACCGCAAACGGGATGACCGCGCAGGGCCAGGTTTCGGGCTGGCCGAACATCAGCGACAGCGGGACGGTGAGGCCATGGTCCACATCCATCCTGTTGACGATGGTGAGGTCGAAGTCCTGCTGGATCACGCTTTGCGCAATGTGGCTGGCCAGCTCGGAATGGCCGATCACCGTGGGCACCGGCCGCGGGCCCCAGCCCTCGTCGGCCGGCGCGAACTCGGCCGCCGTGCCGATGGCGAAGGTGGGAATGATGTCGAGGCTGAAGGCCGTGGCGTGATCGTTGTAGACGAGGAACACCACGTCGGGCTGCTGCTGCGCGATCCAGCGCTTGGAAAGCTCGTAGCCGCTGAACACGGCCTGCCAGTACGGCTCCCCGGTCTTGCCGAGGTCGATGGCCGCGCCGATGGCCGGCACGTGCGAGGTGTAGACGGAAGCAGTAATGCGTGCCATGCCAGTCACCGCGCTTTCTCGCCGGAAGGGTGGGGGTCTGGCGCCTGCGACGTGTCGCTGTCGGGTCGGCGCCCACCGCGCACCATCATCTCGCGGTATGCCTCTTCAGTCATGCCTGTCATGCTGCCGGCCATCTGCTGGAAGCTCTTGCCGTCGGTGGCGCCGATCTTGGCCAGAAAGTAGATGTTGCCGCCCAGGCGGATGCATTCGTTGAGGTCGCGCTTGAGCACAGCCTGCTTCTGCTCCTCGGTCATGGGCCATTGGTCGAGGTAGGCCCGCTCGTCTGCCTTGAAACGCGTGCGGTTGTCGGCCTTCATGAGCGACATGCAGAACTGGTTGAGCCAATAGCCTTTGCGGGACTGGTCGGCATCGAAGATCGTCGTGCCGGGGATGTTCTTGTAGGGTTTGTCGAGCGCCATGGTGTTGTCTCCTGCTCCTGTCGATGCGCCTTCAGCCGCCCGCTTCCTCGGGCCAGTACAGGCGCATCGGGTTGTCCACGAGCAGCTTGCGCTGCATCTCGGGCGTGGTGGCGATGTGCGGGATGAAGTCGACCAGCAAGCCGTCATCAGGCATGTGGTCCTTGAGGTTGGGATGCGGCCAGTCGGTGCCCCACAGCACGCGGTCGGGAAACGCCTCGACCACGCGGCGCGCGAACGGCACCACGTCGCGGTAGGGGTTGCGCTCGCCGTGGAGCGCGGGCGGCCCGCTCACCGACAGCCGCTCGGGACAGCTCACCTTGCTCCACACATTGGGGTGCTCGCGCATGAACTCCAGGAAGAGCGAGAACTCCGGGCCGTCGAGGGGCTGAGTCACATCGGGGCGACCCATGTGGTCGACCACCACGCCGGTGGGCAGCGCGGTGAAGAAATCCCACAGTTCCGGCAGGTCCTGCGCCTCGAAGTAGATGACCACGTGCCAGCCCCGCTGCGCGATGCGCCCGGCGATCTCCATCAACTCGTCCTTGGGCGTGAAGTCCACCAGCCGCTTGACGAAGTTGAAGCGCACGCCGCGCACACCGGCGTCGTGCATGGCCTGCAGCTCGGCGTCGGCCACGTCGCGGCGCACCGTGGCGACACCACGCGCCCGCCCGCCGGAATGCACGAGCGCATCGACCATGGCGCGGTTGTCCGCGCCGTGGCAGGTGGCCTGCACCACCACGTTGCGAGCGAAGCCGAGGTGGTCGCGCAGGGCATAGAGCTGCTCCTTGCTCGCGTCGCAGGGCGTGTACTTGCGCTCCGGGGCATAGGGGAACTGCTCGCCCGGGCCGAACACGTGGCAGTGCGCATCCACCGCGCCGGGCGGCACCTGGAAGTGCGGCTTGCTGGGGTGGGGGGTCCAGTCGAGCCAGCCGGGGGTCTTCTGGAATTCCATGGCGGTCAGTCCTTGTTCGTGCGGACGTGCCTGAGGATGCGGTCGGCCTCGGTGCGCCAGTCGGGGCTGCGCGCGAACTCCTGGCTGCCGCGCGGGCCGAAGAGCCCCGCGTCGGCAAGATCGGCGACCCAGGCCTGGCGCTCGGCCGTGCCGCTGGCCGACCACGGCTCCAGGCCCGCCTCGCGCACGGTCTCGGCCACCTCGCGCACTTCCTCGCTGCGGCGGCGGCCGTGCTCGATCACGCGCTGGAAGAAGTAGGCCGCCTGCTTCTCCCAGTCGATGCCGGGGAAGGTTTCGGCCAGCGAGGCGATGACCGCATCTTCCACGCCGTAATGGCGCGCCGCCGTGAAGCTCTCGATGACCATGGCCTCCAGGCCCTTGATCATCACGCTGCGGCACATCTTGGTGGCCGAGGCCACGCCCAGCTTCTCGCTCGCGACCTTCGCGTCGAAGCCCAGCGCATGGAGGAGCGGCGCCAGCTCGGCCGCGCCCGCGCCGCCCAGCAGCAAGGGCACGTTGATGCGATACGGCGGAATCGAGGTCATCACCGCCCCTTCGACATAACGGCCGCCCGCGCCATCGATGAGCGCGGCCGCGCGCTGCTTGGCGCCCGGCGAAGCGGAGTTGAAGTCGAGAAACCAGGCGCCACGCCTTACGGCCGGCGCGCAAGCCTCGGCCACGGGCACGGCCTGGCTCGCAGTGACCGCAGACACGATGAAGTCGGCACACGAGGCCAGTTCCGCATGCGAGCCCACGAGCGACACGCCGCGCGCACCGGCGTGGTCATGCAGCTCACCGGCCTGCGACCCGCCCAGCTTCAGGTCATAGGCACTGACCTGCACGCCTTGCGCACCGAGGTCTTCGGCCAGGATGCGTCCGACCTCGCCATAGCCCACGAGGCCCACATGCCATTGCTTGGGGTCGATCGTCATCGCGCCCGCTCAGTCCATGTAGCGCAGGCCCGCCTTCTCCAGCGGCTCGCGCATCTTGTACATGTCCAGGCCCAGCACCCCGGAGGCGAGCGTCTCGCGCTTCTGGCCTTCGTTGGCCTCGCGGGTGGTGGCCGCTGCCAGCGCCATGGCCGCCAGCGCGCGGGGCACGCAGACCACGCCGTCGTCATCGGCCACGATCACGTCGCCCGGCGTGACGAGCGCGCCGGCACACACGACCGGGATGTTCACCGAGCCGAGCGTCGCCTTGATCGTGCCCTTGGAGCTGATGGCCTTGCTCCACACCGGAAACTTCATCTCGGCCAGGGTGCGGATGTCCCTCACGCCGGCATCGATGACGAGTGCGCGTGCGCCGCGAGCCTGGAACGAGGTGGCCAGCAAATCACCGAAGTAGCCGTCCGTGCATTCGGAGGTGACCGCGGCCACGACGACATCGCCGGGACGGATCTGCTCGGCCGCGACGTGCAACATCCAGTTGTCCCCGGGTTGCAGCAGCACGGTGACCGCCGGGCCCGAAACCTGCGCACCCGCATAGATGGGCCGCATGTAAGGCTTGAGCAGGCCGACACGGCCCATCGCCTCGTGCACCGTGGCGCTCCCGAAGCGGGCGAGCGGCCCGGCGATGGCGGCATCCGTGCGCTGGATGTTGCGGTAGACCACTCCGAGTTCGTACATCTCACTTCCCCTTGGCCTTGAGTGCGGCGTCGAGGCGCGGGTAGACCCGCCGCGCGTTGCCCTCGTAGATCTTGTGGCGCTGCTCGGCATTCATGGCCGACGCCTCGATATAGCGCCGGGTGTCGTCGTAGTGGTGCCCGGTCTCGGGATCGATGCCGCGTACCGCACCGATCATCTCGCTGGCGAACAGGATGTTGTCGATGGGGATCACCTTCGTCAGCAGGTCGATGCCCGGCTGGTGATAGACGCAGGTATCGAAGTAGATGTTGTCGAGCAAATGGTCCTTCAGCAGCGGCTTCTTCAGCTCCTGGGCGAGGCCGCGAAAGCGCCCCCAGTGATAGGGCACCGCGCCGCCGCCATGCGGAATCACGAACTTGAGGTCGGGGAAGTCCTTGAACAGGTCGCCAGTCAGGCACTGCATGAAGGCCGTCGTGTCGGCATTGAGGTAGTGCGCCCCTGTGGTGTGGAAGCACGGGTTGCAGCTCGTGCTCACGTGGATCATGGCGGGAATGCGGTACTCGACCATCTTTTCGTAGATGGGGTACCAGTGCCGGTCCGTCAGCGGCGGCGAGTTCCAGTGGCCGCCCGAAGGATCGGGGTTGAGGTTGATGGCGACGAAACCATACTCATTGACGCACTTCTCCAGCTCCGGGATGCAGGTCTTCGGGTCCACGCCTGGTGACTGGGGCAGCATGGCTGCGCCGATGAAGTGATCGGGAAAGCGCTGCGACACCCGATAGCACAGCTCGTTGCAGATGGCCGCCCAGGTGGACGACACCTCGAAGTCGCCGATGTGGTGGGCCATGAAGCTGGCGCGCGGGCTGAACACCGTGAGGTCCGAGCCGCGCTCCTTCATGAACCGGAGCTGGTTGGCCTCGATGGACTCGCGCAGCTCGTCGTCCGAGATCTTCAGGTCGGCCACCTTGGGCTTCACCGCGGGGTCCTCGATCCCGGCGATCTGCTGGTGGCGCCAACTCTCCAACGCCTTGGGTGCCGTGGTGTAGTGACCGTGGCAGTCGATGATCATCGTCGCGGTCTCCAGATGTCGTGCAGGAGGTGTGTGTTGCAGGTTCAGGCAGGCTCCATGCCTTGCCGCCGCTTCGCCTCGGCCGCCTCGGGCGAGGCCATGAAGTCGAGCAGCGCCCGTGCGGCTTCGGGCTGCGTGGAGGCGGCGCACAGACCGCCCGAGAACGTGGTCAGGATCTCCAGGCCCGGCGGCATGGGGCCGAGCACCTCGATGCCCTCCAGATGCATCAGCTCGCTGCGCTGCTGGAACCCCAGCTCCACCTCACCGCGTGCCACCAAGGCTCCCACCGGCACGCCGGGCGGGGCCTGCACGATGCGCCCGTGCAGGGTTTCGGTGATGCCCCAGCGTTCGAAGAGCTCTTGCAGCGCCACGCCACTCGGGCCGGTGGAATAGCCCAGCGTGCGGGCCGCGAGCACGGCGCCACGCAGCGCCTCTTCGGAGCCGATGTCCGGACGCGGCGCCCCCAGTCGCACCGCGATGGCCACGCCGGAGCGCACCAGATCGGTCTTGCTGTCGCGCCACACGCGGCCGGCGGCGATGAGCTTGTCGATGGCATCCGAGGCGAGCACGACCACATCGAAAGGCTCGCCAGCCTGCACCCGCCGGGCGGCATCGACTCCGCCTACGGATTCGAACGTCACCACCACGCCGCTGCGCCTCTCGCAGGCCCCGGCCAACTCGGCAAGCACCTGGCGCGTGGCCATGGACGAAATGCCGGTGATCCTCGTCGTCATGTCGGACTCCGCAACCCCGGCGCGGCGTGGTGCATCGGGGCAGGCCATGGAGGGGGGCTCACCGTCATTCTCGTCAAGTGCTCTGCCAGCGAAGTCGGTGAGGGGATTCACACAGCGCCAATGCCGCCCCGCCCGCTGCGACCCGAACCTGCCGATGCGCCGTGCCGACCGTCTGTTCCGAGTCGTGCAGATTCCGAGATGAACCCGGCCACACGCTCGCCGACCTGTTCCGGACCGTCGAGAGCGAACGATGCGAGGACGCAGCACCCCCGGCCTCAATCGCTCTTGACGTCGCGAGCCTTGACGATCGCGGCGTAGCGCCGGCTGTCTTTCTTCAGCTTGCCCTCGCGCACGTGGCTGGTCTTTTTGGTCGGCCATGGGGCCTGCCGAGCGTAGGCACCGGCGCCCACGATGCCCACTTGTGTACGCATGGCCGTCCCTCCTCAGCCGTTCCGCGGCAGGCCCAGCGCCTTGATGAGCCTGGCGTACTTGGCGGTCTCGTCCTGCTGGAACTTGCGCAGCTGCTCGGGCGTGCTGGCGACCACGGTCACGCCGTCCTTCACCAGCGATTCGCGCAGCTTCGGATCGGCGAAGGCCTTCACCGTCTCCTGGTGCAGCCGCTGCACGATTGGTGCAGGCGTGCCCGCGGGCGCGTACAGGCCGAACCACAACAGCACCTCGTAGCCCTTTACGCCCGCCTCCGACATGGTGGGCAAGTTCGGCACAGCCGGCGAGCGCTCCAGGCTCGTCACTGCCAACGCCTTGAGCTTGCCGGTATTCACCAGCGGCAGCGACAGCGCCGTGCTGTCGAACAGGATGTCCACGTGCCCGCCCAGCGCGTCCTGCACCGCCTGCGCCGGGCCCTTGGCCGGCACGTGCAGCAGCTTCACACCGGCCATCGAAACCAGCATCTCGCCCGCGATGTGCCCCGAGGTGCCGATACCGGCCGAGGTGTAGGTGAGCTTGCCGGGGTTGGCCTTGGCCTGCGCGATGAGGTCACCCACGCTCTTGGCGGGATTCGACGGCTGCACCAGCAGCATGTTCGGCACCTTGGTCAGCAGGCTGACCGGCTCGAAGTCCTTGGCCGGGTCATAGGGCAGCTTCATCAGGCTCGCGTTGATGGCATGCGACGCATGCGATCCCATCAGGATGGTGTAGCCATCGGGCTGGGCCCTCGCCACGAAGTCGCTCCCGATCGTGGCGCCAGCCCCGGCCTTGTTCTCCACCACCACGGGCTGCCCCATCGACTCCTGCATCTTCTCGGCCAGCGAGCGGGCGATGCGGTCGGTCAGGCCGCCCGGTGGAAACGGCACGACGAACTTGATCGGCTTGTCGGGATACCCAGCCGGCGTGGCGTGAGCAGCAGGCAGCAGCGCGGCCAGCACAGAGGCCGCCAGTACGGTTCTACGCTTCATGTGGTCATCTCCTTGGCCTTGGCGCCGGGGCTCTCCTCGGCCGCAGCCATCTGTTCAAGCAGCCGGCGCACGCGCGAGGGCCCGGCATCAATGGCCAGCCACGTGTACTGGCGCACGCCCGTGACCTCCTGCTCATGCTGCACGGCGGTGCACATCACGTTGTCTTCGCAGAAGGTCGCGTCCATCCCCTTGGCAAGCTCCTTCTGGAAATCGGGATCACCCACGCGGAAATTGCGCACGTGCATCCAGAAGAAGTGCGTGGAGTTGTCCGTCTCGGGCGTGAGGAACTTGTAGCTGAACGCGCGCAGCCCGCGGTCCATGTTCTCCTCGGTGTGCTCCTGGCCCGCGTCCATGGTCGCCACATCCACCCGCGACACGCAGGGCGCGAAGTAGTTGTAGTACTGGCAGCGGTCGGTGAGCCCCTTGAAGTTGCCGTGGTTCTGGTCGATGGGCGGCGGCGGCGCGTTGTCGGTCCAGCGCCAGCTGACCACGTGGTCGCCTTCCTGCTCCACCTTCACCGGCACGTCGCTTGCGGCCGGGTTGCCGATGGTGCCCACGTGCACGAAGGTGGTGTGCGCGGGATCCTGCAGGTTCTCGGCGATGTTGAGGTAATCGCAGCCATGCTTCTGGTAGCCGCCGTCGATGACGGCCCAACCCGGCTCGCCGTAGCGCAGCACGCGGTGGATCTTGGAGGGATCGGCCAGCGCCGGGTCGCCCATCCAGATCCAGATCGCGTTGTAGCGCTCGGCCACCGGGAAGCTGCGCACTTTCGCGGTGGGCGGGATCTGCTCCTGACCCGGGATGCGGGTGCACTGGCCCGAGCAGTCGAACACCAGCCCGTGGTAGCCGCACTCCACGGCATCGCCGACCAGCCGGCCCAGCGACAGTGGTGCGAGCTTGTGCGCGCAGCGGTCGATGAGTGCCGCCGGCGTGCCGTCTTGCTTGCGGTACAGCACGATGGGCTCGTTGAGGATGCGTCGCTTGAAGAGCGTGCGGCCGACCTCGTGCGACCACGCCGCGACGTACCAAGCGTTCCTGATGAACTTGGTCACAGCTTTACTCCTGATGGCGGTGGCGGGGCGTAGCGCCCCGCATGGTGGTTACGGGCGGTCCGTGAAGGTCACAAGCCCCATGCCGCTGGTCATCGGCGCGTAGTAGTTGCGGTGCACGCGTCGCACCTCGTCCTTGAGCGCACCGCGCATCACCAGCCACATGATCAGTTCCACGGCCTCGGCCCCGGCGGCGGCCATGATGTCCTTGTGCGTCAACTGGGTAAGCGCCGCCGGGTCGGTTTCGAGCTTGTCCAGGAAGTCGTTGTCCCACTGCGAGTTCATGTGGCCCATGCGCTCGCCATGCAGTTGGTGCGACATGCCCCCGGTGCCGACAATCGCCACGCGTAGGTCCTTCGGGTACGAGTCGACCGCGTCGCGGATCGCCCGGCCCAGCTTGAAGCACCGGGCCGCCGTGGGCAGCGGGTGCAGCAGCACGTTCACAACGACCGGCACCACCTTCACGCCCCAGTCCGGCTCATGCGAGAAGAGCAATGGCAGCGGCACCAACAGGCCGTGGTCCACCTTCATCTCCTGGCACACGGTGATGTCGAACTCGTCATTGATGAGCGACTTGATGATGTGCCACGAGAAGTCCGCGTCGCCCGGCACCACCGGCAGCTTGCGCGGGCCGAAGCCCTCGTCGCCGACGGCGTACTCGTCGGCCGCGCCGATCGCAAACGTCGGGTACTTGTCGAAGAAGAAGTCCGTGCCATGGTCGTTGTAGACCACGATGGCCACATCGGGCTTCGCCTCGGTCTCCAGCCATTGCTTGACCGGAACGTAGCCGTCGAAGAGCGGCTTCCATGTGGAGTCGACCTGCTTCTGCGTGTCGTACGCGCGACCGATGGAGGGGACATGCGAGCTTCCGATGCCCGCGACGATCTTGCCCATGTTCAAACTGCTCCTTTGCCACTGCGCGTCTGGAGGAACTGCTCCAGCGTCTCGCCGCGTTGTTGCGCGCCCATCGTGTACAGGCCCACGCCGAGGCACTCGGCCACCTTGATCATCAGGTAGACGTTGCCGCCAAGGTCCTTGATCAGATGCAGCCAATCTTGGCCACGCACGGCCTGCTTCTGCGCTTCGCTCAGGCCGTACTTCGCCATGTACGCTTCCCTATCCGCCTTGAAGGCCTCGCGGTTCTCGGGCTTGGTCAGTGACATGCACATCTTGTTGAAGGGGTAACCGATCCTCGAACGCGTGTAGTCGAACGGATAGGTGCCCGGGATACCCCAATCCTGAGGCTGCATCTCCGGGGACTTGGTCTCTTCCATGGTGTCTCCTGTTGTCGTTGCTGAGGAATTGCGGCGACGATCACGCCGCGCCAACGCTGGATCTCCGCACGCCCGCCCTACCCCGAAAGCAGCCAACGACCAAGGCCAGGATGAGTAGAAATTTCATGGAACCGCGGGGGCAAGGGCGCATACCGCGCGTCTATCGCGAGGGCCGCAAACGACGTGCCGAAACGTGACGCAGATCAAGGCCCGCAGCTTAGGGAAAGCGTCTCCCGGCGATAAGCCGGTACCGCGTGGACACACTGTCCACCCCGCCGGACAATCTTTCGATGAACTGGGACGACTACGACGTGTTCTGCCGCGTGGTCGAGCAAGGCGGCTTCAGTGCCGCGGGCCGCGCGATGGGCCGTCCACGCTCCAGCATCAGCGCATCGGTGATGCGCCTCGAACACGCGTTGCAGACGCGCCTGCTCGAGCGCACCACGCGCCGGCTACGCATGACCGAAGCCGGCGAATCGCTCTACCAAACCATGGGGCCGCTCTTCATTCAGCTACGCGAGGCACGCATGGACCTCGCCGCTCAGGAGGGCACCGTCTATGGCATTTTGCGCATGGCCTCGCCCTACGAGTTCGCCGCGCATCACCTCGCTGCCGCTGCCTGCCAAGTCCTGGCGTGTCACCCTCAGCTCCACATGCAGATCGACATCGAGTACGCGCGGGTGAGCCCGCTAGAGCGGCCCTACGACATCGTCTTCACCTTGGCAGATGTCCAGACACTCACCGCAGGCACGATCGCACGGCGGGTGTTCTCGCTGCAGCCCGCGGTGTACGCCGCCCCCTCGCTGCTTCAAGGCCGCGAGGCACCCTCAAGGCCGGAAGACCTGAACGACTTCCCGCTCATCGCGACGTCCACCGAAGTGGAGTGGCGGTTCGTCGGCCCCGGTGGCGAGCCCCACAGCGTCGCCATGGTCTCCCCACGCTTGCGCACATCCAACGCCGGCGTGCGGCTGCAGGCCGCCGTCGCGGGCATCGGCATCGCCCGCGTCGGCGCGGCGAGCTATGCGGAGCAGGCCGTGCGCGAGGGCCTGCTGCAGCCCGTACTGCCTAGCTACGCCTGCATGCCGGTGCCTGTGTATGCCCTCTTGCCTGGGCAACGCCACATGCCGGCGAAGGTGCGCGTCTTCCTCGACACGCTGAGCGAGCGGTTACCAGGGCCGAGCGGGCACTGATGCGTTGACGCTCGCCCTCTCTTCGGATGCATCAAGCCTTCGCTTTGGGCTGCGGCTCCAATCATGACGAGGTGGAGGAGCTGTCGGACGGGGCGAGCCGCCGCGCCAGTTCGAGGCGCGCACTCTTGCGCAGTACCGCCTCCTGGTATCGCCGCGCTTGCACCTCGTTGTCCGGCGCAAGCTCGGGCACCGGCACCGGCCGGCCGCTTTCGTCGATGGCCACCATGGTGAAGTAGCAGCTGTTGACGTGCCGTCGCGCTTGAGTAGGGATGTTCTCGGCCAGCACCTTGATGCCGACCTCCATTGATGAGCGGCCGGTGTGATTGACCGATGCCAGAAAGGTCACCAGTTCGCCCACATGGATCGGCTGGCGGAACAGCACCTGATCGACCGAAAGCGTGACCACGTAGCGGCCGGCATAGCGGCTGGCGCAGGCATAAGCCACCTGATCCAAGAGCTTCAACAGCGTGCCGCCGTGCACATTGCCAGAGAAGTTGGCCATGTCCGGCGTCATCAGCAACGTCATCGTGAGTTCGTGGCGGTCCACGGCGCCCTCCCTATGGCAGACATGTTCGAGCAGGACCTAGTGCCCTGCCCCAACACCGATGCACATCGTACAAAAGGGCCACACGTCGGCCCCCTCGCTCAGCGTCCTCCGGTCGCCGTAACCAGGATGGTGCCGTTGTCACCCACCAGCCAGCCGGTCAGATCGTCGATGAAGTAGGCGCCGGAGAGCGTGCCGTGGGCGCCGCTGGCCTGCGGTGCCCATGTGAGGCCGCCGTCGCACGTCTGCAGCACGGCGCCCGCATCGCCCACTGCCCAGCCATTGGCCGGGGAGGAGAAACGCACCGCGCTGAGGTTGGACGTGGTGGCCCCCCAGCCGACGTGGGTCCATGTGCGGCCGCGGTCGGTGGAGCGCACGATCGTTCCCTGTTCGCCCACGGCAACCGCCACTTGGTCGTCGACGAAGACGACGCGTCGCAGGAGCGTGGCCACGCCGGTCGGGCGCGCCTCCCAGGACTCGCCGCCATCGGAGGTGACGAACACGACGCCCGCCATCCCGAGCGCAATACCATGCAGCCGGTCGGCGAAGCGCACGGCTTGCAGGGCCTCCAGCGTGTTGGAGCCGGCGATCGGCTGCCAGCTCAATCCTCCATCCACGCTGCGGAAAACCCTTTGCTCGTCGGCCCAGGATTGGTTGCTCACGGCCCAGCCATGCGTCGCATCGATGAAGTGGAAGCCCGCGATCGCTCCGATGTCGCCGGACGGGAAAGACGGGGCAATCCAGCTGAGCCCCTTGTCGTCGGTCCGATAAAGGCTGCTGCCCGCGAGTACCCATCCAGCACTCCCATCGGGCAGGAACTGCAAGTCGCGCCAGCCCATGTAGGCCCACTGGGGCCTGCTGGCCCAGGTCTGTCCGCCGTCCGAGGTGCGCAGGTTGGTACCGTCCGCCCCGATCGCCAGCCCTTCGCGCGAATCAAAGAACCAGACGCTGTTGAGCATCGGCATCGGCGTGCCGTTCGGGGAACGTTGCGCCCAATGGATGCCACCGTCTGTGCTGAGGTAGATCTGGCCTTGCGAGTCCTTGAACTCCAGCACCTGGGCGGCAAGCGCGCGAAGCTGAGTGAGGAACCCGCCATTGGGCGGCACCGGCGTGGAAATCGGACTCCAGGTTGCGCCGCCGTCGCTCGTGCGGCGCCAGGCATTGCTTCCCCAGCCTGCCCCCGCAATGCCATTGTTGGCGTCGGTGAACTGCATCGAGATCGACACGTTGTCGATCGGCGCTGCGAACGCTTTCCATGTGGCCCCACCATCGACAGTGCGCAGATGGACCGTACGCGTCACGTAGCTGTTGCCACCGTTCGGATAGCCGGACTCTTGGCTTACCAGCCATGCGTGCTCGCTGCCGGCGACTTGCAGATCGCCGATCGAGCGGCTCATGCCCTGCTCGAGCACCGGCAGTGCCAGGGCTTCGGACCATGACGCTCCCGCGTCAGCGGTGCGCATCAGGGACGGTGAACCGTTCCATCCGTACCCCACGGCCCACACCACGCTCGCGCTCGCAGGTACGTAACGCTGTACGGAATAGGTGGCGGGCACGCTGATCCGCGACCAATGCGCCCCGCCGTCGGTCGTGACGAGCGGACCCGACCACGAGCTCATCGTCACCCAAGCGGTTCGGGCATCGCTTGCGCCCAGAGACTGAATCGATTCCGCCGTGCCGATGCTCACCGCCTGCCAGGTGACACCGCCGTCAGAGGTCTTCAGGAGCTGGCCGTTGGTACTCGCGATCCAGCCGGTCTGTGCATCAACGAAGACGACTCTGGTCAGCGCCAGCTCCGTGCCCGAACGCCGCGCCTGCCAAGTCACGCCCGCATCATGAGTGGACAGCAGAGTGCCTGCCTCGCCCACAGCCCAGCCGTTGAGGGTGTCGACGTAGGCGGTGTCGTGGATCAGATTGCCCTGCGGAAGCGGGCGCTGCCAGCACCATCCTCCGAATGTCGTACAGGACTTGTCCTCGACCAGCGCCGTGTCAGTGATGGCGACAGTGGTACTGGCGGTGGTCGATACCCCCGCCTCATTCGTGACGGTGAGCTGCACGCGTAACAGTCCGGAACGCGCATAGGCATGTACGGGCATGCCGCCCACGCTACTGCTGCCATCACCGAACTGCCAGACGTAGGTCAGCTTCCCGTCCGGATCACTGGCGTTGTGTGCGAAGGTGACAGCATCGCCTATCGCAATGTGGCCGTTTGGAGCGCTGATGACCAGATTGACAGGCAGTGCGGTGGGCCGCGGCGCGGGGACCGCGTCGCCGTCCCCCCCGCCGCCACATGCGGCCAATCCGCCTGACAGTGCCGCAGACAGGAACAAGTGGCGTACGGCCGCCGACGATATCGACATGTGGACCCCCCCGAGACGTTGTGCGGCGCATGGTAACGACGGGTAACGTCGATACCTGATGGACAAGCGCTTCACCCCCGCATACGAGGGGACGTCATGATGCTGTGAGGCCTCACATTCAGCCGACCAAGCGGCTCTTTTCGTGGACGCCAGAAAAACCAAACGGGTTAGCCCCTTGTGAGAGCTAACCCGTTGATTTCAATGGTCGGGGTGGCGGGATTCGAACTCGCGACCCCTTGCACCCCATGCAAGTGCGCTACCAGGCTGCGCTACACCCCGACGAAGCCTCGCATTATACGGTGGAATTGCGCGCCTCCCTCACGAAGTGAGCAGGTCGCGTATGGAGAGCAGTTCTGCCCGCATCTGCGCCGGTGACAGCTGGGCCCGCGGAGTGGGTTGTGCCAGCGCAGCGGGTATCGGCTCCTCCGCTGTGTGGATGGGAAGATCTTCAATCACCGCACCCATGGTCACATCGCGTACCTCCTCGATTCCGGAATCCGGATGGACGCGAGAAAACGACGCAGACTCCAACAGCCGATTTCGCGCGCCGCTGATCGTGAAGCCCTGCTCGTAGAGCAGCTCGCGGATGCGCCGGATGAGCAGCACCTCGTGGTGCTGGTAATAGCGCCGGTTCCCGCGGCGCTTCATCGGCTTGAGCTGGGTGAACTCTTGTTCCCAGTAGCGAAGCACGTACGGCTTCACGCCGCACAAATCGCTCACCTCTCCAATCGTGAAGTAGCGTTTGGCGGGGATGGCCGGGAGTGCTTTCTCCATTGAAATCAACAGCCTCCACCGGGAAAGTTAAGACTCTACTCGAACTCTTCGCCCGGTGATATGTCGCCTTGCACAACGCCCTTCAATTTGTGACTAGCGTGAAAAGTGACAACGTTTCGGGCCTTGATCGGGATGGCCTCGCCGGTACGCGGATTGCGCCCCGGTCGGGGCGCCTTGCGGCGGATGTTGAAGTTGCCGAATCCCGAAAGCTTCACATCGCGGCCAGACACGAGAGTGGCGTGGATGATGTCGAAGAACGCCTCCACCATGTCCTTGGACTCGCGCTTGTTCAAGCCGAGTCGCTCGAACAAGAGCTCCGCGAGCTCGGCCTTCGTGAGCGTGGGCGTCTCCAAGCTGGGCAGCACGACACGCGAGCCTGGCTCATCACTGTTGTTGTCGGTGTCCACGATGCTTCAGCTCCTCAACCGCACGCCCAGGCGCTCGCGCAGCGTCTGGAGCACCTGAGACACCACCCCGTCGATGCGATCGTCCGTGAGGGTGTTTTCGTCGTCGAGGAGCTCCAGGCGCACAGCCATGCTCCGTTCGCTCGGGGCCATCTCCGCGACGGGCTTGCCCGGCTTGTACACGTCGAACAGCTGTGCCGAACGCAGCAACGGCGTGGGCGTGGCGCGAACAGCCTCGATGAGCGCGTCGTGAGTCACTGCTTCGCCCGCGATCACCGCAATATCTCGCCACACCGCCTGGTGACGTGGCAACGGAACGAACGCGGGCACATCGCGCTCCAGCAAAGCTGCGAGATTGAGCTCGAACACCATTGGCGCGCAAGGCAGTTCGTACGCCTGGCTCCAGCGCGGGTGCAGTTCGCCGACATAGCCTAGCGTGCGACCGGCCCACTCCACACGTGCGCAGCGGCCCGGATGCAACGCGGGGTGCGAAGCCGGTACGAAACAAGCCTGCCGCGGCGCGAGCAGCGCCTCGACATCGCCCTTCGCATCGAAGAAGTCGACGAGCCGGTCCTTTTCGCCCCACTGCAATGTTTGCGCGCTGCCCCACGCGAGGCCCGCCAGGTACGAGGGCTGGTCCACGCCGGCCACGCCCAGTTCGCCCTCCGTCGCAGCCGGGTCGCGCCGGTACACGCGGCCGATCTCGAACACGCGGACACGCGCAGCCTTGCGCGCCAGGTTGTACCGCAGCACATTGACCAGGCTGCCAATGAGGCTCGACCGCATCACCGCCAGCGGGCTGGCGATGGGATTGAGCACGCGGATCGGATCATCGTTGCCCGAGAGCTCGCGCTCCCAACGCTCCTCCACGAAGCTGAAGTTGATGGTTTCGAAATACCCCAAACCGGCCATGAGGTGACGAAGGGCATGCGGGCTACGGCGCCCTTCGGGACGCGGCTGCGCAATCACGGGCGCCAACGGCGCCGTCTCGGGCAGTTGGTCGTATCCCAGCACGCGAATCACTTCCTCGATCAGGTCTTCTTCCAGCTGCAGGTCGAAGCGCCAGCTGGGTGGTGTGACCAGCAGCTCGCCCTCGCCTTCGCGACAGGCCAGACCAAGCCGGTTCATCACGCCGGCACACTGCGCCTGGGAGATGGGCATACCGATCACTTTGGCGGCACGCGCCACACGCAGCCTGACGGGCTTGCGCTCGGGCAGCGCAGCGATCTGGTCGTCAATCGGGCCGACCTGCCCGCCGCAGATATCTACGATGAGCTGCGTGATGCGCTCGATGTGCTCTACGGTGGTGGCGGGGTCGACGCCGCGCTCGAAGCGGTGTCCCGCGTCAGTGGAGAAATTGAACCGCCGCGAACGCCCGGCCACCGCTTCCGGCCACCAAAAGGCAGCCTCGACGTAGACGTTCCGGGTATCGTCGGACACCGCAGTGCGTTCTCCACCCATGATGCCGGCCAGCGACTCGACCGCTTCACCGTCAGCGATCACACCTACGGTCTCGTCGATCTCAATGGTGTTGCCATTGAGCAGCTCCAAGGACTCACCCCTGCGCGCCCATCGAACGGCAAGACCGCCGCGGATCTTGTCGTAATCGAAGATGTGGGACGGCCTGCCCAACTCGAACATCACGTAGTTGGAAATGTCGACCAGCGCCGACACCGAACGCTGCCCGCAACGCTGCAGCCGTTCGACCATCCACGGCGGCGTCTTCGCCTTCGTGTCGACGTTGCACACAATCCGACCGGAAAATCGACCGCACAGGTCGGGGGCCTCGATCTTCACGCGCAGCTTGTCGTCATGCGCCACCGCCAGCCGTGGGAACGACGGTTGCTTGAGCGGCGCGCCGGTGAGTGCGGCCACTTCGCGAGCGATGCCGTAGACGCTCAGGCAGTGACCCAGGTTGGGCGTGAGCTTGAGCGTGAAGAGCATGTCGTCGAGCGACAGGTGCTCGCGCACGTCCTGGCCCACAGGGGCTTGCGCGCCCAGCACGAGCAGCCCCGCATGGTCTTCGGAGAGCTGGAGCTCGCGCGCCGAGCACAGCATGCCCTGGCTTTCCACGCCGCGCAGCTTGCCGAGCTTGATCTGGAACGCCTTGCCGTCTTCGCCGGGCGGCAGTTCGGCACCGACCAGCGCCGTGGGCACCTTGATTCCCGACCGCACGTTCGCCGCACCGCAGACGATCTGCAGTGGCGTGTCGCGCCCCACATCGACGCGACACACCGTGAGGCGGTCGGCGTTCGGATGACGCTCGGTCGATAGCACATGGCCCACCACCACGTGGGTGAAGGGCGGCGCCACCGGGCGCATCTCCTCCACTTCCATACCCGACATGGTGAGCAGTTCGGCCAGTTCGACGCTGGAAAGGGACGGGTCGCAGAACTCCCGCAACCAGGACTCGGGAAATTGCATGGCTGTTGGATGCCGCGTTGATTACTTGAACTGGCCGAGGAACCGCAGATCGCCCTCGAAGAACAGGCGCAGGTCGCTTACACCGTAGCGCAGCATGGTGAGGCGGTCGGGCCCCATGCCGAAGGCGAAACCGATATGGCGCTCAGGGTCGAGCCCGAAGTTGCGCACGACGTTGGGGTGCACCTGACCCGAGCCCGCCACCTCCAGCCAGCGGCCCTTGAGCGGGCCATGGCCGAAGGCGATGTCGACCTCAGCCGACGGCTCCGTGAACGGGAAGAACGAGGGCCGAAACCTCAGCTCGAGGTCCTCGGTCTCGAAGAACTCACGGAAGAAGCTCTTGAAGACGACCTTCAGGTCCTTGAAGCTCACGTTCTCGCCCAACCACAGCCCTTCGCACTGGTGGAACATGGGCGAATGGGTTGCATCGCTGTCCACCCGATAAGTGCGCCCCGGCGCGATGACGCGGATCTCGGGCATGGGGTCGCGCCCGGCATGCCGGGCCGCGTGGGCCCGGGCATAGCGCACCTGCATGGGCGAGGTATGGGGACGCAGGTTCAGCCAGCGGCCTTCCGCATCCTTCATGTCCACATAGAACGTGTCCTGCATCGAACGCGCGGGATGGTTCTCCGGGTTATTGAGCGCCGTGAAGCTCATCCAGTCGGTCTCGATCTCGGGACCGTCGGCCACGTCGAAACCCATGGACCCGAAGATCTGCTCGATGCGCTCCATGGTGCGCGACACGGGATGCAGGGCCCCGGAGCCACGTTGGCGGCCCGGCAGGGTGACATCGAGCGCCTCGGCCTGCAGTTGCCGCTCCAACTCGGCCTCGGCCAGAGCCTGGCGGCGTTCGTTCAGCGCGGCTTCCACCTGCTGCTTGGCCGCGTTGATGAGCGCGCCACGAGACCTCTTCTCCTCAGGCGGGAGCGCACCCAGCGCCTTGAGCAGCTCGGTCACGCGACCGGCCTTGCCGAGGTAGCGCGCCTTGGCGTTTTCCAGCTCGGCCGGCGTCGGCGCCCGCGCGAAGTCGGCTTGCGCGTCATGCACCAGTTGATCGAGGTCGTTCATCGGATTCACAAAAACAAAAGGCCGAACGGACGTCGGCCTTGGAAGCTTGCCCCAGACTTGCGACCGGGACGCATCGCACGCAGAGCTCTTGCGAGCCCTGCGTGCGAGACATCAAGCGAGCTGGGCCTTCACCTTCTCGACGATGCTGCCAAAAGCGGCAGGATCGTGCACTGCCATGTCAGCGAGCACCTTGCGGTCGATGTCGATCGACGCCTTCTTCAGGCCGGCCATGAACTTGCTGTAGGTGAGCCCCATGCTGCGGGTCGCGGCGTTGATACGGGCGATCCAGAGCTGGCGGAACACGCGCTTGCGGGTACGGCGATCGCGATAGGCATATTGCCCAGCGCGCATGACCGCTTCCTTGGCGATGCGGAATACGTTCTTGCGGCGACCGCGGAAACCTTTGGCGAGTGCGAGGACTTTCTTGTGGCGGGCTCGGGCGGTGACGCCACGTTTGACGCGAGGCATTGATCTTCTCCTTCAGTTCAGAAGCGGGTCACAAACCGGCGAAGGGCAGCATCTGCGCGACGTGCCCCATGTTGGTCTCGTGCACGGCGACTGCGCCGCGAAGCTGGCGCTTGGTCTTCGTGGACTTCTTGGTGAGGATGTGGCGCTTGTACGCCTGGCCCCGCTTGACGGTGCCGCCCGGACGAACGCGAAACCGCTTGGCCGCGCTCTTCTTGGTCTTCATCTTGGGCATGACTGCTCCTTTGTGATTTGCGCTGCAGGCGCCGGCAAGGCTTGCCGTCTTGTTGGCCTTCAGACGCTTCTCTCCAGCAGACCGGCGACCAGACCGAGACTGCTGAGACTTCGGGGCGCTGCTGCCTGTGCAGGCACCCAACAACCCTTACTTCCGCTTCGGGGCCAGCACCATCACCATCTGGCGCCCTTCGAGCTTCGGCATGTTCTCCACGACGGCCACATCCGCCAACTCGTCGCGGATGCGTTCCAGGAGGCGCATGCCGATATCCTGGTGAGTGATCTCACGGCCTCGATACCGAAGGGTCACCTTGCCCTTGTCGCCGTCTTCCTCGATGAAGCGACGCAGATTGCGCATCTTGATCTGATAGTCACCCTCGTCCGTACCTGGACGGAACTTGACTTCCTTGACCTCGATGATCTTCTGCTTGGCCTTGGCTTCCGCTGCACGCTTTTGCTCCTGGTACTTGAACTTTCCGTAGTCCATCAAGCGGCACACCGGGGGGACGGCCGCGGCGGCGATCTCGACGAGGTCAACGTCCAGATCCCCCGCCATGCGCAGCGCCTCCTGCAAGGGAACGATGCCCAGGGCCTCGTTGTCCACACCGTTCAGGCGGACTTCCGATGCTGTGATTTCGCGGTTGAGCCGATGCTTGCGCTCGACATTCGGAATACGGCGGTCAGCAAAAGTAGCGATGGTTAGAACCTTTCAGCGGAACCCAAGGCCCTTGGATTCCCAAACGATGATGACTGCGCGCCTGGCCACCTACACGGCCAAGATCACACCTTGTGGGCGATGTCGCTGGTGATCTTCGCCTGGAAGGTTGCCAGGCTGATCACACCCAGGTCCTGGTTGCCCCGGGCACGCACCGCAACGGCCCCGCTGGCCTTCTCCTTGTCACCAACCACGAGGAGAAACGGAACCTTCTGCATCGAATGCTCGCGGATTTTATAGGTGATTTTCTCATTCCGCAAATCGGATTCCGCTCTAACCCCTTGTTTTTGAAGCGTTTTCACCACTTCAATGGCATATTCGGATTGATTTTCGGTGATGTTGAGAACCATCACCTGCACAGGAGCCAGCCACACCGGCAAGGCACCTGCGTGCTGCTCGATGAGGATGCCGATAAAGCGCTCGAGTGAACCGACAATCGCGCGGTGCAGCATGACCGGCGTGCGCCGGTCACTGTTCTCGGCCACGTACTCCGCACCCAAGCGGCCAGGCATGGAGAAATCGACCTGGATGGTGCCGCACTGCCACTGGCGCCCGATGGCATCCTTTAGCGTGTACTCGATCTTGGGGCCGTAGAAAGCCCCCTCGCCCGGCGAGATGGTGAAGTCACAGTTCGAGGCCTTGAGGCTTTCGACAAGCGCAGCCTCGGCCTTATCCCACACCTCGTCGGAGCCGATGCGCGCGCTGGGACGCGTGGCGACCTTGTAGATGATGTCGGCGAAACCGAAGTCCTTGTAGACCTGTTGCAGGAGTGTCGTGAAGGCCACGCACTCGGACAGGATGTGGTCCTCTGTGCAGAAAATGTGGCCGTCATCCTGCGTGAAACCGCGCACGCGCATGAGGCCATGCAGGCCGCCGGTGGGCTCGTTGCGGTGGCATTGGCCGAACTCACCCAAGCGCAGCGGCAGGTCTCGATAGCTCTTGATGCCCTGCTTGTAAATGAGCACGTGCCCCGGACAGTTCATCGGCTTGAGCGCGTAATCGCGCTTTTCCGACTCCGTGGTGAACATGTTCTCCCGGTACTTGTCCCAGTGTCCTGTCTTTTCCCACAAGGTCCGGTCGAGCAGCTGCGGTCCCTTCACCTCCTGGTAGCCGTTGTCGCGGTACACCGCACGCATGTACTGCTCCACCTGCTGCCACACCTGCCACCCGCGCGGATGCCAAAACACGACACCCGGCGCATGGTCGTCAATGTGGAACAGGTTGAGTTCGCGGCCCAGGCGGCGATGGTCCCGCTTTTCGGCCTCTTCGAGCTGATGCAAGTAGTTCTGCAGATCCTCCTTGCTGGCCCAGGCCGTGCCATACACCCGTTGCAACATCTCGTTGCGATGGTCGCCTCGCCAGTAGGCGCCTGCCACCTTCATGAGCTTGAAGTGCCTGAGCTTGCCGGTGTTGGGAACATGCGGGCCGCGACACAGATCCTCGAACCTGCCCTCGCGGTAGAGCGAGACGTCCTCACCCGGCGGGATGCTTGCCACGATCTCGGCCTTGTACTTCTCGCCCATGTCGCTGAAGTAGGCCACCGCCTCATCGCGAGACAGCACTCGGCGCTGGACCTTCTCATCCTTCTTGGCCAACTCTGCCATCTTGGCCTCGATGTCAGCCAGATCCTCGGGCGTAAAGGGCCTCTTGTACGCGAAGTCGTAATAGAAGCCGTTCTCGATGACCGGCCCGATGGTCACTTGGGCATCGGGGAAGAGTTCCTTGACCGCGTAGGCCAGCAGGTGGGCCGTGGAGTGACGGATGATCTCCAGGCCTTCGGGATCCTTGTCGGTAAGGATGGACAAGGCGGTGTCGCGGTCGATGCAGAAGCTCGTGTCGACGATGCGGGCGGAATCACCCTGCCCGATGCGCCCGGCAATGGCCGCCTTGGCCAAGCCGCTTCCGATGGATTGCGCCACCTCGGCCACCGTCACTGGGCCGGGGTACTCGCGGCGGGAACCGTCGGGTAGTTGGATCGCGATCATGGAAGCTCCGAAAGGCAAACAAAAAAGCGCGGGACAAGCCGCGCTTCTTGAGGGAAAGGGGAACGTCGAAACGAGCTGCGGCCAGCTACACCCGGGTGCGCCGGGGGGTAGTTCGCGGTGTCATAACCGACATGCCTTTCTCGCCCTTGTTTATGAAGCGGCCATTGTATGTCAAGGCCCTACGCGCATTAGCGCCTTGCTCCTGACAGTCGGCGTCATCGCGTCTTGATGACGCCGCAGGCGATGCGCGCGCCGGAATTGCCGGTCGGCTGGGTCTTGTAGTCGTCGGAGTCGGCGTGGACGATGACGCCGCGGCCGATCAGGTCGGCCGGACCGGATCCGACACTGACGCCGGACAGGACAAATCGGACATCGGCCACTCCGTTCGCGTCGGCTTTCAGCGCCGGCATGTCCCCGGCGTGGTGCTCGGCATGCTGAGGACCGTGCGGCTTGCCTATGGGATTGAAGTGCCCACCGGCACTGGTGCCGTCGCCGCTGGAACAGTCGCCCTTCTCGTGCACGTGGAAGCCGTGCTCCTGATTGGGCTTGAGGCCGGTCACCCGGGCCATCACTAGCACGTTTGATCCTTGTTGCTCGAAGCTCATGGTGCCCGCGGCCTGATTGCCGCGGGTAGGCTCCAGAACTGCGACGGCGGACGACCCGCTGCCGTGCATCTGCATGTGCCTCGGGCTGCCGCAGCCGGCGAGCGAGACGATGGCGGCCACAGCGGCCAGGAGAGCGAAAGGCTTCATGTAATCTCCTTCGGGTGTTATTCGGCCCGGAGACGGGCGGCGCGATATTAGGTCGAAGTGCCCTCAGCCGGCGGTGAACCGCCAAAGCGCTGCGTCACCGCTTCGACTGGAGCTTGGCGAACGCCGCCGCCATCGCCGACTGCGGGGCAGCGGAAGCTTGGCGGGCACCCGCGGCGGGCGTGCGCTCGCCGCGGCCGGCGGGGCGAAAGTTGTTCCCCGGAGCATCGGCCTTGCCGGCGACCTTGGCGTCGAGCCGCATGGTGAGCGAGATGCGCTTGCGCGCCAAGTCCACCTCGAGCACTTTCACCTTCACGATGTCGCCCGCCTTGACGACCTCGCGCGCATCGTTGACGAACTTGTGGCTGAGCTGGCTCACGTGGACCAGACCGTCCTGGTGCACGCCGAGGTCGATGAAAGCACCGAACTGGGCGACGTTGCTCACCGTGCCTTCCAGCGTCATGCCGGGCTTCAGGTCGACGATGTCTTCGACACCTTCGTTGAAGCGCGCCACCTTGAAGTCGGGGCGCGGATCGCGGCCGGGCTTCTCCAGCTCGGCGAGGATGTCCTTCACGGTGATCGCGCCGAAGTGTTCGTCGGCGAAGGCCTCGGGCTTGAGGCTGCGGATCACGTCGCTGCGACCCATGATCTCGTTCACCGGCTTGCCCACCGAAGCCAGGATGCGCTCGACCACCGGGTAGGTTTCCGGGTGAACGCCGGACTGGTCGAGCGGGTTGTCGCCACCGCGGATGCGCAGGAAACCCGCAGCCTGCTCGAAGGTCTTCGGGCCCAGGCCGGTCACGTCGAGCAGTTGCTGGCGACTGCGGAAGGCGCCGTTGGCGTCGCGCCAGCGGACGATGCTCGCGGCCACCGCGCCACTCAGGCCGGACACGCGCGACAGCAGCGGCGCCGAGGCGGTGTTGAGGTCCACGCCGACCGAGTTCACGCAGTCCTCGACCACGGCGTCGAGGCTACGCGCCAGCTCGCTCTGGTTGACGTCGTGCTGGTACTGGCCCACGCCGATGCTCTTGGGATCGATCTTCACCAGCTCGGCCAGCGGGTCCTGCAGGCGGCGCGCGATGGAGACGGCGCCGCGCAGGCTCACGTCGAGCTCGGGCAGCTCCTTGCTGGCGAACTCGGAGGCGGAGTACACCGAGGCACCCGCCTCGCTCACCACCACCTTCTCGATGTGGGTGTCCGGCGCGAGCTCGGTGATGCGCTTGATGAGGTCGGCGGCGAGCTTATCGGTCTCGCGGCTGGCCGTGCCATTGCCGATGGCGATGAGGTTCACTCCGTGTGTGGCACACAGGCGACCGAGTGTATGGATGGAGCCTTCCCAGTCCTTGCGCGGCTCGTGGGGATAAACGGTGTGGGTGTCGAGCACCTTGCCGGTGTCGCTGACCACCGCGACCTTCACGCCGGTGCGGATGCCGGGATCCAGGCCCATCACGACGCGCTTGCCGGCGGGAGCAGCGAGCAGCAAGTCGCGCAGGTTCTCGGCGAAGACCTTGATGGCCACGCGCTCGGCTTCTTCCCGCAGGCGGGCGAACAGGTCGCGCTCCAGGCTCAGCGAGAGCTTGACCTTCCAGGTCCAGGCGATGGTCTTGCGGATGAGGTCGTCGGCGAGCCGCTTGGCATGGCGCCAGCCCAGGTGCACGGCAATGCGGCCTTCAGCCAGCGACGGCTGACCGGGGACCACCTCCTCATCGAGCATGAGCTTGGCGTCGAGGATCTCCTGTGTGCGGCCGCGAAAGACGGCGAGCGCACGATGCGAGGGCACGCTGGCGATGGGCTCGGCGTAGTCGAAGTAGTCGCGGAACTTGGCGACGTCCGGGTGGTTCTCGTCCTTGCCGTCCATGAGCTTGGACTGGAACAGGCCCTCGGCCCAGAGCCATTCGCGCAGCAAGCCCACCAGTGCGGCGTCCTCGGCCCAGCGCTCGGAAAGGATGTCGCGCACGCCGTCGAGCACGGCATGCGCGTCGGCGAAGCCCGCATCGGCGTTGACGAAGGCCGCGGCCTCGGCCAGCGGGTCGAGCGAAGGATCGGCGAAGAGCTTGTCGGCGAGCGGCTCGATGCCGGCCTCGCGGGCGATCATGCCCTTGGTGCGGCGCTTGGGCTTGTAGGGCAGGTACAGGTCTTCGAGTTCCTGCTTGGTGGGCGCGGCCTCGATGGCGGTGCGCAGCTCGGGCGTGAGCTTGCCCTGCTCTTCGATGCTCTTGAGCACCGCCTCGCGCCGCTCCTCCAGTTCGCGCAAATAGCCCAGGCGCGACTCCAGTTCGCGCAGCTGTGCATCGTCGAGGCCGTCGGTGACCTCCTTGCGATAGCGCGCGATGAAGGGCACGGTGGCCCCACCGTCGAGCAGCCCCACGGCTGCATTCACTTGGGCTGGCCGAACCTTCAGCTCGGCCGCGAGTTGCATCAGGATCTTGTCCAAGGTGGGCGGAAGGCAACTGCGAAAGGCGCGCAGTGTGCCATAGGGGTTCGTGCCCACGGTGTGCCGGGCGCGAAGGGCGTACGGCGTCGTGCGAGAACGCGCACCCCTCCCGCATCCTTCACACCGGATTCAGCGGTAGCCGTGCCCCGCGACGCCGAAGGTGTAGGCCAGCGCGAACTCGACGGCAGTGGCGTCGAGTTCGCCCGATTTGAGCGAGCGCACGCGGCCCGCGCCAGCACGCAGCGCGAGCGATGGCGTGAGGTCGAAGCCCAGATAGGCGTTGGGCTGCGCGACGGCGCCGCCCCGCGTCTCGACCCCGCCGCCGCCTGCAGCACCGATGAGGGCCTCGGCGCCGGCATGCCAGCGCGCGACCAGGGGAACCTGCAGCCCGGCGCCGACGAGGATCGCCGTGTAGCCACCGGCGCCGCCTGCAAAGGCGCTGCGCGCCTGGCCGGTGACGTAGACATGGCGCGTGACGAAACGGCGGGTCTTGAGGACCACGGCGCGCAGCGGCCGACGTGTGCCGTCGCGGCGCTGCGCGTCATAGCGCGCCACGCCGCCTATCCATTCGGTAGGTGTGTTGCGCGGCGGCGCGGTGAGGTCGCTCGGGTCGTCGAGCACCCAGTTCAGCGAAGCGGCCGCGTACGACGCCTTGAAGCTGCCTTGCGGGGCCTGCACGAGACCGGCCTCAAGGCTCAGGCCCAGCTCCCGAGCCAGCCTCACGGTGCCGTAGGCGCCCGCCTTCCAGAGCAAACCGCCGCCGGTATCGACGCCACCACCGCCGCCCATACCCACTGCCATGCGCGCGCCCAGGGCCACATCGGAGCCGGCGCTGGTCTCGGCACCCACCGTGCCGAGGAACTCTGCATAGCCGGCCACCCCATCGCCCGCGGCGCCGCCGCCTTCGACACCGGCATAGGCCAGTTCGCCGAGCGAGCGTTCGGCCCGCACACCGACCTGCGCGATGTGCGAGGGCAGCGCGCCGCCGCTGACGCGCCGGGCGCTGGGGCGCGGGTGGTACGTGCCGATCACGGTGTGGAAACGATCGACACCGAGACCAGTGCGACCGCCCAGGTCGGAGCGCTGGCCGATGCGCTCGCGTGGCACATAGCGAAAGTCGGTGCGCGCGCTGATCACCAGGCCGAGTTGGCGGCTGTCGATATCGCCCTGGGGGAAGCGCACGCGCGAGGCCGAGATGCCGGCGAGGAACGGCCCGAAATCCCACAGCAGATCGACGTGGGGCCGCAGCATGAGACCGCCGCCCACCGGCGCGCCACCTCCCCCTCCGCCGCCGGCGTAAAGGCCGGCATCGAGCGTAAGAGGCCCGGCAATGCGGCCCTGCCAGCCTGCTTCGACACCGAGCGCAAACAATCCGCCGCGCCGCCCGCTGGCCGCACCGTAGAGGGCTGGCCCAAGGGACACGCCGCGGCCCAAGCCGATCAGGTACGAGGTGCCGACCAGGCCCATGTGCTCGCCGCCAGGCAGGCGGATCCGCTCGACGCCGACGCGCACCTGCGCGGGTGCCGTGCGCAGGGCATCGGTGGACTGCGCGCAGGCGAGCATGCAGGCACTGAGGCTTGCCCCAGCGGCGGCCAGTCGTAGCGTGAATGCGGTCGTCATGAAGGCGCGCATGGTAGCGGCCGCTCGCCGCCCGCGTAGCGCCCACCTCGCGGGCTACAGCACCAGCAAGGCCCTGAAGTCGTTGACGTTCGTATAGGTGGGACCGGTCATGACGAGGTCACCCAACGCGCTGAAGAAGCTGTGCGAGTCGTGGCGGTCGAGGTACTCGCCAGCCTTCATGCCGCGGGCCGCAGCGCGCTGGAGCGTGTCGGGGGCAACGCTGGCGCCAGCGTTGTCTTCGAGTCCGTCGATGCCATCGGTGTCGGCGGCGAGCACATGGACCCCGGGCTGGCCCTGCAAGGCCAGGGCGCAGCCGAGGAGGAACTCGCCCGCACGACCGCCGCGCCCGCCGGGGGCGTGCACGGCGACCGTGGTCTCGCCGCCGGAGAGGATCACGCAGGGCTTGCGAAACGGCGAGCCGCGGCGCGCCACTGCCCGAGCGATCGCCGCATGTACCTTGCCGGCCTCTCGTGACTCGCCTTCGACCTCGTCGGACAGGATGTGCGCCTCCACGCCGGCGCTGCGTGCAAGGGCGGCCGCCGCTTCGAGGCTTTGCTGCGGAGTGGCGATGAGCTGCACCGCGTGGCCGGCAAAGCGCGGATCGCCCGGCTTGGGGGTCTCGAAGGCACCGCTTTCGAGGCTGTGCCGCACCGCGGGCGGAATATCGATGCCGTAGCGCACCAGGATGGCCAGCGCGTCGGCGCAGGTGGTGGGGTCGGGCACCGTGGGACCGCTGGCGATGACGGCGGGGTCGTCGCCCGGCACGTCGGAGATGAGCAGCGTGATCACGCGGGCCGGCGCGCACATCGCTGCGAGCCTGCCGCCCTTGATTCCGGACAGGTGCTTGCGCACACAGTTCATCTCGTCGATGGCGGCGCCGCTGCGCAGCAGCTCGCGATGGATGGCCTGCTTGTCCTCGAAGCCCAGACCGGGCGCCGGCAGGGTCAGCAGCGCGGATCCCCCGCCGGAGATGAGGCAGAGCACGAGGTCGTCCGCGGCCAGCCCCTGGGTCAGCTGCACCATGCGCTCGGCGGCGCGGCGGCCGGCTTCGTCGGGCACGGGGTGCGCGGCCTCCACGACTTCGATGCGGCTTGTGCGATGGCCGGGCGGCACGTGGCCGTAGCGCGTGACCGCGAGCCCCGACAGCGGCGCGCCGGCTGGCCACAGCGCCTCGACGGCGGCGGCCATCGAGCCACCCGCCTTGCCCGCACCGAGCACCAGCGTGCGACCGGACGGCGGCGGCGGGAGGTGCGCGGCCATCACCCTCGCGGGCAAGGCCCGCGCCACGGCCTCATCGAACAAGGCCCTGAGGAACTCACGCGGGTGCGCATGGGGCGCCGGGACGTGCATGCGCCGAGTATGAGCCGGCGGCGGTTGTCGGGCGAGGTAGTTCGTTGTAGAGCGGAATCACCACGCCATCAGGGACATCACGGCCTTGGGCTCGGCATGGCCGGTGGCCGCGAGGTCGAGAAAGACCCTGATGTCGGGGCAGGCGTGTGCCCGGCATCCGCGGGGGCAGGCTCGGCCACGGCGGCTGGCGCACGTAGCGGCGCCTCGGGCAACGCGGGTGATGCCACCGCGGCGGCGGCCTGGCCCCTCGGGGGACGTGCAACAGCGGCGCCACCTTCGTCGTGCGGCACCCAGGCCGCGATGAGCGCACCCATCAGGCCGCCCACGAACAGGAGGACGAGCGCGACCAGCGACTGCACGCGACGCGCTCTTGAAGGCGCCGCGGACGAAGGCGCGTTCGCGGTCGACTCCAGCGCCGGGGGCACGGAGAGCGACAGGGTGCGCGGGTCATCGCGGCGTCGCCGAGCGAGCGTGCCGATACGCAGCGAGACATCATCCGAAGGGACGTCGGGACGGAGCACCGGCGGATGCGAGAGCGCATCCCCGGGCTGCGGCTGCGGTAGGGGACGCGGCTTCAGCAGGGCCGCCGGCATCAGCTGCAGCTCGCACTTCCAGCACGCGACGGCCGTGATGCCGTTGGCCTCGCCACAGCGAGGGCAAGGCATCAGGTGAGGCGCGCGCGGCGGCGTGGCGACATGGGGTCGCATCGCATCCTCCTACTGCTCAGGCGTACGGACCAAAACGCGTATGAGGCTCGCACGCCCCGCGCTTGTCAACCCGCCCCCCAACTAAAGCGCCTGCGTCGCCCATGCGAGGGTGCCGAGCCGAACCTGCAGCACCCTTCGCGCTTCCATGTAGACGCCGCGGCGCCCCACCCCCATGGACGAGTTGGGCCCGACGTGTTCTCGCGGTGCCCAGGGCTTCCAGCCCGTTGAATCGGCCACCCTCCCGGAGGGCGGGGTATGCGAGGCATCGTTCATGGCGGGTCACCGATGCGGCAATCGACGTTCCAGCGTTGCAACCGTGCGTGAACAAGTCAGTGTGGCCAGCGGCATCCTTCTTGCCTATGCCGATGGCCATGTCCCGGCCGAATTCGCCTACCGCCCCGCTGTTCATCCTGCTCAACGCCGGCTCGGGCTCCGGCGACGCCCAAGCCGTGCACCAGGTCATCGACAACGTGCTCAGGCCCGCGGGGCGCCGATACCGGATCTTGACGCCGGAGCGTGGCGCACAGATTCCGCTGGCAGCGCGCCGGGCGGCCGAGCAGGCCTATGCGCAAGGCGGCGTGGTCGTTGCCGCCGGGGGCGATGGCACGCTCAACGCCGTGGCCCAGGCGGCGCACGACACCGGCTGCCCCATGGGCGTGCTGCCGCGCGGCACTTTCAACTACTTCGGCCGCACCCAAGGCATTCCGCTCGACATGGAGGAGGCCACGCGCGCGCTGCTGACAGCGCGGGTGCATCCGGTGCAGGTGGGGCTGGTCAATGACCGAGTGTTCCTTGTGAACGCCAGCGTGGGGCTGTATGCCGAACTGCTGGAGGACCGCGAACGCTTGAAGACGCGCTACGGCCGCCGCCGGCTCGTGGCCCTGGCCGCGGGCATCGCGACGCTGATGCGCAGCCGCCCGCAGCTGCGCCTGCGCATCGAGCTGGGCGCAAAGGTGCGTGACGTGCGCACCCCTACGCTGTTTGTCGGCAACAACCGCCTGCAGCTGGAACAGGTGGGCATTGCGCATGCGCCAGCGGTAGACCATGGGCGCGTGGCCGCGGTCATGCTGCGGCCGATGAGCACCTGGGCGATGCTTGGTTTGATGCTGCGCGGCGCGATGGGCACGCTGGGCGACGCCGAGCGGGTGGACAGCTTCCAGTTCCAACACATGACGGTGACGCCCTGGCTGCCCTATGGCCGGCGCCGCATCAAGGTAGCGGCCGACGGCGAACTGATGCTGATGCGCACACCGCTGGAATTCCGCGTGTCGCCACGGCCGCTGTACCTGCTCAAGCCCGAGGAGGCCGGTCATCCCGGCGCAGCCGCCGATGTGGCTGCGGACGCTGGGGCATGAGCGGCGCGGCGGGTCTGCTGCTGCAGGTGTCGGACCCGCATTTCGGCACCGAGCAGCCGACCGTGGTGGAAGCGCTAGTTCGGCTGGCGCACCGGCATCGGCCGCAGGTGCTGGTGATGTCGGGGGACATCACGCAGCGCGCCCGCACGGCGCAGTTCCGAGCGGCGCGCGAGTTCGTCGAGCGGCTGGGCATCGCGCACCGCGTGGTCATTCCGGGCAACCATGACATCCCGCTGTTCAACTTGCCGCAGCGCGTGCTCATGCCTTACGGCAACCACAGGCGAGCCTTCGGCGAGGAGCTGGAGCCGGTATACGAGTCGGGCGCGTGGCTCGTGGTGGGCGTGAACACAACGCGGGCGCACCGGCACAAGAACGGCGAGGTCTCGCCCGAGCAGGTAGAGCGGGTGGCGCAGCGGCTGCGCGGTGCGCAGCCGGGGCAACTGCGCGTGGTGGTGGTGCACCAGCCTGCGGCCGTGCTGCGCGCGCAGGACGAGCACGACCGGCTGCGTGGCCATGATCACGCGATCTCGGCCTGGGCGCGTGCGGGAGCCGACATGGTGATGGGCGGGCACATCCACCTGCCTTACCTGCTGCCGCTGCATGAACTCAACGGCGGCCTGCCGCGGCGCCTGTGGTCGGTACAGGCGGGCACGGCGGTGTCGCACCGGGTTCGCGAGGGCGTGGCCAACTCGGTGAACCTGGTGCGCTGGGACGGTGCCCGAGCCGTGGTCGAGCGTTGGGACTACGTTGCCGCGATGGGCGAGTTCGAGCAGGTCATCGAGACGGTGGTCCAGACCGGCTGGGTCGGATAGTGCGTCGAAGCCCCGCCGGTTTGCGTGTCAGGAGCAAACGAGGAGCCATGCGTCATTGCCCGCGCGCAATCTCCCTCAGCGCCTGCTCGAAGACCTCGGGCGGATGGCCGCCCTGCAGCAGGTGCTTGTCGTCGATGATGACCGCAGGCACCGAGTGGATGCCGCGCGCCACATAGAACCGCTTGCGCTCGCGCACCTCCTCGGCATAGGCCCGGGTCTGGAGCACCTTGAGGGCCTCGTCGGCGTCGAGGCCGGCCTCGGCAGCCAGGCGCGTGAGCACCTCGTGGTCGGCTGGGCTCTCGCCGCGACCGAAGTAGGCGTCGAACAGCCTGCGCTGCAGTTCGCGCTGGCGGCCCTCCAGCCCAGCCCAATGCATCAGGCGGTGCGCGTCGAAGCTGTTGACCGCACGCCCGCGCATGTCGAAGTTCAGGCCCAGTTCCGCTGCACGCTCGCGGATGTGCTGCTGGCTGGCATGCACTTGCTGTGGCGTGATGCCGTACTTCTGCGACAAGTGTTCGACGATGTCCTGCCCTTCGGGCGGCATGTGCGGGTTGATCTCGAAGGGCTGGAAGTGCAGCTCGGCCTGCACTTCGTCGCCAAGCCGCTCCAGGGCGATCTCCAGCGAACGCAGGCCGATGGCGCACCAGGGGCACACGGTGTCGGATACGAAGTCGATCTTCATGGGGGCAGTCTATAGGCTGCCATTGGAGGCCATGGCCCCGCGGCCGCCACCTTTCATCGCGGCACCGGGCTTGCTTCACACGTACGCATGGACGTTTTCCTCTGGATCTGCAGCGTTGTCCTCATCGTGACCGGCGTCGCGGGCACGGTGCTTCCGGTGCTGCCCGGCAACGTGCTCGTGCTGGCCGGCATGGTGCTGGGCGCGTGGATCGACGACTTCGCCCGAGTGGGCGGGCTCACGTTGGCGGCTCTGGCCGCGCTCACCTTGCTGTCTTTGGCGCTCGATTACGTGGCCGGCCTGATGGGCGCCAGGCGTGCGGGGGCGAGCAGGCAGGCGCTGATCGGAGCGGCCATCGGCACAGTCGCGGGGCTGTTCACCGGCCTCGTGGGCTTGCTGTTCATGCCGCTCGTGGGCGCGGCGGCCGGCGAATACCTGGCGCGGCGCGACGAGCAGCGGGCCGTGCGCGTGGGCATCGCCACCTGGCTGGGCCTCCTGCTCGGCATGGTGGCCAAGGTCGGCATCGCGTTCGTGATGGTGGGCATCTTCGTCGCGGCGCTCGTGCTGTAACGAACCCGGCGCGGGTTACGCCGGCACGCCCAGCGCCGACGCTTCTTCCGTGAGCACGGGCGCGGGCCGCCATCGCGGCGCCGCGAGAAGAGCAGCCCCATCCTGCGGGTCGCGGCGGAGCAACGCGACCATCGCGCGCACGCCCTCCTCGCTTTCGTCCACGCCCAGAGTAGCCGCCACACGCGACTGGTCGAAGGCGGGCCGCAGCATGGCGCCTGCGCCCACGGCGCCGGAGGCCACACGCAGGTTCTCCATCGCATGGCCCAGGTCGGCCAGCACATAGCGGTAGGTACTGTCTCGGTACTTGTGCCCCGTGCGCCGGAAGACGGCCGTCGCCACGACGATGGCCGGCGCGTCGCGCAGCGCAGCGTCGCCCGGCGCACCGAGCGCCGCGTCATCCGAGGCGCCTCGGCCAAACGCTCCAGCGCGTGCAACCGGGCGTCGTAATGCCACAGCCCGGGCGCGAGGCCCGGCACATCGCGTGCGACCACGTACAACTCGGTGGGAAACAGCGCCACGGACGACGGCGAGACGCGCAGTTCGAGTCCGCCGCGCCGCTCGGTGATGCCACTCGTGTGCCACAGCACCTGGCCGAGCGCCGCACGATCGAACCGAGGCGATGCGCGCCCGCGGGGATCGGGCAGGGCGGCGCGGGGCGCCCCTGCGTAGTGCTTGAATGCGGGCGGTTGATCGCCCCAGTCCACCCGAGGGCGGCCACCACAGCGGCCAGGATCAGGATCGGCAGCGCAACGAGCAGGACCTTGGGCATGCGCGACCGCCTCCGCCCCCATCACAGCGGCACTGCACCCCGCATGGCCTGCAGCCGGCGAAAGGCGACGAACTCGGCGCGCGTGCGCGGGCCGTAGGTGGCGAAGTCGGGCCGCGGGTCGTCGAGGTACTGCGCCTTGCGCTTGTGCACGGGGTCGCGCGAGAGCTTGCGCCGCAGCTCCTGCGGCTCCAGGCCGTACACGCGCGCGGCATTCAGCCCGAAGATCCTGCGCCGCATGGCAGGCGTGAGGGCCGGGTAGCCGTACGTCTGCTGGAACTCGCGACTGATCTGGAAGGCGCGAAACGCCTGGATCTGGTCCTGCGGGCTGCCGTACCAGATGGAGTCGGTGCCCCACAGGATGTGGTCCTCGCCGAAGGCCTTGAGCAGCTTGCCCAGCAGGTGTGCTGCCTGGTCGGGGTCGCGCATCACGTAGCGCCAGGTGCTGCCCAACTCGGCGTACACGTTGCGGGGCTGCCCGGCCTCGGCCACCGAGCGGATCAGCACGTCGACGCCCGCCTTGGCACGGGGGTCGTACGGGCCCTCCTTCACCGCCGTGTCGAAGCCGCTGTGATAGACGAGGAAGTTCATGTCGGGGTGGCGCTTCGCGGCGGGCCCGATGTCGTCGGCGAGCGAATACTCCCAACCCCGCCGGCCGAAGGGCAAGCCCTTGTGCACGGCGATGTTGCGCACCCCCAGCCGGCGCACGCGCTCGATGAAGGGCGTGCCGTGGCGGTCATCGTCGAGGCGAAAGCCCGCCGGCCCCTGGGGCGGGCCGAACTGCGTGTAAGTCTTGAAGGCGGAAAGCCGGTATCTCGCCGACTGCGCGTCCATGCCGTCGAGCTCGCCCTCCAGCGTGGGCATGCAGCGCCCGTGCAGCAGCAGCCGCTCGGTGCCATCCAGCGCCTGGGCCGCGGTGCGTGTAGCGCCGGCCGCTTCGAAATCGAGCGGGTTGGTGTCGCCGTCGCCCGGCACGTGCGAGAGCACGCCCATCGCGGTGTCGCTGTCGAGGAACACGTCCTTGAGCAGCGCGACGCTGGAGAAACACTCGATGGGGTCGGCTTGGCCGCAGCGGGCGTTGGGCATGCCCTTGAGCCAGTCGCCGCTGCCCTTCTGGCGCCACGCGCCCTGCGGGTTCACGTGGTGCAGCTGCACATCGAAGATGAACTCGTCGCCCGCCAGCACCGCCCGGGCGGCAGCCATCTCGAAGGGCGCCTCGCGCGGCAACTCGTAGCCGCCACCGCGACGGCCGGCCGCAGCAAAGGCGCGATTGAAGGCGCCCAGCGTGGCCGCCGCACCGAGCAGGCTCACGAGATAGCTGCGCCGCGTGTGGCCGGTGCGGTGTGCGGCCTCGTCGATCGCCTCGTGCGCCTCACGCCGCGCGTGCTGTGCGGCGGCGTCGAGGGGGACAGGAGCGAACTCGCCGTTGGAGGTGCTGTCGAGTTTGATGGGCAGGCAGCGGCGAGAAAACTCTGGCATCGCGGGCATGGCGTGCTCCGTGGGTGACCCCCGTCACCTTAGCCCCCCGCCACACGGCTGCCAAACCCGCGCCGGGACCCCCTACTGCCAGTAGCGTTCGCCGCGGTGTCCTTGTCCTTCGTGGATGTGCCGGCGGTTGTCGTAGCGGTCGTGGCGATTGGGGATGCCGTCACCGTCGCGGTCCCAGCGAGGGTTGTAGACGGCGTCACGGCGGTTCGGTATGCCGTCGCCGTCGCGATCCCAGCGTGTGGGCTCGCGGTAGCCAAACCGCGGGCGGTGCGATGCATACACGGGTTGCTGAACGACGACAGGCTGCTGCACGACCACGGGCCGCTGCACGACGACAGGCTGGACCGGCACGCCGCCGGACGAACCGATGGTGACGGTCCACTGCA